>NZ_JAJNHQ010000049.1:0-200 GCF_022386845.1 Mammaliicoccus sp. C-M13 | reverse complement strand
CTAGGCCGGCTAAATGGTGGAGAATGACGGGTTCGAACCGCCGACCCTCTGCTTGTAAGGCAGATGCTCTCCCAGCTGAGCTAATTCTCCATTTATATATGTAATTTTTATATTTGCCCGGCAACGTCCTACTCTCGCGGAACGTAAGCCCAACTACCATCGGCGCTAAAGAGCTTAACTTCTGTGTTCGGCATGGGAAC
>NZ_JAJNHQ010000048.1:0-201 GCF_022386845.1 Mammaliicoccus sp. C-M13 | reverse complement strand
GTTGCGCTCGTTGCGGGACTTAACCCAACATCTCACGACACGAGCTGACGACAACCATGCACCACCTGTCACTTTGTCCCCCGAAGGGGAAAACTCTATCTCTAGAGCGGTCAAAGGATGTCAAGATTTGGTAAGGTTCTTCGCGTTGCTTCGAATTAAACCACATGCTCCACCGCTTGTGCGGGTCCCCGTCAATTCCTT
>NZ_JAJNHQ010000047.1:0-209 GCF_022386845.1 Mammaliicoccus sp. C-M13 | reverse complement strand
GTTTATCTTCAGCTTTATTTAACATAGAATCAACTCCTAAATAAAATTTCATCTATATTATAAAATAGTTTGTTAATATTTGGTATTTTTTTAGCGCTGACTCCTGCGGGAACAGCATGATTCGAAGACTACAGGCTGAGAACATGCCCGCGGAAAGCATGCGCATAAAAAAATGCCGGCAAAGTCTAAGACTTTGTCGACACTCTGAG
>NZ_JAJNHQ010000046.1:0-244 GCF_022386845.1 Mammaliicoccus sp. C-M13 | reverse complement strand
ACAGATGATTGGGGTGAAGTCGTAACAAGGTAGCCGTATCGGAAGGTGCGGCTGGATCACCTCCTTTCTAAGGATATTACGGAATGACCATAAGGTCATGGAATAACGGAGACATATTGTATTCAGTTTTGAATGTTTATTTGACATTCAACATTGCACATTGAAAACTAGATAAGTAAGCAAATAGATTTTACCAAGCAAAAAACCGAGTGAATTTTTAACGAAATTCAACAAGCTTAATAAT
>NZ_JAJNHQ010000045.1:0-270 GCF_022386845.1 Mammaliicoccus sp. C-M13 | reverse complement strand
TGATAAACGCATATGCTGAATGATTATCTCGTTGCTTACGCAACCAAATATCTAATGTATGTCCCTCTGCATCAATGGCACGATATAAATAACTCCATTTTCCTTTTATTTTGATGTACGTCTCATCAATACGCCATTTGTAATAAGCTTTTTTATGCTTTTTCTTCCAAATTTGATATAAAATTGGGGCATATTCTTGAACCCAACGGTAGACCGTTGAATGATGAACGTTTACACCACGTTCCCTTAATATTTCAGATATATCACGAT
>NZ_JAJNHQ010000044.1:0-271 GCF_022386845.1 Mammaliicoccus sp. C-M13 | reverse complement strand
TCCTTTCTAAGGATATTACGGAATGACCATGAGGTCATGGAATAACGGAGACATATTGTATTCAGTTTTGAATGTTTATTTGACATTCAAAAATAGATAGGGCCTATAGCTCAGCTGGTTAGAGCGCACGCCTGATAAGCGTGAGGTCGATGGTTCGAGTCCATTTAGGCCCACCATTTTTTTTGCACATTGAAAACTAGATAAGTAAGCAAATAGATTTTACCAAGCAAAAAACCGAGTGAATTTTTAACGAAATTCAACAAGCTTAATA
>NZ_JAJNHQ010000043.1:0-290 GCF_022386845.1 Mammaliicoccus sp. C-M13 | reverse complement strand
GGTTAAGCCAATCACTCTTTGAAGTACTTTCAGTACTCAATTATTGGAATTAACGTTGACATATTGTCATTCAGTTTTCAATGTTCATTTTGTATCACAAGAATTAATTATACTCTTATTAAAACCTTGTGTCAATAACTAATTCAACTTTTTCAAGAATTTATTCAAGAAAAAAAGACCCTAGGGTCAAAAATTGAATTTTGCCCGGCAACGTCCTACTCTCGCGGAACGTAAGCCCAACTACCATCGGCGCTAAAGAGCTTAACTTCTGTGTTCGGCATGGGAACAGG
>NZ_JAJNHQ010000042.1:0-372 GCF_022386845.1 Mammaliicoccus sp. C-M13 | reverse complement strand
CACCATGTTTTAGAGCCATTAGCTCAGTTGGTAGAGCATCTGACTTTTAATCAGAGGGTCAGAGGTTCGAATCCTCTATGGCTCACCATTAGCGGGTGTGGCGGAATTGGCAGACGCACTAGACTTAGGATCTAGCGCCTTACGGCGTGGGGGTTCGACTCCCTTCACCCGCATTATTTAAAGAAATTAAGCATTTAATCTTGCAGAAGTAGTTCAGCGGTAGAATACAACCTTGCCAAGGTTGGGGTCGCGGGTTCGAATCCCGTCTTCTGCTCCATTATTTGCCGGGGTGGCGGAACTGGCAGACGCACAGGACTTAAAATCCTGCGATAAGTGATTATCGTACCGGTTCGATTCCGGTCCTCGGCACCA
>NZ_JAJNHQ010000041.1:0-380 GCF_022386845.1 Mammaliicoccus sp. C-M13 | reverse complement strand
TAATTGCTTTTAATTTTAATTGTTTCATTAATCTATAAACACGCTTATGATTTACACGTTTATTTAATTTAAGACGGATATAGATATAAATACGTCTATAACCATAAATACCTTGATATTGGTGATAGATATCGTTGATATCTTCCATTAATGTATTATTTTCAATCTCTCTCTTAGAGGGTTTTCTATTTGTCCATTTATAATAACTTGATCTATTTATTCCTAAAACACTACATAACCATTTAATTGGATATTTATTTTTTAGCGCTTTAATCGTTTTGTATGACGCGATTTGTTTACTTTTTGATTCATCATCTCTCTTTCGAATTCTCTCCGCTTTTTTAAAACCTCATTCTCCATTTCTAAATATTTATTTCGTT
>NZ_JAJNHQ010000040.1:0-380 GCF_022386845.1 Mammaliicoccus sp. C-M13 | reverse complement strand
TCCTTTCTAAGGATATTACGGAATGACCATGAGGTCATGGAATAACGGAGACATATTGTATTCAGTTTTGAATGTTTATTTGACATTCAAATTAAGAATGGGCCTATAGCTCAGCTGGTTAGAGCGCACGCCTGATAAGCGTGAGGTCGATGGTTCGAGTCCATTTAGGCCCACCATTAAATTAAATTAAATTAAATTACCCATTACGGGGGCTTAGCTCAGATGGGAGAGCGCCTGCTTTGCACGCAGGAGGTCAGCGGTTCGATCCCGCTAGTCTCCACCATTATTATTTTGCACATTGAAAACTAGATAAGTAAGCAAATAGATTTTACCAAGCAAAAAACCGAGTGAATTTTTAACGAAATTCAACAAGCTTAATA
>NZ_JAJNHQ010000039.1:0-467 GCF_022386845.1 Mammaliicoccus sp. C-M13 | reverse complement strand
TCTTAGTTTCATTAAATGATCTATTTAAAATGTTTTGTGCAGTAACTTCAGGAGTAAAAGGCTTATAACGTTTGGTTTTACGACGTATAATTGCTTTTAATTTTAATTGTTTCATTAATCTATAAACACGCTTATGATTTACACGTTTATTTAATTTAAGACGGATATAGATATAAATGCGTCTATAACCATAAATACCTTGATATTGGTGATAGATATCGTTGATATCTTCCATTAATGTATTATTTTCAATCTCTCTCTTAGAGGGATTTCTATTTGTCCATTTATAATAACTTGATCTATTTATTCCTAAAACACTACATAACCATTTAATTGGATATTTATTTTTTAGCGCTTTGATCGTTTTGTATGACGTGATTTGTTTACTTTTTGATTCATCATCTCTCTTTCGAATTCTCTCCGCTTTTTTAAAACCTCATTCTCCATTTCTAAATATTTATTTCGTT
>NZ_JAJNHQ010000038.1:0-473 GCF_022386845.1 Mammaliicoccus sp. C-M13 | reverse complement strand
TATTTATATCGTGCCATTGATGCAGAGGGACATACATTAGATATTTGGTTGCGTAAGCAACGAGATAATCATTCAGCATATGCGTTTATCAAACGTCTCATTAAACAATTTGGTAAACCTCAAAAGGTAATTACAGATCAGGCACCTTCAACGAAGGTAGCAATGGCTAAAGTAATTAAAGCTTTTAAACTTAAACCTGACTGTCATTGTACATCGAAATATCTGAATAACCTCATTGAGCAAGATCACCGTCATATTAAAGTAAGAAAGACAAGGTATCAAAGTATCAATACAGCAAAGAATACTTTAAAAGGTATTGAATGTATTTACGCTCTATATAAAAAGAACCGCAGGTCTCTTCAGATCTACGGATTTTCGCCATGCCACGAAATTAGCATCATGCTAGCAAGTTAAGCGAACACTGACATGATAAATTAGTGGTTAGCTATATTTTTTTACTTTGCAACAGAACC
>NZ_JAJNHQ010000037.1:0-503 GCF_022386845.1 Mammaliicoccus sp. C-M13 | reverse complement strand
ATATATTTAGCTAATTCTATTACTGCCTGTTCATAATTTATAAAAGAAAAGTTCTTATTTCCTTTATAAATTTCACTTTTCATCATTCCCCATACTGATTCCATAGGTCCATTATCAATACAACAGCCTACACGTGACATACTTTGAATCATTTTATGCTCTTTTAATTTTGCCTTGAAACTTCTAGAAGTATATTGAAACCCTCTATCGCTATGAAATATAATACCCTTGGTATTTTTTACTTTTTTAACAGCTTTATCAAGCGTGTTAAATACTAATTGGTTATTATTTGAACTACTCAATTCATAGCTTAAAATAGTTTTACTACCTAAATCATAAATCGCACTTAAGTATACTTTATTGCCATTTTTTAATTTAAATTCAGTCACATCAGTTAACCATTTCTTGTTTTTCTTAGTTTCATTAAATGATCTATTTAAAATGTTTTGTGCAGTAACTTCAGGAGTAAAAGGCTTATAACGTTTGGTTTTACGACGTATAAT
>NZ_JAJNHQ010000036.1:0-548 GCF_022386845.1 Mammaliicoccus sp. C-M13 | reverse complement strand
TTCCCCTTCGGGGGACAAAGTGACAGGTGGTGCATGGTTGTCGTCAGCTCGTGTCGTGAGATGTTGGGTTAAGTCCCGCAACGAGCGCAACCCTTAAGCTTAGTTGCCATCATTAAGTTGGGCACTCTAGGTTGACTGCCGGTGACAAACCGGAGGAAGGTGGGGATGACGTCAAATCATCATGCCCCTTATGATTTGGGCTACACACGTGCTACAATGGATAATACAAAGGGCAGCGAACCCGCGAGGTCAAGCAAATCCCATAAAATTATTCTCAGTTCGGATTGTAGTCTGCAACTCGACTACATGAAGCTGGAATCGCTAGTAATCGTAGATCAGCATGCTACGGTGAATACGTTCCCGGGTCTTGTACACACCGCCCGTCACACCACGAGAGTTTGTAACACCCGAAGCCGGTGGAGTAACCTTTTATTAGGAGCTAGCCGTCGAAGGTGGGACAGATGATTGGGGTGAAGTCGTAACAAGGTAGCCGTATCGGAAGGTGCGGCTGGATCACCTCCTTTCTAAGGATATTACGGAATGACCAT
>NZ_JAJNHQ010000035.1:0-638 GCF_022386845.1 Mammaliicoccus sp. C-M13 | reverse complement strand
TATAGCTTCTTAAACGTTATAAAAATGTTGTCATTGAATACAAATCGTAGATTATTAAGTGAAAAATACCAGAGGTATAAATTATATGGAGTTAATGGATTGTTACCTAAAACAAAAAATAACTCGTATCCGTCATCTTTTAAATTACAAATTATTAATGAGTATTTTGAAAAGGGAATATCACCTGTACAGTTGGCTATTAAATACAATATCCCATCAGATCGCACTGTTCGAAACTGGATAAAACGTTATACTATGGGTAAAGAGAACAAAACATATTCTCCAAAACCCGAGGTGTATACGATGAAAGCAAGAAAAACAAATTTAGAAGAACGCATTGAAATAGTTAAAGATTACATAGAAAGTAATAGTGATTATAAAACAATCGCTGATAAATATTCAGTGACTTATGGTCAAGTTTATAATTGGGTGAAAAAATATAAAAATCATGGTAATGCTGGTTTAGAAGATGGACGAGGCAAAGGGAAACCTCAATCTATAATGACAGAAGATGAAATGAAAGATGCAGAAATTAAAGCATTAAAAGAACGAAATAAATATTTAGAAATGGAGAATGAGGTTTTAAAAAAGCGGAGAGAATTCGAAAGAGAGATGATGAATCAAAAAGTAAACAAATC
>NZ_JAJNHQ010000034.1:0-812 GCF_022386845.1 Mammaliicoccus sp. C-M13 | reverse complement strand
TGGAGAATTAGCTCAGCTGGGAGAGCATCTGCCTTACAAGCAGAGGGTCGGCGGTTCGAACCCGTCATTCTCCACCATTTAGCCGGCCTAGCTCAACTGGTAGAGCAACTGACTTGTAATCAGTAGGTTGGGGGTTCAAGTCCTCTGGCCGGCACCATGTTTTAGAGCCATTAGCTCAGTTGGTAGAGCATCTGACTTTTAATCAGAGGGTCAGAGGTTCGAATCCTCTATGGCTCACCATTAATAATATTGTAAAAATAATGATTTAGCGGAAGTAGTTCAGCGGTAGAATACAACCTTGCCAAGGTTGGGGTCGCGGGTTCGAATCCCGTCTTCCGCTCCATTTTTATTTTTTCTTGCCGGGGTGGCGGAACTGGCAGACGCACAGGACTTAAAATCCTGCGATAAGTGATTATCGTACCGGTTCGATTCCGGTCCTCGGCACCATTTTTAGCGCCCGTAGCTCAATTGGATAGAGCGTTTGACTACGGATCAAGAGGCTAGGGGTTCGACTCCTCTCGGGCGCGCCATTATTAATAACGGGAAGTAGCTCAGCTTGGTAGAGCACTTGGTTTGGGACCAAGGGGTCGCAGGTTCGAATCCTGTCTTCCCGACTTCTATTAAATATTTTGGGGGCTTAGCTCAGATGGGAGAGCGCCTGCTTTGCACGCAGGAGGTCAGCGGTTCGATCCCGCTAGTCTCCACCATTTATAAAATAGATAATGAACATTGAAAACTGAATGACAATATGTCAACGTTAATTCCAATAATTGAGTACTGAAAGTACTTCAAAGAGTGATTGGCTTAACCAA
>NZ_JAJNHQ010000032.1:0-1363 GCF_022386845.1 Mammaliicoccus sp. C-M13 | reverse complement strand
TTGGTTTTTTAGAATGTATTAACAAAATAAATCTGTTTGATTTTTAGCAGATTCATTTTGTTAATCTCTACTTATTTTTCAAAAATAAGTAGTAAGTTTAAGGAATAAAAGGTCTTTTAGCATTATCTAGATTTTCTTGAATATCCATGAGTAATGCACCAATTAATCTAAAAGCTGAGTCTAGGTTAGGGAAAGTCTTAATGACTTTCTCTCTTTTTCTAAGCTGCATATTTATATTTTCAATAGAGTTAGTAGTTCGTATATTCTTATGGTGTTGTGCTGGAAATCTATAAAACTGTGTGGCATCTTCGAAGCCCTGATCTAATATATTTAAAGCTTCTGAATACTTAGGATTATTTTCATACTTAGTTACAAATTCATTTTTACTTTCAAGCGCATGTTGATATGTAGGAGCTTGAAAAATAGATTTAAGTAATGTTCTTGCCTCTTGTGAATTCTTTTTTGGGAATCTTTCAATGATGTTTTTAAGAAGATGAAATGTACAACGTTGCCAAGTTGAATCTATAAATTGTGATTTAATAGACTTAATAAGACCAGAATGTGCATCAGAAATAATGAGCTCAGGAGTTGTGAGGCCACGCATTCTTAAATCTTCAAAGAACTCAGACCAAGCCTGTTCAGATTCTTGATTAGAAATTTTAAAACCAATAATTTCACGTCTTTTAAGTTCATTTACTCCCATAGCTATATAAACGCCTTTAGAAACTATTTTATTATTCTCTCTAACTTTAATATGCATGGCATCAACAAATACATATCTGTACTGATGACTAGTAATAGGTCTACTCGACCACTTTTGAATATCGGGGTCAATATTTTTCATAACTTCTGAAATCGTAGATTTCGAAACAGATTTACCTGCCAGAGCCTCTACAATTTTCGTGATGTTTCTAGTTGAAACGCCATTAATATAAGCTTCTATCATCGCTAAAATCAGTGATTGATCAGAGCGAGAATATTGATCAAAAACTTCAGTTGTAAATTCGCCATCACGCGTTCTAGGTACTTTTAAATGAAGTGTTCCGACTGGAATCATAAAATCACGTTCATAGTAGCCATTTCGTTGTGCAATCCTTTCAGGATGCTTTTGTTTGAAATCAGCGTTCACAAACTGATCTCTTTCCATTTCCATATAAGCATTTAATACAGTTACAGCTATACTTTTCATAGCAGTATTTAAATTACTTTCTAAAATAGCACTTGCCAATTCTTCAAAGTCTACGTTAATATTTAACTGAGTCATATATAGGTCACCTCTACAATATTTTCTTAGTCGATTACATTGTACTAAAGTGAGCTATATTTGGCTCTTTTTTTATTACACAATTATATGGACATATTC
>NZ_JAJNHQ010000031.1:0-1470 GCF_022386845.1 Mammaliicoccus sp. C-M13 | reverse complement strand
TTGTGTCATTTACTGCCACCACTACAGCGACATCATCATGGCTACCATCTGGATAAGTTACACGAACAGTCGCATTTTTATCACCAGTCGTAGTTGTATCGACAGGTGTTGTATACGCGTAACGCGTACCACTCGGTAAACCAGCTGTATTAATCGATTGTTCAGCGTTAGGTGTCGCTTTTAACTCAACTGTTTGTTTTTTACCAGTTGGGTTAAGTCTATCTGCGTCTGTACGTCGTACAGTAGCATTCACTATATCAGATGCTAATGACGTATTGTTAGATGCATCTGTTGCTTTCGCTGTGACACTACCTACCGGTATTGGTTTTGTCGGGGTAATGACAACTTTACCTTGGTCATTCGCTGTTCCTTCACCTAACGGTTGATTTTTATTATCAAATAATTGGACTCTTGAGCCTGGTTCAGCACTAACTGTAATTGGTTCTTTTGTGTTCGCTTTTTCTGTTAAATTCGTTTGAATAACAGGTTTCGCAGGCGGTGTAGTGTCGACTACTCTATAAATGAATTCTTTAGTTACACTATTACCACTTGGATCTCTGTAAGTAACCGTTACAGTGCTTGTACCTTCAGCAGTTGGCGTACCTGTAATTTGTTTTGTTTGGTTATCAAACGTTAAACCTGCCGGTAAGCCCGTTACGCTTGTTGGATTAATCTCACCACTATTGTCTGTCGCGTTTGGTAATGTGAATGCTTGAATTGGTGCACCTTTTTCACTTGTCTTTTCTTGAATCTCTGGTGCCGTTGGACGCATTGTGTCATTTACTGCCACCACTACAGCGACATCATCATGGCTACCATCTGGATAAGTTACACGAACAGTCGCATTTTTATCACCAGTCGTTGTTGTATCAACAGGTGTTGTGTACGCGTAACGCGTACCACTCGGTAAACCAGCTGTATTAATCGATTGTTCAGCATTAGGTGTCGCTTTTAACTCAACTGTTTGTTTTTTACCAGTTGGGTTAAGTCTTTCTGCGTCTGTACGTCTATTTGTCGCTACCTTCGGTTCAGAAGGATTAGAAGTATTTGGACGAACAGCTGTATCTGTCGCTGTAGCCGTGATTTCACCTGCCGGTATCGCACGCGTAGGTGTGATTGTCACATTACCTTGCGCGTTCGCTTTGCCTTCTCCGATTAATACTTTATTGTTATCTCTGCCAATGTAAATTCGTACTGTTGAACCTGGCTCCGCTGTGACACTAATCGGTGTCGTTGTACCAGCTTTTTCTGTTAAATCCGTTTGGATTACCGGTTTCGCAGGCGGTGTAGAGTCGACTACTCTATAAATGAATTCTTTAGTTACACTATTACCACTTGGATCTCTATAAGTAACCGTTACAGTGCTTGTACCTTCAGCAGTTGGCGTACCTGTAATTTGTTTTGTTTGGTTATCAAACGTTAAACCTGCCGGTAAGCCCGTTACGCTTGTTGGATTAATTTCGCCACTAT
>NZ_JAJNHQ010000030.1:0-1519 GCF_022386845.1 Mammaliicoccus sp. C-M13 | reverse complement strand
CTCAGACTGTGGACAAACTGAACTTAAATTTATAAGTTCAGTTTGTTTTTTTGTATAGATTAATAATTTCCACTAAAATCATGATTAAACTACGTTTAATCTAGGCTATTTGTGGCTCTTTTACTAGCCACATTGCCAACTTTTTAAGATTCATGGCAGCACAAATAAGCGTGGTGTCCATGGAAACTTTTTTAATACCTCTATATCTTGTCCATCTCATACCATGCTGTTCTTTTGCATCACCAAATCGTCTTTCTACTGTTTGGCTTCTTAGTTTATATGCTTTTTTAATAGTATCTACAAATCGTAAATCTTCGATTATATCTAAATCGTCTTGCCAAACATGTCTTCGAATTTCTCTAGTATAGTTTCTGTTTTCTGTACATTCATTTAATAGTGGACATGTTTTACATATAGTAGGATCAGATTTGTATAATCTATGCCCTGTCGGCATAGTTCTCTTAAAAGTAAGTAATTCATCATTTGGACATATGTAACTATCGTAATATTCATCATAAATAAACTCTTTGGATTTAAATATGCCTGGCTTTCCTTTTGGTCTTGTATATGGCATTGCAGGTACAATCGATTTCTCAAGTAAATAATGCGCATTGAATGGAGTTTTGTATCCAGAGTCTACTGCTAATGTGATTGGCAACATATTTTTTGCTTCTAATCTTTCAACCATAGGTTTCAACTGTGTACTATCGTGAACATTTCCAGGTGTAACATGTTGATCAATTATAAAACCATTTTTATCTACACAACTATGTAAGCTATACGCAAATTGTTTCTCTCTTTCACCTTTAACATAGTAGCCAGCTTCTTGGTCAGTAGTACTGACTTTCTTATTTTTATATTCCTCCTTTTTCTTATTTTTTATGGGCTTTTTTCCTTGTGCTAACCTCTGTTGATTAATTTCATTATTAAGTTCTTCTTGGAAGTGTAATGTATCTTTTTTAACAACTCGGTTAATATATTTATTTTTGTTCGCATTAGCTTTTATATGTGTTGAATCAATGAATAACGTTGAGTGATCAATTAAATTATTCTTAATCGCAATTTGTAATATTCTTTCGAATATTTGTTCAAACAAGTCAGTATCATGGAACCGTCTTGTATAATTTTTACTGAATGTACCATAATGAGGGACTTTATCAAGAAAGCTAAACCCTAAATACCAACGGTAAGCTACGTTAGTCTCAATTTCTTTAATAGTTTGTCTCATTGATTTTATGCCAAATAGTCTTTGAATAAGTAAAATCTTAACTAAGATAACTGGATCAATAGAAGGACGTCCGTTATCTAAACAGTATTTATCTTCAACAAGTTCATAAACGAAGTTTAAATCTAATACCTTATCTACTTTTCTCAACAAATGATCTTTAGGGACCAATTCTGAAACAGAAATCATTTCATATTGGTCACGTTTATCTTCAGCTTTATTTAACATAGAATCAACTCCTAAATAAAATTTCATCTATATTATAAAATAGTTTGTTAATATTTGGTATTTTTT
>NZ_JAJNHQ010000029.1:0-3082 GCF_022386845.1 Mammaliicoccus sp. C-M13 | reverse complement strand
ACACTTGATTTCTACGTTTTTTCTCAGTATACTTATCCATGTTATAACACTTAAAAAACAACTTGGTTTTTCACAAACTATGTATATAAAAAAGTTGCTTTTTCTCCTTTCATGTAAAGTTTTTTGTTTGGTCACTTAAAACACTACATTACTAGGTATGAAAAAGCAACTTTTTTTGTACTTTAAACCAGATATACCAATGCTTTAAGGGTAACTATTCCACTCTGTAATAGTTACCCTTATTATCAAGACAAGAAGAAACTCGTTTTCAACTCGTTTCAAATTCCTAAATTAGGAGGGATAAAATGAAAATTAATAATGTAACAGAAAAGGATTTATTTTATATTTTAGACTTATTTGAAAAAATGGAAGTAACTTATTGGTTAGATGGAGGTTGGGGTGTAGATGTATTAACTGGAAAACAACAAAGAGAACACAGAGATATAGATATAGATTTTGACGCTCAACACACTCAAAAAGTTATACAAAAATTAGAAGATATAGGATATAAAATAGAAGTTGATTGGATGCCTTCACGCATGGAACTTAAACATAAAAAATATGGATATTTAGATATTCATCCCATAAATTTAAATGATGATGGTTCCATTACTCAAGCAAATCCAGAAGGTGGCAATTACGTTTTTCAAAATGAATGGTTTTCAGAAACTAATTATAAAGGTCGAAAAATACCATGTATTTCAAAAGAAGCTCAGCTTCTTTTTCATTCTGGTTATGACTTAACAGAAAAAGACCATTTTGATATAAAAAATTTAAAATCAATAACATAATTGCTTTATTCCAATTGCTTTATTGACGTTGAGCCTCGGAACCCTTAACAATCCCAAAACTTGTCGAATGGTCGGCTTAATAGCTCACGCTATGCCGACATTCGTCTTCAAGTTTAGTTAAGGGTTCTTCTCAACGATCAATAAATTTTCTCGGCATAAATGCGTCATTTAAAGCTAGTTAATCATCTATACTTAATTTAAAAATTTCTTCTTTCTTATCAGTTAATTCTTTAAATATAATTTTCGGCTTTTTTTCAGAAAGTAATATGTCAAAAGCCTCATTATAGATAGCTTTCGCTTCTTTAGATTTAGATATAGAAACTCTACTATAAATATTTCCTATCTCTTCAAGTAAACTAGCGCTTTTTTTATAGTAAACTAAGCCTTCTTTATTCGCTTCAAGGTCAACAAAACCATTTCTAATTCCATATTTTAAAGCGTAATAAAGTAAAATAGCCGAAAATATTATATATATAAATATCAAATTAATACCTCCTTTTTTAACAAACTTTATCACAATAGTTATTGCTTTACAGGTCTATTTTTCATCGTTATAATCTAGTTAAATCCCGTAAGGGCGCACTTATACGTTTGTTCCAAACGGTGCGAAAACCATAATCGACCTTCGTCGATTTTTTATTTCAAAATTAAAGAAACGGCTTGAGATATTCCGAGCAGTTATAAAAATTAATTTGTCTTGAATATTGCTACTACATTCTTGAAAAAGTGATGTAGATTTATAGCCCATAACTTTTTTGAATTCCATCGACGATACGGCGTCGAAAGAAAAATAAACAGACCGTACGAAAGAAAAAAGCTATCTCAATTTTGAGATAGCTTTTATTTTTTATGCCTTTATTTTGAATTTTAAAGGGTCATTTTAAAGAATTAGGGGTTATTTATATAGTTTTATACCTAAAAACCTATATCGGCTCTTAAAACGCAAATGAGAGCCAAATAAAAATAATTGCCTTTCACAAACAAAAATTTGAGCAAAACCAGTGACTAATTTTTAGACACTGCCCATCTACATGCAAATTTAAAAATTGGCATAAAAAGTGGGTAACCATGCTGGTTAAACGCTATAGTTCCCCCAGGGATTAAAAAATAAAAAAACGCTAGCTTTTTAGCTAACGTTTAGTAATATTTTTCTATATGTTTTTGTATTTCAGTTGCTTTTTTCTCTTTTTTTAATTGTCTTTTTTTAAATCCATCAGAATTTCTTGAAGTCTTATATATATCTACAATTTTTTTATAGTCAATTTCATAACCGTTTTTTTGCAACTCTTCCACAAAAAATTTATCACAATTTATAAGCATTATTCTTCCTCAATTTCATCAATCATTTGATGATTTAACTCTCTTTTTTCTTGTTCTGTTAAATCATGCAGTTCACTCGCTAAATATTCTTTTTGTTTCCAAATATAAAAAATTTGATAAATATATTCAGTCGGATCAATCTCTTTTAGATAATCTAAATCGCCATTTTTTAATAGCTTTCTCGCTTCTTTAAATAAACCTGAATACACTAAAACTTGTTTCCCTTTCAAAGATTGATAATAAGCATCAAATACTTTTTGATTACTTAAATAATCACTATCTTTCCCTGAATATTTAGCCATTTCATAAAGTTCTTTATTATTATTAGTTTTAACTCTTTGAACATGAACTTGTGTAATCTCTTCAATCCCTGTTACATCACGCCACAAATTTAACCATTCTTTTTGATTAATATAATAATTTTTATCAGTAAAATACGATTTATTAACCGCAATTAACACATGGAAATGAGGATTATAATCATCTCGTTCTTTGTTGTATGTAATTTCTAATTTTCTTACATAACCCTTAACAACCTTTTTAAATTTTGTTCGATTACTTAATCGTCTAAATGATTGATTATAATGCTTAATCTCATTTTCTAATTCATTTTTAGATACATTAGGCGTCGTTAACGTTAAAAATATAAATTCTTTTTCATGTGCCTGTTTAACATGCTGCATCATTAAAGATAGACTTAAAGCATCTTTTCTTGCTTTACGCCAAGCACAAACAGGACAAAAGCGATTCTTACACGAATTGGCTTTATATAATTTCTGTTTTTCTAACGACTTATCAGTCACAAAAGACAAAAAGGTATTACATTCCTTTACCAATGCCATTTGATTTTCCCCCACGTGTCGTTCAATAAAATTTTGGAACACTTGATTTCTACGTTTTTTCTCAGTATACTTATCCATGTTATAACACTTAAAAAACAACTTGGTTTTTCACAAACTATGTATATAAAA
>NZ_JAJNHQ010000028.1:0-3138 GCF_022386845.1 Mammaliicoccus sp. C-M13 | reverse complement strand
AAAACCGATTTTAAAAATTTGATTAAGTCTTCGATCGATTAGTATTCGTCAGCTACACACATTACTGCGCTTACACCCCGAACCTATTAACCTCATCATCTTTGAGGGATCTTATAACCGAAGTTGGGAAATCTCATCTTGAGGGGGGCTTCATGCTTAGATGCTTTCAGCACTTATCCCGTCCATACATAGCTACCCAGCTATGCCGTTGGCACGACAACTGGTACACCAGAGGTATGTCCATCCCGGTCCTCTCGTACTAAGGACAGCTCCTCTCAAATTTCCTACGCCCACGACGGATAGGGACCGAACTGTCTCACGACGTTCTGAACCCAGCTCGCGTACCGCTTTAATGGGCGAACAGCCCAACCCTTGGGACCGACTACAGCCCCAGGATGCGATGAGCCGACATCGAGGTGCCAAACCTCCCCGTCGATGTGAACTCTTGGGGGAGATAAGCCTGTTATCCCCGGGGTAGCTTTTATCCGTTGAGCGATGGCCCTTCCATGCGGAACCACCGGATCACTAAGTCCGTCTTTCGACCCTGCTCGACTTGTAAGTCTCGCAGTCAAGCTCCCTTGTGCCTTTACACTCTGCGAATGATTTCCAACCATTCTGAGGGAACCTTTGAGCGCCTCCGTTACTCTTTAGGAGGCGACCGCCCCAGTCAAACTGCCCGCCTGACACTGTCTCCCACCATGATCAAATGGTGCGGGTTAGAAAGTCAACACAGCCAGGGTAGTATCCCACCAGCGCCTCCACGTAAGCTAGCGCTCACGCTTCTAAGGCTCCTACCTATCCTGTACAAGCTGTGCCGAATTTCAATATCAGGCTACAGTAAAGCTCCACGGGGTCTTTCCGTCCTGTCGCGGGTAACCTGCATCTTCACAGGTACTATGATTTCACCGAGTCTCTCGTTGAGACAGTGCCCAAATCGTTACGCCTTTCGTGCGGGTCGGAACTTACCCGACAAGGAATTTCGCTACCTTAGGACCGTTATAGTTACGGCCGCCGTTTACTGGGGCTTCGATTCGTAGCTTCGCAGAAGCTAACCACTCCTCTTAACCTTCCAGCACCGGGCAGGCGTCAGCCCCTATACATCACCTTACGGTTTAGCAGAGACCTGTGTTTTTGATAAACAGTCGCTTGGGCCTATTCACTGCGGCTCTTCAAGGCTTGCACCTTAAAAAGCACCCCTTCTCCCGAAGTTACGGGGTCATTTTGCCGAGTTCCTTAACGAGAGTTCGCTCGCTCACCTTAGAATTCTCATCTTGACTACCTGTGTCGGTTTGCGGTACGGGCACCTATTTTCTAACTAGAGGCTTTTCTTGGCAGTGTGAAATCAACGACTCGTCGGATTCATGATCCAACTCCCCATCACAACTCAACCTTACGAGTGCCGGATTTGCCTAACACTCAGTCTTGTTGCTTGGACGTGCACTCCAACAGCACGCTTCGCCTATCCTACTGCGTCCCCCCATCGTTCAAACAATCATAGGTGGTACAGGAATATCTACCTGTTATCCATCGCCTACGCCTATCGGCCTCGGCTTAGGTCCCGACTAACCCAGAGCGGACGAGCCTTCCTCTGGAAACCTTAGTCAATCGGTGGATGGGATTCTCACCCATCTTTCGCTACTCACACCGGCATTCTCACTTCTAAACATTCCACATGTCCTTGCGATCATGCTTCAACACGTTTAGAACGCTCTCCTACCATTATCCTTACGGATAATCCACAGCTTCGGTAATATGTTTAGCCCCGGTACATTTTCGGCGCAGTGTCACTCGACTAGTGAGCTATTACGCACTCTTTAAATGATGGCTGCTTCTAAGCCAACATCCTAGTTGTCTGGGCAACGCCACATCCTTTTCCACTTAACATATATTTTGGGACCTTAGCTGGTGGTCTGGGCTGTTTCCCTTTCGACTATGGACCTTATCACCCATAGTCTGACTCCCAAGTTAAATTATTTGGCATTCGGAGTTTGTCTGAATTCGGTAACCCTAGAGGGGCCCCTCGTCCAAACAGTGCTCTACCTCCAATAATCATCACTTGAGGCTAGCCCTAAAGCTATTTCGGAGAGAACCAGCTATCTCCAAGTTCGATTGGAATTTCTCCGCTACCCACACCTCATCCGCTCACTTTTCAACGTAAGTCGGTTCGGTCCTCCATTCAGTGTTACCTGAACTTCAACCTGGACATGGGTAGATCACTTGGTTTCGGGTCTACGACCAGATACTCATTCGCCCTATTCAGACTCGCTTTCGCTACGGCTCCACATTTACTGCTTAACCTTGCATCAAATCGTAACTCGCCGGTTCATTCTACAAAAGGCACGCCATCACCCATTAACGGGCTCTGACTATTTGTAAGCACACGGTTTCAGGTTCTATTTCACTCCCCTTCCGGGGTGCTTTTCACCTTTCCCTCACGGTACTGGTTCACTATCGGTCACTAGAGAGTATTTAGCCTTGGGAGATGGTCCTCCCAGATTCCGACGGAATTACACGTGTTCCGCCGTACTCAGGATCCACTCAGGAGAGAAATAACTTTCGACTACAGGACCTTTACCTTCTATGGTTGGCTTTTCCAAAACCATTCGTCTAATTATTTCCTTTGTAACTCCGTATTGAGTGTCCTACAACCCCAATAGGCAAGCCTATTGGTTTGGGCTATTCCCGTTTCGCTCGCCGCTACTCAGGGAATCGAGTTTTCTTTCTCTTCCTCCGGGTACTAAGATGTTTCAGTTCTCCGGGTGTGCCTTCTCACATACTATGTATTCATATGTGGATAACATGACATAACTCATGCTGGGTTTCCCCATTCGGAAATCTCTGGATCAAAGCGTACTTACAGCTCCCCAAAGCATATCGTCGTTAGTAACGTCCTTCTTCGGCTTCTAGTGCCAAGGCATCCACCGTGCGCCCTTAATAACTTAATCATGTAAATCCTTAGTTAAGCACTGTGTATCGAAGATACAACCATGTTTAACTAACCTTTACCAGTTATTAATCTGTGATGTCGTCTAAAAAGACGACGCGCGATTATTAAGCTTGTTGAATTTCGTTAAAAATTCACTCGGTTTTTTGCTTGGTAAAATCTATTTGCTTACTTATCTAGTTTTCAATGTGCAA
>NZ_JAJNHQ010000027.1:0-4488 GCF_022386845.1 Mammaliicoccus sp. C-M13 | reverse complement strand
CAACCGCAAAGAGCCAAAACAAATTAGTTTCAGAGTGAGTGAACAGGAATATTCAAAGTTGAAACAGTCGGCAGAAACTTTGAATATGACAGTGCCTAATTTCGTTAAGAAAAAGGCACAAGGCAGTCGATTAGTGTCGCCAAAATTAGACAAAGAAACGCGACAATCGATTGCCAAAGATTTAAGTCATTTGGGTAGTAATGTGAATCAGATTGCTAAGTGGTTTAATCAAAATAAAGATAAGGCTACACATTTACCAGAAGAGAAATATCATGATTTAGAAAAGCAATTTGATGATGTGAAAAAGGAGTTGCATAAGATATGGCAACAACTAAATTAGGCAATACGAAGTCGGCAAGTCGTGCCATTAATTACGCAGAAGAACGTGCAGAAGAAAAAAGCGGCTTAAATTGTGATGTTGATTATGCTAAATCATATTTTAAGCAAACTAGGGCGTTATATGGCAAAGAGAATGGTGTTCAAGCACATACAGTCATTCAATCTTTTAAGCCTGGCGAAGTAACAGCTAAAGAGTGTAATGAGATAGGTTTAGAATTAGCTAAAAAAATTGCACCAGATTATCAAGTTGCAGTTTATACACATACAGACAAAGACCATTATCACAATCACATTATTATTAATTCAGTAAATTTAGAAACAGGCAACAAGTATCAGTCAAACAAAGAACAACGTGATTTTATAAAAAAGGCGAATGATCAGTTATGTGAAGAACGTGGTTTATCTGTGCCAGAAAAGTCATCAGAAATCAGATATACGTTGGCAGAACAGAACATGATAGATAAAGATAAAAGGTCATGGAAAAATGATATAAGAATGGCAGTTGAAGAAACAAAGGATAACGCAGTAGACTTTGAAGAATTTAATACTTTGCTAAAAGAAAAAGGTGTTGAAATCACGAGAGTAACGAAAAACAACGTAACGTATAGACACATTGAAGAAGATAAAAAAGTACGTGGGAATAAGTTGGGCGATTCTTATGACAAAGGAGTGATTGAAAATGGCTTTGCAATCGAGAAATTCAGACGAGAACGAGAAGAAGAACGAGAATACGATGAATATGCAGACACGTTCGAAGTTGACTGGGACGCAGTCGCAGAAAATTCAGAAGACCTTAGAAAACGAAGAATTGCAAGAACTGAAGAAACAAAACAAGCTAGTAATAAAATATATATCAGAGATGAAAGAACAACAGGACTTGAGAGAAAAGGAATTGCAGGCAATCAAGTCGAGTTTGAAAAAGACGACGGAGGACTTTCAAGGTAGAGGTAAAAAAGTCCATAATGATTTTGTTCGTTTGTTACAAAAGAATTTAAATCGAGTGAATGCAGAAGATATTGAGATAGAGGTTCGAAAAGATGTTTATGGAGTTCGAGAAGAAATTCATTCGATGTTGCGTGAAGTTAAACAATCACATGAACATTATCAAAAAAGACAAAAGCAATTATTTACTGGTATTGGTGCAATGTTATTAGTGTTTATGCTTTTTGCTTTGATTATGACGATTGGCAGAGATTTTATGGGCTTTTTACATGTAGATGTATTACAGAATGCCATAGCAAGCAAAATAAAGGCTTCTGAGGGCTTTATTTCAGTTTTATGGTACATTGCTTATGGTTTACCTTATATACTCGCTATAGGGCTATTTATTTGGTTGTATGAGTGGATAAGAGCAAGATTCCATGATTAAACAAAGTATGATCAGGCTTTTATGCCGAGAAAATTTATTTATATTGAGAAGTACCCTTAACTAAACTTGCAGACGAATGTCGGCATAGCGTGAGCTATTAGCCCGACCATTCGACAAGTTTTGGGTTTGTTAAGGGTACAGAGGCTCAATGTAAATAAAGCAATTGGAATAAAGCAACAAAGGGGGTTGAAGAAAATGAGTAAGAAGAAAAAGATTAATTTAGCAATATCAATTGCTCAAGTAGTAGTGCAGGCGTTAATACTTTATAACACTTATCAGCAATATAAATATTCTAAAAAATATTCAGCCTAATAAAAAAAGACTTAGTCTGAATAGACCAAGCCTTTTGTTAGTGTTATATTAATATGCAAATAAAAAAACAAAAAAAGAAGTCGCTCACTCCCTGACCAAAGTTTGTGAATGCGACTTACCTTAAAGAAAAACAGTTGGTGTTTTTTTCTTAATTTTTGTATATCTAGATATTAAACGATATTGGTTTATTCTTCAAGATATATATTCGGGTGAGCGACTTCTTAAACAAAATAAGGAGTCGATTTTTTATGAGTAAAAAAGCAGAAGAAATTCAGGCAAAACAAAGTTTGGAAAAGGAAAACTCAAATTTTTCTAAAACCGGATACTCTAATAGCCGGTTAAACCGACATATTATGTACACCCCCGAACCAAAATTACACTTTGATGCTATGACAATTGTTGGGAATCTTAATAAGAACAATGCTCACAAACTGTCTGAATTTATGAGTATTGCGCCACAAATTAGACTTTGGGATATATTACAAACCAAATTTAAAGCTAAGGCTCTACAAGAAAAAGTTTACATCGAATATGATAAAGTAAAAGCAGATGCGTGGGATAGACGTAATATGCGTGTTGAATTTAATCCTAATAAACTTACGCATGAAGAAATGCTTTGGTTAAAACAAAACATCATTGACTACATGGAAGATGATGGTTTTACAAGATTAGATTTGGCTTTTGATTTTGAAGACGATTTGAGCGATTATTATGCGATGACTGATAAATCAGTTAAGAAAACTATTTTTTATGGTCGTAACGGTAAACCAGAAACAAAATATTTTGGTGTTCGTGACAGTGATAGATTTATTAGAATTTATAATAAAAAACAAGAACGTAAGGATAATGCAGACATTGAAGTTATGTCTGAACACTTATGGCGTGTAGAAATTGAATTAAAAAGAGATATGGTTGATTATTGGAACGATTGTTTTAATGATTTACATATTTTGAAACCAGATTGGTCTAGTTTAGAAAAAGTAAAAGACCAAGCAATGATTTATATGCTAATTCATGAAGAAAGTACATGGGGTAAATTAGAAAGACGTACAAAAAATAAATACAGAGAAATGTTAAAAAGTATTTCAGAAATTGATTTAACGGACTTAATGAAATTGACTTTAAAAGAGAATGAAAAACAATTGCAAAAGCAGATTGAATTTTGGCAGCGTGAATTTAGATTTTGGGAGTGAAAAAACAATGAGGACTGAAAAAGAAATTTTAAATTTAGTTTCTGAATTTGCTTATCAACGAAGCAATGTAAAAATTATTGCTCTCGAGGGTTCAAGAACTAATGAAAATATAAAAAAAGATAAGTTTCAAGATTATGATTTTGCTTTTTTCGTATCAGATATTGAGTATTTCACACATGAAGAAAGTTGGTTAAGTTTATTTGGAGAATTATTGTTTATACAGAAACCAGAAGATATGGAATTATTCCCACCTGATTTAGATTATGGTTACAGTTATATAATGTATTTTAAAGATGGCATAAAAATGGATATTACATTAATTAATTTAAAAGATTTAAATCGTTATTTTAGTGATTCTGATGGTCTTGTAAAAATTTTAGTTGATAAAGATAATTTAGTAACTCAAGAAATTGTTCCAGATGACTCAAATTATTGGTTAAAAAAACCAACAGAACGAGAATTTTATGATTGCTGTAATGAGTTTTGGAGTGTCTCAACGTATGTAGCAAAGGGTGTTTTTAGAAGAGAAATATTATTTGCTTTAGATCATTTCAATAATATTTTACGTCCTGAATTATTAAGAATGATTTCTTGGTATATTGGCTTTAATAGGGGTTTTGATTTTAGTTTAGGAAAGAATTATAAGTTTATAAACAAATATTTAACTGATAAAGAATTCAATATGCTTTTAGCTACTTTTGAGATGAATGGATATAGAAAGACATACCAATCTTTTAAGCTTTGTTGTGAATTATTTAAATATTATTCAAATAAAGTAAGTTGTTTAGGAAATTATAACTATCCAAATTACGAAAAAAATATTGAGAATTTTATTCGTAATAATTATGAGAATTAATTTTATTAGCAACCACATTTTTGGTTGCTTTTGTTTTGATTTTGAATTTGGTTTTGAACTATGAGTGGCTAGCATTTTGCCACTCATTTTTTGCGTTAGCAAAAACATAAAGGGTCTGGGATTAATCCCAGCAAGCCGGTATATTCAGAACGAAGTGGCTAGAATATACGACGCTTGCCAAACCACTATATTACTTGAGAAAATATAGATTATATTATAAGCTATATTTATGAAAAGGAATATTTTTCGTCAGAAAGGTGGTGGGACTTGTGAACGAACATAAAGATAATTTGGCTAGCGATTTGTCTGTTGGGGGAAACCGTAAACCCAACCGCAAAGAGCCAAAACAAATTAGTTTCAGAGTGAGTGAACAGGAATATTCAAAGTTGAAACAGTCGGCAGAAACTTTGAATATGACA
>NZ_JAJNHQ010000026.1:0-6024 GCF_022386845.1 Mammaliicoccus sp. C-M13 | reverse complement strand
CCTCTACAATATTTTCTTAGTCGATTACATTGTACTAAAGTGAGCTATATTTGGCTCTTTTTTTATTACACAATTATATGGACATATTCGAAAATACAGAGCTAACGTGCTTGTTTGGAAAATCTAGCCTGTTAGAAAATCTAACGAGCTAGACAAAAATAACTAGCCCGTTAGAATTTGAGACTATTCTTCTCTTTACTCATATATAAAGCTCCTTTCAAATTAGACACTATATGTGTAAACTTTGAAAGGAGCTTCTTTATCGACTTAATATTTGTTTGGATAAGTCATCTATAGTTGTTTGATTGAGTTCTTTAATAATTTTTGAATCCACTTCACTGTATATATTATCTAAAGTAGATTGAATGTTTTTACCGACGACACATTTAGGGTTTGTATCTTGATGTATTTTTAGGAAATGTTCTTCTTCTTGTATAAGTTGGTATACATCACCTAAAGTTATTTTATTTGCTGGTTTAGATAATTGATAACCTGACTTACCTTGTTGGCTTTCAATAAGTTTACCGTTTCTCAAATATTTGCATATTTTTCTTACAAGTGTTGGATTACTATTTATGCTACTTGCTAAATATTTACTTGAAAGGGGCTCTTCATTAATAGATAGCAAAGACAGTATATGAATACCAACTGAAATTTGAGTGTTCACGCTTTATCACCTCTTAGATTCATATTCATTATAACTATGAGGCTTAATAAAAGCGAGAGGGCTGAGGCATTTATTTTGATAAAACTGAAATTCTTTCTTGAATATGGTCGCCTTTAACAGCTTCATCTACCATTGCGATAGCAAAATCTGTGTAACTAATTTTACTTTCACCATTATCATTTAAAGTAAATTTTTCTCCAGCTAAAATATATGTTCCAGTTCTTTCTCCGTCCGCAATAAATTCAGCAGCGGGGCTAACAAATGTCCAGCGTACGTCATTTCTTTTACGCAAGTCATCTAACACTTTACCTTGAGCTATAGAAAGTGGTTTATATGATTCAGGGAAATCAGGGGTGTTATATAGTTGTGTTTCTAATTTATCATCCACATACAAACTACCAGCACCGCCTATAATAATTAATCTTGTATCAGTATTTGATAGTAATTTATTTAAATGGTGAACAGAATCTTGATGTAAATGTAATTTATCTTCACGTACTTCACCAAAAGCATCAATTATAACATCGAATGGCTTTAAATCTTCTGACGTTAAATCAAACAAATCTTTAATAATAGATTTTTCAGCAACAGTTTTATTTTTGTTACGTACTATAGCTGTAACGTCTAAACCTCTATTAATAGCTTCTTTAGTAATAAGTTGTCCTGCTTTTCCATTAGCTGCTACGATACCTATTTTCATATTAATAACCTCACTTGTATTTATTTTAGATACAAGTTGAGTGTAGAACTATCATCTGAAAATGTCAAAAATAAAACTTTTAAAATGCGATAGGCATTAAAAAACTCCCAATCTGTTAGATTTCACATCTAGATTGGGAGTTTTTATTATTTATATTTGAAAATGCTTATGATTTAAATTTTACCACCAGTTATTTGCTTGACGGAATGCAATTGCTGCTTCTACAGAGCCATAACGTTCCTTAGCGTAATTGATCATACCTTTAGTTTGCTCAGTAACACTTCCAGTGCCCCAAGATTCTTTAGTTTGACCAAGGCCTCTGTATCCAAGTTCGTTTACAGCATTTGGATTACCACTTGATTCTGGCATTACAATGTTATCCCATAATGCTTTTGTTCCACCAGCTGCGATAAATTCTTTATATACTTCGTTAGTAGATGCTGCTTCTGTTGCTTGAGTTGTTGTATATTCACTTGCATCAGCGTTAGCGCTAAATCCAGCTGTAATAATACTTGCTGCTGCAGTTGATGCGATTAATAATTTTTTCATAGTAAAATATTCCTCCATATGCAATCGATTATTTTTTATCTCTTTCGTAATTACTTAATACACTTTAACATCAATTTTCATCTCATAGGTTACAACGAAATAAAAAGCAAATGTCTTTTATTTCAATCGTATTAAAAAAATGAATGCCATATGACAGTAGATATTTTGGTTTAATTGTATATATTAGATATAATTTTTAGTGAATGATAAAACTGGAGGTTACAAAATGAAAAGAATTAAGTTGAAGATGTTCAGAGATAATTTAGAAAATATCCCACAATTTGATTTACCTGAAGGCTATTCAATCAGAAAATTTAGAGAAGGCGATGAAATAGAGTGGGCAAAAATAGAAACTGCTGCTGAAGAATTTAAAACAGTCGAGGATGCACTCAAAAGATTCGATAAAGAATTCGGCTTTAATATAGAAGAAATGAAACATAGATGTCTTTTCATAGAGAATGAAGATGGAGAAGCAATTGGAACAACATCAGCTTGGTTCGGAGACTTAGATGGAACTGGTGAACAAAAAGGACGAATACATTTTGTTGCAATAAAACCAGAATATCAAGGGAAGAAATTATCTAAACCTTTGTTAACCGTAGCATTGAATACATTAATAAAAGAAAACCATAATAAAGTGTATTTAACAACGCAAACGACAAGTTATCAAGCGATAAATATGTACTTAAACTATGGATTTGAACCTTATGATCCAACTGGAGATGATCGTGAAGGTTGGTCGTTAATGGAAGAAGTATTAAATAGGAAGTTAAATATATTAAATTAAATAAAAGAGTGGGTTAGAAGTTTTATTTTCGTAAAAGGTTTCTATCCCGCTCTAAAAAGTATTGTTACAAAATAAATTGTGAAAGGCTAACACATACTAGACTAAACCTTGAATCGCATTAATAAATGATGCACTGATTAATCCAAAGCCAATAGTTACGATTAAAGCAACAATTGCCCAAATAATAGAAGCTTTTTTAGATAACTTACTTGTCCCATAATACACAGCAAAGATTAAATATGCTGATAATAAACCTGATAAATTAAAAACTGACAAATATTGATTTCCTTTATCAAAAACATTTAGACTGTCAATCTGTGTATCAGGTAACGTTAGTCCAAATAATGCTTGTATACCATAAACAATTATTGAAAAAGCAGTAGTAATAATTAAATATGAAATAGAAGCTGAAAAAATATGAATTGCGCGTGCATCAGATTTCATAATTTTTGAAACAATTAAGAATATTAAAAAGATAATTAATAAGCCAAAAATGACACCACCAACAGTTTGGCCAATTAAAGTCCCTATATCCATTTCATTTTGTTGTTCAATTTGAGATGAATCCAAACCAGCTTTTTTAAGTATCTCAGTATTATCAGTTATATAATTCGTCAAAAGTAAAGATATAAATGACAAAATAGTGAATATAATTAATTTTACAATCCATTTAGGGTTTTCTCTTAACTTACTAAAGTGATTTAAAAGAGGTAAGTCTGATGTTTTTGCACTTGTTTGATTTGCATTAGAATTTTCCATATATGTATAACCTTCCTTTCAAATAATATTTATCAATATAATAACATTAATAACCATTATTTAAAATAACTTAATTGTAAAATAATGGTAAGTGAAAGGGCGGTTAATTAAATATTAAATTCTTTAACAGATGGATGCTCTAAAATATCTTTTAATGAATATTTATAAGGGTTTATTTCAAAAACAACTGGTCCTTGATAATTTTGTTTACTTAAAACATTTATTATATTATTTTGTATAACTGTTCCATCGTTAGGTAGTAAATGTAAATCTGATTTTCCATCATTATCGGATAAATGAATTGATTTAAGTAATCCACCTAATCTGTTTACTGTGTCTTTAAATTCGTCACCTTGAATAGCTAAATGCCCAACATCTAAACAAGCTTTAGTGTTTGTTTTATTTAACACATCTAGCCATTCTTCAATATTAGAAGGTAATATATGCATATAGTTTAGCCCATCAGGTATTTGGTTCTCGAAAAGTAATTCAACATTATTGGCTAGAGAAAAGTCGCTCAATTCTTTTAATCGTTCAATCATTTTCGGATAGACTTTATCCAAATCTTCAGAGGCCATTGCTTGACCTCCATGAATAACAGCATGACTTCCATTATAATATGCTAGTTTCTTCATCCATTTTTTTGTTAATGCTAGCGTATACGCTGCTATCTCATCATATTGTGTAGCTAAATTTAAATCATGAAAAGGTAGATGTAAGCCAATTTGTAAATCACATTCATTTGCATACTTGAAAGCTTGCTCTGCTAAATGATGTTCTGCCCAAATTTCAACACCGTTAAAGCCATGTTCTTTAATTTGCTTTATGTCTTCTAAACTATACTCTTGTCCAATAGACCATAAACTAATCCATTTTTCCACTTGAATAATCTCCTTTGTACGTGACATTTTTCTATTAATTTTCATCATTGATTTCTTCTAATCTCTTACCTTTTGTTTCAGGAGCTAGAAAAATTGTAATTAGGAAACCAGCCAAACCTATTAAAGAAAAGAAGCCTAATGCTACTTGATTGCCCCATAATGCAACAAAGTTTGGGAAAACAAGCACACCTAAAATAGATCCTATACGGCTAACCGATGTAGCAAATCCTGATGCAGTTCCACGTATATTTGTTGGGAATAACTCTGTTGGATATACAAAATTTAAAATACCTCCACCCATATTTGAAAATAAAACTGCTACACTAAATAAAATTACTAAGTACATTAAAGTAGGATTGGGGTTTAACGTCAATATAGTTAAACCTACTGTTAATCCAAAGAATGATGTTATCAGAAGTGGTCTTCGTCCCCATCTATCAACTAAATATGAACCGATAAGCGCGCCGATTAAACCTAAAATACTTACAATAGATGAAGCTATGTATGTTTGATTTAATGTTCCTTCAGTAACTGAAGCTAAAATAGTTGGCGTATACATGGAAATGCCATAATATGCTGTAGCATAACAAAACCAAAAACCACATACGAAAATAGTTCTCTTTCTAAATTTTTCAGTAAATAATTCTTTTACTTTTACCTTTTTATTGACTACAGGTTCTACCTTCACTTTATTACCAGTAAGCTGATAAATAATATTCTGTGCTTCTTCTTCACGGCCTTTAGATGCTAACCAACGTGGTGATTCTGGCAGTCCTATTCTAAAAATAAAGATGATTACAGCAAGTAATCCACCTACTAAAAACATATAACGCCATGCATCATCGCCTAATGGTACTAAAAGCATTCCAGTTATATAAGCGAAAACTGCACCAACAAACCACATCATACCTAAAAAGGTTCCTTGTCGCCCTCGATTATTCGAGGAACTAAATTCTGACACTAACGTGGAAGAAATAGGATAGTCCGCACCTATACCTATACCAAGAAAGAACCGAAATATAATTAAATATAATGCATTAGGTGCTATTGCTGTTAAAACAGCAAATAATACAAAGGCTATTAAATCAACGGTAATCATAGCCTTTCTTCCCAATGTATCCGTTAATTTACCGAGCCATGCAGCACCAATGAAGGAACCGATAATGGCTGAAGCTGTTAATAAACTTTCCTCAATTGGACTAACACTCCATTGTTTAATAATCAATGGCATAGCGACAGCTATAATTGTTAAATCAAATCCATCAAGGAACGTTCCTCCAGCAGAAACAATTTTCACCTTACGCTGAAACTTACTAAGTTTAGCTTGATCTTCAGGATAATCTAGATAATTAAAACTCATATACGTCTCCTTGTTTTCCGTAGTTGTTAAAAACAATTTACCCATAATAAATTTGTGATAACATAATTTACTTATAATATTTTAAAATTATATATTACCATTTAATTTTACAAAGGAACTATTGATTACGTATTAAGTCGGTATTAAAATGCTGTAAACATAAAGTGATATACAGATATACACTAAGGATTGTCTAAAATAGGCTATTTTATCATAACTATGATAATTAAGGTTCTGTTGCAAAGTTGAATTTATAGTATAATTTTAACAAAAAGGAGTCTTCTGTATGAACTATTTCAGATATAAACAATTTAACAAGGA
>NZ_JAJNHQ010000025.1:0-10490 GCF_022386845.1 Mammaliicoccus sp. C-M13 | reverse complement strand
ACTAACTTTAGGGGTGTTTTTTATTGCGTTTTTTAGGGGTTGAAAAATGTTTTTTCTTATCTTGATATTTCTTCAGTAAGATTTGCAATCCATCTAATCCAACCTCTGATAGTACTACTTCTACGTACTCTAGTAACGTCTGAACCAACGTTATATATGTTGCATTGTTTCATATAATTGACTGTTTCTGATTTATTAGGTACTTCATTATTCTTAATGTAATGTTTGAATGCTAAATAGAATGGCTTATGTGAGATGATTTCATCTGCAAGTGATAGATACTTTTCTTTAATTTCTTTTTGTATAATATCTAGTCCTTTTTTAGTAATTCTATACGCAATTTCATTATCCTCATTAGTAAACTTTTCTATTAAACTTAAATAAATTCCTGCATTTGTATAGTATGCAGTTTGTCTTGAGGTAAAAGCATAATTAAGAGTTATTTCTTCAAAAGTTAAATCTTTTTCAACTAGTAGATTAAGTAAATCTATAACTCTTTCGAAGTTATCTGCTTGTGGAAACGGCACAAGTGGTTCTGGTACTTCACTAGCATTTTTATATATATTAATTAAGTCATCTTTGATGATACTTTTATGATTAAACATGAAATTAACTTGTTTCACTAATTGTAGTGAGTTGTAGTTATTTATATCAGCAACATCATAAATAAAAAAGCTGTACACATCATTCGACAGAGTAAAGAAGATAGGACTTATTTTCTTATTAGTACGTGTTTGTAAAGTTCTGAAAGGATAGTACAATTGACGTGCCATAAAGTCATCTGCAGTATGCATTTTAGATTCGACAATTAAAAAGTGGTTTTTACTTTCGTAGCTACCATCGATTTCTATTTGAGACTTCTCTACCCCAAAATTATAGTTAGTATTAGTAGTTTTATTAAGAACATCATAAGAGAATGTTCCTGAACCCATTCTACCAGTGACAGTTAAATCTAAATTTTCATTGTTCGCTAATTTACTAAGCATTCTACTAATATGTGCAACATTTAATGCGACACTTTCAGATGTAACGACTTTTGGATTAATAGTATCAATAGAATGAGGGAAGCTAACGATTTCCGGTTTGATATTTTTCTCATATTTAAGTTCTTTGTATACATCAAAATTTCCGATAACGTAGTTTCCACGTCTGTTTGGCAAAATTACAAGGTTTTCGTCTTTGAATTGAGTAGGTAGGTTATTGTAATGGTCAAATTTTGTCATCAGTCTAGGTTCTCTAACTTTTTTAATATCATCTGCACTTATTTCATAAAACCCATTCTTATGGCAATCATCAACAATATCGTGCGTTTCAAATAATATCTGCCATGCTTTATCATTTTTTGTATCTAATTTCTTCTTACCATTCATATATAACACCATCCCTTTAAGTTAATTTAATTATAAATGAGAGGGTAAAATAATGAAAATATTAATAGGATAACAAACAGTTGCATAAGCATGTTATTATAAATAAATAGAACGAGCGTTCGTAAATAAATTTAAGGTGATTTATATGACTAATAATAATGAAATAATAAAGCCCATACTAAAGTATGTAGGTGGCAAATCAAAAGTTTTACCAGATATTAAGGCAAATATGCCAACTGAATATAATCGATATTTTGAGCCATTTTTAGGTGGTGCCAGCGTTTTATTAGGTATTCAACCTGCATCGGCAATAGTTAATGATATTAATTTTGAAGTAATTAATCTTTATAGAGTAGTTAAAGACAATCCATTTGAATTAATAGAAGACTTAAAAAAGCATGTGAATGAAAAAGAGTATTACTATAGTATCAGAGCGTTAGATAGAGATGAGGAAACATTTTCTAAACTAACTGCTGTAGAACGTGCATCACGTATTCTTTACATTAACAAAACCGGATTTAATGGAATTTTACGATATTCTCAAAAAGGGTACCTAAATGTACCGATGGGTAAGTATAAAAAACCAAATATCGTTAATGAAGAAGGTATTTTAAAATTAAGTAAGTATTTAAATGAAAACGACATAACAATCTTAAATACTGATTTCGTAGAGGCTTGTGCTGATGCAAAAGAAGGTGACTTTATATATGCAGATAGTCCCTATATTCCTATTTCAAAAACATCGGCTTTCACATCATATAATGCAGATGGATTTACATTAGATGAGCAAATTCGATTAAGGGATTTAGCCTTAGATTTAGACAAAAGAGGTTGTAAGGTAATGTTAAGCAACAGTTCAGCAGATATGGTGTATGATTTATACAAAGGTTTTAATATTAGACATGTTGAAGTAGCAAGAGCTATTAACAGTAAAGGCGATGGCCGTGGTAAAATTAAAGAGGTATTAATAACAAATTACTAAATGATAAAGATGAGGAGTAATTTAATGCCAACTACAGTAAAAGTAAATAGGCGTGAGGCACGTCTTATAATGAATTCAGCAATAACATTGTGTGATTATGTATTAGATGTATTCGAAGATAAAAAGATGCAGCAGGGGTATATTTATGAAATTTATAACTAATTATTTTAATAGATTTTCTAGTTTACTTTTTGGTGTGACTTATTTACAAATTTTTTGCTATGGATTATTATTACCTCCAATACAAACAATAACAAAAGGTGATACTAGTACAGACTTTTACCTGTTTATACTACCTCTATTATTTACATACGTTTTTGAAAATATCTATGACATAAATTATGATAGCGAAAGCTTGTACAATTATGATAAAGAGATGAAAGTTCTTAAATCTTCAAATATTATAATTATATTTATAATAGGAACATTATTTATATCTTTAATAAAAGATATTAATATACTTGATTTTTTTCATATACCAAAAAAAATTGATACCCTATATGTTTTGGCCATGTCTATTATATGTTTCTTCATAACATTTTTATTATGTGTCACACAAGACACTAGATTAAAACAAACGCATAATATACAAAGTAAGAACACCTTACTATTTTATAAATATTTGTCTATTATTGTTTTTTGGTTTATTAATTTAGGAATCGTTTTGCTTGTGAGTATAAAAGGTAATATATCTATACCTATTGGTATATATCTATTTATAAATTTTTTGATAACTATAATAATTAATTCATTTTTTGATAAAAAGATTGAAAAACTTAATAAGGAGAATATCGAAATCATGAAAAAGTTCATCAAAAAAAATAAAGAAAGTTAATATCTTGATTATTGTGAGTACATTCTAATCATACAAATGAAGTTGTTGAATTTATAATAGCTTAAACGTATGATTAGTGTGTATTTTTTAACTTTTATTATTGTTGAAAGTTAAGTTGTATTTACTTATCACTCTTTTCATCTTCTAATTTATTGAGATAACGATAAATTGTTGTACGTGAAACTTGCCATTGTTCAGCAATTGTCTTAATTGGCGTACCATTATCATAAAGTGTTTTGAGCAATTTTAAATCTTGTTTGTTTAATTTTTCGGGTCTTCCACCATACCGTCCTCTAGCACGTGCTGCAATTCTACCAGCTGAAGAACGTTCTAAAATTAAATTACGTTCAAATTCTGCAAATGCTGCGAATAAATGAAATAATAATTGTCCGGTAGAACTTGATTTATCCATCGTTATATTTTCTTCTAAACTATGGAAACTTACACCTCGTTCGTTAAGCTCATTAACTAATGTAATTAAATCCTCCATATTACGTCCTAGTCTATCTAATCTCCAAACAACAATAGTATCTCCAGACCTTGCAAATTCAATTGCTTTATCTAAACCAGGTCTTTTACTTTTTGAACCACTCATATGATCGTTAAATATCTTTTCACAACCATATGCATTTAATCGATCTTCTTGTAAATTTAAATTTTGTAATCCTGTTGAAACTCTTGCATAACCTATTTTCAAAATACAAACCTCCTATATCCATCATTAGTGTACCATAACTTAAATACGGGTACTTTTATGAACATAGATTTTTTATTGGGTTTCTGAACATAAAAATAAATGTAATCCTCACTTATTTCGATATAAAAAAAGAGTGTACAGAAAATGGTTATTTTCTGTACACTCTTTTTCATTTATATGTTCTTGAATGTTTGCAATAAAAAAGCATCTAATCCATAACTGGTTAGGTGCTTTTTGTGATTAGATAACTAAATTTATATAATCAAAATTTATTCGTAACTGCATCGATACTTTGCTGTATGTATTCTTTTAATGAATTTCTACCTAAAGCTCCTTGAGGAGTTGTGCTTGATCCTTCGCCCTCATTCTCCATGTAAATACCTACCATAACTGACAAATTCTCTAATTTCATAATTCGATTACTTATTAACTCTGTATCTTTTTCTGTAAAGCCTGTAGGGTTTTCTGAAAGTTCCTTATCGATAATATCTTTAAATTCTAAAATATCTGATTGTGTATCTTTATCTTTCATCACTGTATAAAGTAAATCCAAACCCTCTACTTCATGGTTTACAGTATATTCTAAATTCACTGTATTAATTCGTGTTCTCAATTTTTGCGTTTTTCTGTTTATAGCATCTTTTAAAAGGTTACTCTGTTTTTGTTCCTTTCTTATTTCCTGTTCTACGCTATTTTTATATGACTTATAAGCAATGACAATACTTATAGTAGTTGCTACTAAAGCAAGGATTGATGTTAAACCGTCGAAAGCATGAGGGTACTGTTTGAAGAAACTTTCAAAATTATCTACTTGCCATATAAATAAGCCACAAATGACTGACGGTAAAACTATATACAAAAACAAATTACTTACTACTTTCATATTCACTATTCCTTTACATATTCGTTATGGTTATTGAGCTTTCTACATTTATGACGCACACCTTTAACTCGTTTCTGTCTTACTTCATCACGAAAAGCTCTCCCTATTGCTTTAACATCTTTTGCGTTTTTCCACTCTTGATCTGTAAATAAATCTCTTATTATAAAGGGGTTTTTATCATCTTTACTTTCAGCTCTTCTAATTACTTCGTTCAACGTTACCATTAACAATCAACCTTTCAATTTTATTTAGTTGTTTACTTAACTATACCTAATGTATAAGTGGAATTTCCATTGTAATTTTTACTACGTTATTTTATTGTATTTGTAATCACTCATGACGGTATCCGAAAATGTATAAATATTAATTTTATAAATGTATACCGAACATGATAAACGGCGTGGTTATGCGATTGTATATTTTATATATATTGAACAAGTAACTACGAACACTATAGATCCCGTCAATACAATGTTTATGGAAGTTATTTGGTTGACATAATAGATGATTATCAGAAGTTCTATCCACATAAAAAGTACGACAAGTTCATGAACTTGTCGTGCTTTTTAATATAATTAGTTACCAAACAAACGACTCCAAAATCCTTTTTTAGATGGCTGCTCCACCTCATTATTAGTCTCATTTTCTTGTTCTTTAGCTCGTTTCTCTTCCTCTGTAGTAACTTTTTTTATATCTTCATCCTTATTCTCTCCAGATATAACACTATAATCCGTTGTTTGATTTTCCTCTTGTTGTTGGTTAGTATTTTTAGGTTCTTCAGTAAAATCGGCTTCTTGTGCATTAATATTTTCTATATCATTAGTCACTTTATCAAAAGAGTAATTAAGCTGTCTTTCTTCTTCTAATTGATTCTCTAACTTTTGAATTTTTTTATTACTTTCTAATGCTAATACTTGTTGATTTTCAAGCAATTTTGACCTTTCTTGCAACTCTTTTCTGTAAAATTCAATTGTTGTTTCATGACGACTTTCTTGTCTTTCAATTTGATCATTTAAAGTATCAATCTGTTTTTTAAGGATTTCTACTATTTGAGCATTACTTTTGGATTCAACATTATTATCTGACTCTTTTTTTTGTTTGTCTTCTGCAGTACTTTCAAAACCATATTTCTTTTTATTTTCATTTACCCTTTGAATAATTTTTTCTATATCCGTATCTTCTTTAATAAAGGAAGTGTTTTCCTGTTTTAATGTCTCTATATTCAATCGTTTAATGTTATTAAAAATTGTTTGCTTACTAACCCCTAATTCTTCACTTAAGATTTTCACACTTTTCATATTATCAACCCTTTATAAAATGTTTATCAACCCTTTATGCTATATTATAAACTTATGAAGGTTTATATTCAAAGTTATAAAAGATGAAATGATTTTATTTCGTCAAAGGTTTATCAAGGGTTTATAGTCATTGACAAACCTTTATCAACCCTTGATAAACTCTTATTTTCTTCTTTTATAACCTTGTTTAAAGTGCTATAATAGTCTTAACACATTAAAAACCCCAACTACTGGTAATAGTCGGGGTTTGGTAATAAAACGTTGCGGCACGTTTGTTTAATATCAATTTTATACTTGTATTATATAATGAATGACACCTTAGTGCAAGAACTTAAATCGTTAAATAAATGTAAAGCTATATAAAATCGTTTTATTACCTCTTACCATACTAAAATTCGGAAAGAGGTTTTTATTATGTCAAATTTCAAAAGAATTACAATACAAGAATTTGAACAAGAAAGATTTTATAAACTTTATAAATTTTTATTTGAAGATGAATATTTTAGAAAACTTAGTGATTCTTCAAAAATTGCCTACTGTATGTTTAGAGATCGTTTTGAATTATCTAAAATGAATAACTGGATTGATGAAAATGGGAATGTATATTTAATATTTACTACTAAAGATTTATGTGAACTTTTAAATTGCGGAACTCAAAAAGTAACTAAAATTAAAAAGGAATTAGAAAATTTTAATTTATTAGAACAAGAAAGAATGGGTTTAAACAAACCTAATAAGATATATATATTAGAACCAAAAAAGCCTTCCAAAACCAGTAACAACAAGGAATTTCGAAAATCAAAATTCCAGAATAGTGAAAATCAAAATTCAAGAGTTTTGAAAATCAAAAAACAAGAATTTCGAAAATCAAAATCTAATGATACTAACTTAAGTAATACTGATTATATAAAGACTAAGAATAATGATATGAATGACTTGAATGATATAGCGTCTAAAAATAAAATAAGCAATCATTCAAATCACACAAATCAATTTTCAAATAATTTGGATGATAAAGATTATAAAGAAATTCTATTACAAGAATTCCCAGATCAATTAACGAATTATTTATTAAATTATGATTATAGAGATTTAGAAATGATAAAAGCTATTATTCTTAAAGCCAAAAAATCGTTTAACTCAAATCACGATGATGCGTATTATATGTTAGAACATATTGAAGATGAAATATTAATTGCTTTAAAGAGATTTAAAAAAGCAATATACGACAGAGGAGTTAAAGGTCAAAAGGAAACAATCCATTCAATGCAAGGGTACTTAATGCAAACAATTTTAACCGAACTCGAAGAATTATATTCAGCAGATATGAGAAGAAAAAATATGACAGGCAACAATATTTTTAATATTTAATTTCAATGTACTTACATTAACCAAAGAAACTTAAAAATATTCAATTAAAGTCCTAATTTTTAACTGTTGATAAGGAGTTTTGTCATATGTGAATGTCATTTATCTTTGGAGTTATACCAATGTTGGTTTTAATAGCTATTGCAAAACTGACTCAAATTATAAAACGAAATAATGAACGTTAGCTCAAAAGCTAGCGTTTTTTTATGCCTTTTGCCTCTGCAGGAACTATAGCGTTCAACCGGCATGGTTGAACAGTTTTTATGCCAATTTTTAAATTTGCATGTAAATGGGCAGTGTCTAAAAAATTAGGCACTGGTTTTGCTCAAATTTTTGTTTGTGAAATTAGCATATATTTATTTGGCTCATATTTACGTTTTAAGAGCCAATATAAGTTTTTGGGTATAAAACCATATGATTTACCCCTAGCTCTTTAAAACGCCCCTTAAAATTCAAAATAAGGGTATTTAATTTTTAAATAAGTCTTGTGATAAAGTTTTGCTAAAAAGGAGATAGAAAATGCTTATATTTTTATTTATTTTGATTTGTGGTCTTTTAGGTTATTTCTTGATTAATCGTTCTAGAAAAAAGTAGATGACGCATTTATGCCGAGAAAATTTATTGAGTGTTGAGAAGAACCCTTAACTAAACTTGCAGACGAATGTCGGCATAGCTTGAGCTATTAAGCCGACCATTCGACAAGTTTTGGGATTGTTAAGGGTTCCGAGGCTCAACGTCAATAAAGCAATATGTTTAGTAGCATAAAAAATAAAAAGGAGATCTTGATTTTGAATAAGCGTTTTATTAGTGGTATAAAGGGTGGTTCTTATGTTTTTGTATGTCCTATTTTACTTGCGCTATTGTTGAATTTTATGGATTTTGACTTTGGTTATAATAGATTTTGGACTTATTTAGGTAATCTAGAATTAATTACTTTCTTTGATAATAAGCAATTAAATGGGTTGATTATTCTAGGTTTTATATTAGGTGTTATTGCCTTTGTTTTGGGTTTTTTATTTCCTGATAATGAGAAAAGCAAAGATGGAGAAAGGAAGTAATATTTTTAATTTTTGAAACGAGTTGAAAACGAGTTTCTTCTTGTCTTGAGTCTTATTTAGCTCATATTTGCGTTGTAAGGTTTAAAAAATAAAAAGCGTTATTTGAGTAAGTGAAAAATAAACATGCTTAAAATTCAAAATAAAAGTATGTATAAAAATGTATAGTTTGAAAAAATAATGCTGATTTGAGAATTTAAAATCAAAATTGGGAAATCTTGGAGAAGTTATAATTTTATAATCGCCGATATAAAAGTCTTGTAAAGAATCTGAATACAAGTTCTGACGATGCCAGGAAACTTTTATACAGGTTATACATTTTAAAATTGGAATATGTGTCTTAGGCGTATGATCTGTTTGGTTTTAACATGGCTTAAAAAAGATGTATAAAGCATAAGAAGATACCTCAGCTATGCTGAGTGACACGTAGTGGCATTGTGTCCCCTTATGCTCTTAGTAGAGAATCTGAAAAGAATTTAAAAACATCAAAATACGTAGTGAGCAATGTATAAAAATATTAGTTTAATTTGTGTTTTTTAAATTATAGTATCATTAGTGTTAAATATATATGGAATTGAAGGAATAAATGTGAGTGTAATAATAAGAAAAGCTACTCATAATGATATTGAATTAGTAACAAATGCGGCATCTACGTTACTTACTGAATTAAGTGGAAAATCTATTCATGCTAAAGATTTAGTTGCTATTTGTGAAGATTTATTAACAAATAAAGCCGATTTATATCCGGTATTTTTAGCACTTAAAGAAGAAGAATGTTTAGGCTTATTAACATTGCACGAAGTTTCATCGTTATATGCAGCTGGTTCTGTTGCTATTATTCAGGAGTTATATGTTCAATCGAATATGAGATCTCAAGGAATTGGAGAAAAATTAATACAAGCTGCAAAAGAATATGGCTTTATGCGTAATTGGATTAGATTAGAAGTAGGGGCTCCAGATCCTGAAAAATGGAGTAGAACAGTTTCTTTTTTATAAACAAAAAGACTTTAAAGAAATTGGTCCACGTTTAAAATTTGATTTAAAATAAAAATATAAAGACCACCCTAAATTAGGGTGGTCTTTATTGAGTTTTTTTGGGGTTTAAAAAATGTTTTTTATATCTTTTAGTTAGGGTAAAACTATTCATAATTTTTTCCAAAGGTTTCATAAGTTAGCCAACTTATTAGTAAAAATATAATTGCTATAATTGTAACTAGATTACTCTGTAAAAAAGGAAATATATCTTGATGTGTAGCTAATCGAATACCTCTTAATACAAAATTAGAAATTAAAATAATTAAACCTAATAATCCTATGACTTCCCCAAGATTAAAAAGTAGTGGATGTTTTAGTTTCTTACTGTCTTCAACGATTTTATCTTTCAAAAAATCATCTCCTTTTAGCAGTTCATCTACAGTAATATCAAATACTTCACTTAATTCTATAAGTGTTTCGATATTTGGATAACCTTTTTCAAGTTCCCATTTTGATATGGATTGTCTACTGATATTAATTTTATTTGCTAGATCTTCTTGAGATAAATTGAGTTTTTTTCTTTCTTGCTTAAGTTTTTCGTGGAATTTCATTAGGTTATCCTCCTGTGTTTTAAATTTAAAACATTTTAGGGATGATTATAAGAATGAGATAGTTGCATTATGTAACCGTAAAGTTGCATTAAGGAGATTTAAATATATTACTAAATAAAGATAATGATTTAGGACTTTAGAAACGAGTTTCTTCTTGATTTAAGTGTATGCTAATAAACCTAGAAATGCACCAAAATTTGAACATATAAAAACAATTATTGCTGTTATTGTTTTAGTAATTTATGTTTTTGTTAAAACTTTAATTAAAATAAAGATATAAAAAACACCCTAAAATGGTACTGCACCCCTAAAGTTAGAGTAAAAAACTAACTTTAGGGGTGTTTTTTATTGCGTTTTTTAGGGGTTGAAAAATGTTTTTTCTTATCTTGATATTTCTTCAGTAAGATTTGCAATCC
>NZ_JAJNHQ010000024.1:0-13581 GCF_022386845.1 Mammaliicoccus sp. C-M13 | reverse complement strand
GCCACGAAATTAGCATCATGCTAGCAAGTTAAGCGAACACTGACATGATAAATTAGTGGTTAGCTATATTTTTTTACTTTGCAACAGAACCATATTTTTAGACTATGTAGCACCTATAGACTTACACACGTACTCTATAGATGAAAGCGCCCTTGATGTCACTGAAAGTATGCACTTGTTTGCTAATACGCCTTATGAAATGGCACAAATCATTCAGAAGCGGATTTATGATGAAACGAAAATATTTAGCACAGTTGGTATTGGTTCTAATCCTTTAATCGCAAAATTAGCAATGGACTTAGAAGCAAAGAAAACAAAAGAAGGAATAGCTGAATGGCGTTATGAAGATATACCCGCAAAATTATGGCATATAGAACCTTTAACCAAAATGTGGGGTATTAATAAACGAACTGAAGCAAAGTTGAATAAAAAAGGGATATTCAGAATAGGGGACTTAGCAAACTATCCAGTTGAATATTTGAAAAGAGATTTTGGAATAGTTGGGGTTGATTTGCATTTACATGCTAACGGGATAGATGAAAGTATCATAAGATTCCCACATAAAACAACACATAAATCTTTAGGTAAATCTCAAATACTTATGCGTGATTATGAAATGAATGAGTTAAAAACGGTTTTAATGGAACAGGTAGAAGAGGTTTATTTTAGAGTAAGAAATCAACAACTTTATCCTACTAGAATAAGTATCAATGTTGGATATTCTGACGGTGGAGGTGTACGAAAACAGTTCACTAATAAACATGGTTACCAAAATACTTATGCAATTATTAATGAGTTATGGCGGTATTTATCAAACAGGCTTGAAAAAGAAGCTTTATATCGAACGATTGGTATATCTTTCGGAATGTTCATACCTAACAAGATTAAACAATTATCATTATTTGATGATCCTATTCAAGTCAAAACCGAAAATATTGAAAATCAGCTTGACGTGATACGTCATAAATATGGTAAAAATATCGTTATGAAAGGGGCAAGCTTAACAAGAAGCGGAACTTTATCCCAACGAAAAGGACTTATAGCAGGTCATAAAGCATAAACATAAACTTTATAAACATATATTGTAAATAAAAACAATCATTGACATAAATATGAAGATAAGTAAACATATAAAGTATATATTCAGAATGTTTTTTATTATTTATATTACTGAATATATAAATTTAAACAGGAGGTCTTTATTCTCTAAACAATCTCAATAAGGGTATATTTAGATAATAATGATGGGTGTCGTATGAAACGTAGTGTCAAATATCTATTTATAGTAATCATTATACTTATAGTTTTTTTCTCATTTTATTTCTATAAACAGCCAAATAATTGGACGTGGGAAACGCTAAATTTAACAAAAAAAGATTCAAACAACTCTAATACGAAAGTGGCTATATTAGATACAGGTATTAATAATGAAAGAATTAACAATGCGTTTGTCACAAAAAAATATGATGCTATAAATAAGCGTAATCAAATAACTACAAATAGTAATCATGCCACTCAAATCGCAAGTATTATCACATATGGGAAACATAAAGAAAAGTTAATCGGGATAAGCAAAACAGTAAGTATTTACGATGTTAAGGTTTTAGATGATGAACTCGGTGGAGAGACAGATAGTATAGTGAATGGCATCAATTGGAGTATTAAAAACGATGTAGATATTATCAATATGAGTTTTGGCTTTCAACGTTACAACAAAGAATTACATGATGTTATAAAAAAAGCTAAAAAACAAGGTATCATTTTAGTAGGTGCAGCGGGAAATAATATGGATGATTATAGTGACTATCCTGCTCGTTTCAATGAGGTCTATTCTATTACAGCAATAGATAAAAATAACAAACCATTTATTTATGCACCAACTAAAAAAGTCGATTTTAAAGCGCCCGGTGTCGAAGTTTATACATTAGATTCAAAAGATGAATTTACAACTGTAAATGGAACATCTTTTGCCGCTGCTTATTTCACTTCTTACCTAACAACTAAATTGGATTCAAGAAATAATTTGTCACATGTTTTAAAAAAATACCCAATAAATTGATACATCAAAGGAGAAAATATGAAAAACAAACTTATAGCTTTATTACTTGCTAGTATTATCACGATGACTTATGGGAACTTTGCGGAAGCTGCTGAAGTAATAAAAGAAGCCGATTTAAATAGTTCTAACAGTAAAGTTAATGAAAACAAAGTTAAAGAAAATATTTATACTAAAAATAAACGTAATTACATTGAAAATGAATATAAATCAAAAGATTTAGATATTGAAAGTAACTTAGAATACGATTTAAATACAGATAAAATTACCGTAGATGCTTCATTAAATGACGAATATGGTAATAACCTTGATAAAACATATGATGTAACGTTTTTAAGAATTGTGAATGAAAATGACTTTAAAGCTGAATTCACTGATCAAGATACTGGAGAAAAATTAGTATATGATACAAATGAAGTCAAAGCTTCAATTGCTCCAGTAGTCGCTGTATTAGTTGGCTTTATAGCTAAACAAGGTCTTAAAATGGCTATCAAAAAATATGGTAAAACCGTTGTAACATCAATGATTCGTACAAGCCCTCAAGTTGCTGCTCAAGCAGCTAAAAACTTAGGTTATTCTGCAACAAAATCTGTATCTCATGGCAAAAAGGTCTTTAAGAAAAATGGTAAAGGCAATCCCAAATATATCTCTGTTGATAAAGATGGTCACAATGGAGGTGCATGGAAAGGTGCAAGTAGCATTAAAAATCTAGGTAGTAAGAAAACAAGAAGCGGTACATATGATGCCAACCTAAAAAGAATTGGAGATTAAAAAATGATTATTAACATCGGAGAACAACAAATAAATTTTGATTTAGAAAATGAAATTCCATTTTTTCAATCATCTCATGAAAATAGAATGCGTTTTGATATAGATAGTTTTGAAAAAAAGCAAATTTCTAAAATTATTAATCAGTTGTTTAGCAACCAATCTAATACAAAGTGTTCATTTTTATCTGAGTATTTATATCCTGTTAAATTTAGAGAAAAAACACGAATTGGTCGTTTTCTATCTATTACAAACTGGCATGAAGAACTCCATTATACTGATGAAAAATATATTATTGCAACTATTGAAAATATAAAAAATACAGAAATAATTAATTATTCTTTATATATTCAAAAAGGATTAGTAGAACCATATATCATCTTCTATAATGATAAAAATATGATATATCTTAGTAATTCTGTGATAGATATCATAAGTTTTTCTAAAGAAACAATTACTAATATAAAAACAGAATTTGGGAATTATATAGATACAATTCAAGAAACTGTTTAATAATTATAAAGAGAAACATAGTTCCCTTTTGATCTATGTTTCTCTCTTTTTTTCTTTAGAATCGGACTTATATATACTATCATTCGTATGTAAAATATTGTTATGAATGGCATAAGCTTAACAAGTAGTAGTACCCTCAAATCAAGAAAAGGGCTTATAGTTGGTCATAAAGATTAGAATTATATTCAAAATTTCTTTTTGATTTCACACTGATTCTATCACTTTAAAAGCAAGTCAACCCTATTTTTTAAAGAAATTATAAGGTATTATAAGTAACACCACTTGGTCTTGATGATATAATAATAATTGAGTAAAAGATCCTTACATTTTGTGACACCTCTCGAGTCTTGAATTGGTATACAGAGAGGGGTGGTAGCATGGATATTGATATCAATATTTACTTTGATTTTACACTTGTAATAACATGGTCAATTAGTATGTCATATGTAATTTACCTTGCTATTAAAAACAACCAAAAAAATAAGCTAACTGTATAAACACTACTAAATACAGTTAGCTCTAACCCAATAAGGTTCGTTTGGTAATCACATTCATCCTGTGAGCCTTTACTCAATAGTCATCAGATACTTTGCCGGTTTCTGATGGCTATTTATATTACACTTAAATATTAACATAGAGAAAGTGAGTAGTACAATATTAGGACATTTTAATAGACTACCATTCGTAGTAAAATATTGTATAGTAAACTTATAGGTTGTTAATTACGGGAGCATTTAATCATACACTAATAAACCAACACTATGTCATATGAACGTTAAAACCACAACAAGTCGCTATAATTGTTGTGGTTTTTATATTTGTCATTGATATTTTACAATCAAGTATTTGTGAGGTTTTTCTTTCCTAATTTCATATACCTTATTACATGTATTACATCTTGATAATTTCATCGTGGCATTGTTAATTTTTTTAAATAAATTTCCATCATGATTATTACAATAAGGACAAGTAACCTCAATATATGTTCTATTATCATTTACCATTAGATAGATTGTGATCACTTCCTTACTCGTATACTTTTTGAGATTTGAAATATTTAATAGTTGAGGGATGTAGCTCAAATAGTTTGTTAAAGAAATCAATGTTCAACTTATGCTGCAACATAAAGTCTTTTAAGAAATTCGGGTTATCTTCTGATAGTAAGGTTATAACTTCAGCAAGGGAGTTAGAATCTCTATATAGTTCAAAGTATATATGAAATGAATCTGCTAAAAAGTGATTTTCTTCTTCTGTTAATGTCTTAGGCACTAATATATGCATAAACTCTTTCGCAATATGGTATCGCTTATTATTGATATGTTTATCTACTACGATATATGGAATGTCTTCAATCCACACATGATAAGACTTAATTCCATATCTCAATAAGCTTCTTTTAACAATCCGTACACCTAATTTTTCAAGTATGACATCTAGTTTTCTCGATTCAAAAGTATCTTGTAAGAAATTTCGCATATTTTTAGCAATCTTAAAACTATTCCACCCTTGTATTTTAAGTTTTCGATAATACTTAGATATATCAGATAGATATACCTCATAATCTGGAATAACAACTAAATCAATAAGAGAAGAGTAAAAGTAATGTATATACTTTAAATAGTTTAGTTCTTTAGCAAGAATAGGTTCATCTAAACTATTATTAATGATTCCATAATCTTCTCTTATGAAAGAAGCGGTATTTAAAAACTTATAATCTATTCCATATAAATTCTCAAAGTTTTTAATAGCTTCAAGACTAATTGTTTTTTCATTACTGAAGTATTCATTAAATTCTTTTTCTGTTAATCCTGTATTCATTTCAATTTGATTATTAGTTAAACCGTATATGTCATATACTGCTTGATATTTATCAAGGTTGATCATACAATCAACTCCATTTCACTAATCTGAAATTGTATTTTCTTTATCTCGTTTATCAATATACATACCCGATATAGTAACTATCGCAATAAATCCTAGACCAATCCAAACCGTTTCAAATAGGTGTGTTCGAATCGTTAATATATAACCAATCGCAAGAAAGATAGTTATATGAATGAATCGCAATAACATATTAATTTTAAACGTCTTCATATCTTTTGCTCTAGGTTTATTTTCTAATGCTGTTAAAAAAAGGTTGATACAAGTAAAAGCTATGATAAACACTAGATAATAAGAATAGGTTTTGTCTGCTTCAACAATAACAATAGTCAGAAACAAGAAGGTTAGAATAAGTAAAACTCTTATTTTAATCATATGCTTAATAATAAAATCCATTTTCTTTTCTCCTTTATGATACTTCATTATTTTTACTTTCTCTGTGATATATATAAATTGCTATTATTACTATAATAAAAATGTAAGATAGTACAATAAAAGGATTGTTAACCCAGTGATTTTTTAAATTAAATATATACACACCTATAATACATAGTATGAAAAGAATAATATTTAATATCATATTTACCCTAAAAGCTTTAATACTTAAAGCTTGATTCTTGTTTCGAATGCCGATTAACCAAAAATGTATTGTCACAAATAAGATAGTTAACGGTATATAGTAATAAGGAGAATATATATTATCTCCAATCATATCTATAATAGCTATAAAAATAACAATAACTATAATTCTTATTTTACTTGCATTTTTTACAAGAAATCCCATAATATTCCCCTAACTATTTTAATATTCATAAGTACCATCTTTATAATTAATCGTTACACCTTTTTGAGTATTAGATACCCAAACGTTTAAGTTAACGGTCTGACCGTTATCATTAATAGAATAAGCTCTTACATGTGAACCACGTGGTAATAATTCATCATTATTGTACACAGGGTGTACATCATAATAAATTTTAGCTTCAGGGTGGTTATATATCGCATTTCTAACCTGCGTTTCAGGATAACCCATACCGCCACCTTCACTGGCTCTATTACTACCGACATTTTGCGCTCTTGTACCTAGTGTTAAATTGTGCGTTTCCATATCCCCTCCAAGCGACCATGCTAATGAGTGAGATTTGTTATAGATATAACCTTTATAACCATCTAACTGTAATATTTGATTATTACTTTCATTGCCTTTCCACCTTTTTTCAAGTGGATCGTAAGTGCCATCTTTAAATTCTCCTGCAAGTCGTACTGTTGAATCAAAAGAGGGACGTTCTTGCGCTTTGGATGAATGACTATCAACTGCTTGTTTAGTTACAAGCGCTGTAACTCTGCCACCTCTACCTAAATCATCTAAATCTGAATACTTAGCCCAAAATTTATCATTACCATTTTGGTTCAAGAGTTGCTGATCATAATCTGTGAGTGTTGTTTTATTGTCGTTCAATAAAGCGTAATTTTCTTCGTTAGTTTGAACCTTGATAAGCGCCTTGTCTTCTTCACTTGTTTTTACTGTCGATTTTTTACTAAATGCTTTCGACTTTAATTCATTTAAACCTTTATCTATTTGATTATTAGCTTCTTGTTTAAGTTCTCTTTTAATATCCTTTTCGAAATCACACCCAGCTAATAGGGTACTTGTTATGATTATTGCGAGTAACGTCTTGATGTACTTCATATTTTTCAACCTTTCTTATCAAATTGTGATTCTAACCAAAAATAAGTATTGCCACGTTTTTGATGATTTACAAAAGCCGGTTTAGGTACTACATCATAATGTTCATTTTCTAAAGCCCAGCGCACACCATGTCTACTTTTGCCAAGTATATCTCCGACTTCTTGCATACCTAATATTTTTATAGGTTCTTGTCCTATATTAGTTAAGTCATTATTTTTTAAATCAGAAACCGAGTAAACACCACTTGTTTCTGATACATAACAACCTAATTCTGTATTAATTGCTACATTCATACCATTAGATTTTGTGTATATAGTTTGATCGTGATTTAATACCTCATTAATTTTTTTGAAATCCATATTAGTTCCTCCGTCTATAATTATGTTATAATAAATATACCTTTTTGTTTGGTTTAATAGATGATTCTGTTAACCAAATATGCGATCACTTGTGTGGTCGCTTTTTTTATATCCACCATAACATAGCAGGGGAATAACAGAATCAAACTATAACACCTAACTTTTTAAATTCCTGATGTGCTTTAATCAATTTAGCTGCTTCTTCTACTGCATACTTTTCATTTAGATATCCAATTAAATCCGAATTTTCATATAAACCAATTTCTACATCACCCCAAAGATTCACAATTTTTGAGAACATATACTTTTTGTTATGTGCTTCAAATATTTGTTCTAACATAGTAACCCTCCTTAGATTTTTATAACGCTTTAAACCAAATCAATTCTTCATATGTGGTTTCATTCAAGTATTCTTCTAAATCCTCAACTGATTTAAATGGTTTTTTCTCAGTTATCCAATCTTTAGGGCTTTTTATTTCTTTTTCTAATTCCAAAGTTTGAACATTAAGCGTTACAAAAGAGAATTGACTTTCGTCGTTTACAGTCTTCATATCTGAGCCTATGATTATAATTGATTTTTCATCTATATTTTTTGTAATACCAGTGCCTTTTTCTTCAACGAAATTATCAATTATATCTTGTAGTTTTTCTAGTGATTCTTGCGTATGATATTTAATCATTTAAACCACTCTCCTTTGATTCGCATTCAAGATACTGAGCGCCTTTATCAAAACAACACTATATTTATCTTCAGTATTTGCTGTATTCAGTTGGTCTACATATTCATTGTTCTTATATAACCTTACTTTACAAGCACCATTCGATACATCTTGTAATCTTAATTCATACAATTCATTATCTTTTTCAAACTCTATAGCTTTAATAACAAAATCAGTATCTCTCATGATCTCAATACTTTTTAATAAGACAAGAATTTCAGAAGGTTCATTATTTCCTCTTGTAGCAACACCTTTTAAATAACCATTTTCGTATTGTCTGACTTTATCGTCTTTGTCTGTTTCTTGCAGTCTTAAATCATACAGATTACCATTTGAAGTAAACTCAATTGAATTAATCTTTTTATTCATTCTAGTCATGATAATTACCTCCTATAGTGTTATAATAAGAGGTTGAATGTGTCCTCATTCCACCAGTTTTTAAGGTGATAACTAAGTTCACAAGCACTTTAAAAAACTTTCGATTTAGGCGTGCGTTTTTTCTAAAAACGTTACGTCTTTTTTTATTTTTGAAGCGGTATCGAGTAACGTGTTTTCTATCTGCTCATTTACAGGTATATCTAACAATCCGAGAAATACACCATTTTCAAAAACGACAATACAGGTATAACCTTTACCAATGTTATGTCTAGCGAGTGTATAAATCTTACAGTTATTTACAAACTTCAATGCCTGCGTATCCATCGTTTTCACTCCTTTCTATTATTAACTACAAACATATTGTAAACTAATGTTAACTATTTGTTGGTTGGAATATAAAAAAACTACCCATGTCTATAACATAGGTAGATAAAACTTAACATTCTATCATTCAATTTGTTTCTTATAACGTGCTGGCCTATTCCTATACATCACCATATGATAGGTTAATAAATAACTTATCTTTACGATCGTATGCTAAATTCATATTGAGGTTTAATCGTATTATTCGATTTATCTTTTTTAACGAGTTCAATATAGTTAACGAAGATTTGTTTAAACCGAACAATACATAAGAAAAAAGTAAGATTTTATATTTAGTCTAAATTACCTAAATGGTATAAAAATTAGTATGATTTAAGTCTTTTTTGTCACTTTTTCTATATGTATATTTTTAGTATACATATACCTAGAAAACATAATTGCTATTAGACAGGTTATCACACCTGAAATAGTATAAATATACTGTATAGGTATATATTCAGTAATATAACCTACTAGTAATATAGAAACTAAAAAGGAAAGTTGTACAAGTGAATTCTTTAAACCTGTGATCTTAATCATATCTTTTTCATTAATTTTATTTATAAAGTAGGTTTCCTGAATAATATCTTTTATTTGTAAAACTGGACCAATCAACACGACTAGTATTAATGCAAAAATATCAATTATATTAAACGAATATAGAAGCAATAGAATGCCGTATATGAACATAAAAATAGTGATTTTCTGGATAGGTCGTTTGTTAAAGAATTCAGTATACTTCATTACAATAAAAGCGCCTAATATAGTGCCTAAATAATAACTAGCATTAATATATCCCCACCATGTTACATCATGGTTTAAATGTACTTGGACAAACTTTAATGTGACGGACCCTATCCAAATGGAACCTATTAAAACTTCTAAACACTCAATGATAATTAAAACTTTAATTATGGGCTTACTATTTAACAACGAAATAGAATTCATAATTGTAATAATTGGATTTTTACTTTGTAACTCTTCCTTTTTATTTTTCATTTTTATATTAATAATTGCTATAAAAGCTAGTGAAAGCAATATTAAAGAAAGCAATAAAAGATTATTATTACCAATCAATGAAATAATCCAAGCTCCTAATATCCATCCAGAAAATAACAGTATTTGATCTAAACTCGTAATGAGAGACAGACCTTTTGCCATATCATTATTATCAAGATTTTCTTTCAGTAATCTTGATTTCAATGGAGTGAAAATACCATTTGAAAAAGATAGAAACATGATAATTATATAAAGTATGACAAGGTTGACATTATTATTAATGCCTATAAGTAGTATTGTCATACATAGTATTTGAAATATAGCATTAAATACTAAAAGATTTTTTATTTTAATCTTTTCAGTTATAATGCTTATACTTAACCCTGAAAGGATTTTTGAACCAACACTGATAAAAGTTATTAAACTTGAAAAAAAGACTGAATTAGTTAAAGTATATACATAGTAAGTAATTGCCATTGTATAGAATGAAAAAGCTAAATTAGTTGTAAGCTGCGTTACTAATAACGAATAAAAACTTAAATTGTAAAACATTAGTAAATCGCCTTATTTTCAATAGGTTTTTTATTTGCTTTTCTCAATAATGGTAATGGAATTTCTTTAACGCATCTAAATCCCATTTCATCATGCCTGCAAAACGGTATATCTTTCCCTCTAAATGCAGGATACATTAGCTCTTGATGTGAATAAAAAGATCCTCCCTTTAAAACTCCGAATTGGTTTAATTTATCATGATTATGATTATAAGAAGGATGAAACATTCTCTTGGAAAAGTAATCACTCTTGGTCCATTCCCAATTACCTCCAAGCATATTATGAACTCCATAACTTGAAACATTTCTTTTTACATTAATACTTTCTGAAAGTGCTATATCTTGGTTGTAATATACATCTATTAATCTATCATGCCATTCTGATATAGAATCTGGTTTTTTTTCAAAAAGCGTTCCTGAGTAGCGTACTTTACGACCATCAAAATCATTGCCCCATGGCCACTTTGTTACAGAATTTCCTTTAGCAGCTTTTTCCCATTGAAATTCAGATGGTAGAGTTTTTCCTTTCCATCTAGCGTAGGCATAGGCATCATAGAAATCAATACCAGATACAGGATGATCAGGTTTATATCTAGAATCATAGTAAGTATTTCTTCTGTGATTTTTACTTTTAGGCTCATTTGGATGACAAAAAATATGTCCATATTTTTCAACAAATTCACAAAACTCATCATATTCCTCATTAGTTACTGGGTATTTATCAATATAATAAGCAGGTAACCAAACTTTAGTACTAGGCGTATTGTCTGTCCAAGCAAAATCTTTTTCTTTAATTTCATTTTCACTTATACCGTAATCAAAGAAACCTTCTTCTACATAAATCATATTTTCTTCATTTAAAGCTTTAAATTTTTCTTTAATTATCGAAGAAATATTTATCTTACTTTCATAGTTATTCATAAATTTTAAATATTTTTCAAAATAAGTTTTTTTATATGTTAGTTCTTCTTCATTTTTTGCATCATATATTTTCAGTAAATTATGTATTACTATCTGGGCACCTAAACCTACTGGTTTTCTAGGTGTGTTTCTTTCTGTAATATCTCCAACAATATCTGATAAATATTTAACAGATAATTCTATTTTTTCTTCTCCACAAACACTCATGGCTTTAAAAGAAACTACATCATCTGGGTCATGGGTTAATCTAATTATTGTTTCAATAGCCGAAGGATAAGGCAACCAACATTTAACAAAGTCTATTAATTTTGACCTTACATAACTATTTTTAAAACCAATAGCCATTCCAAATAATTGTTCAGCCACTGCAAAATGTCGTATTTTGCTAGATATATCTAATACAGATTGGATGGTATTTTCAGTTTCATCCTTATCCCTTAAATTTAAATTTTTAAGTAAGTTATCAATTTTAAATAATTCCTCCATATCTTCATTATAAATTTCTAAATTATCATTAGATGTATATATCATTTTTTCCATCCTTTCTAAATTCAATAAACAAAAGTCTTATAGACTATAGTCTATAAGACTTTTGTTTATTGAATTAATCCCATTTGTCATTACTTACATTAAGTACAGGTTCAAAAATACTCTCTTTCCAATCACGTTCTAAAGTTTTCATATTTGTCGCCTCCTAAAGTCAAATATATGTACAATTAATATTGTATCATTAATAAATATAAATATCATTGATTTGTCAGAAAATTTTAATTTTTCTAATAATTAAAATGCAATTAAAAAATAATAGAGCTATTTAAAAGGGAAAAGAAATCCCAAAACACATTCAGAAAAATAAGAATCCTTTTAATAACTTATGTTTTCTACACATCACCATATGATACGATTTTAAAAGACTTATCTTTGCGATTGTACGCTAATTCATATTGAGATTTAATAGTATTATTCGATTTATCCTTTTTTATTAATTCTATGTATATCTTTGAACCGTCTTTTTTATAGCTTGTATATATTGGCATAGTGTACTTAGATTTATTTTTACTATCTACCATAGACTTAATATGATTAGACAAGCTAGAGTTTGATTCGAAATACTTTTCTACATGCTTGTAATCTACTTCTTTATAAGCTTTATTTAAATCCTTAGTATAGTCGTTCATGAACGCTTTAGCTTCGTTTTCTATTCTTCTATCTTTTTTAATCATTTCATCTATCTTCGTTGTATCAAATTTCATCGTTATTTTTTGATGGTTGATGTCTTTATTCTCTTTAACTTTAACTGTATTAGATTTTAAAGTTTTACCTTTATATTTACCTTCAGCATGTACAGAAATAGATCTGTTAGAAGGGTACGGTCCATATATACGATTTTCATCATACTTTGTCTGAACACCATTCACATAAATCTTTAAATCTTTTAATTGTTCATCATTATCTAAAATTACTTGAAAACTAGATTCTTTAAAGTTTTCTGTTGCTACAACTTTATTCTTCGCGTTTCTTAAATCTGTCTTTATATTAATTCTGGCTTCTTGTTGTCCTTTAACTAAAGAAGGGGATTCATAGCGTTTAATAGCTGATAGATTATATTCACCTACAAAGAAGCGGCCAAATTTAGTATAACTTTTCGGATCAGTCACAACCGTTTGTTCTTTACCGTCAAAGTCTTTGAAAAGATATGTCATTGATGTATCTTGTGGCTTTAGGTAAACATTATATGAATAGGGCTTAAAGCTTATTTTATCTAATATCAACATGTGGCTACCATTTTGCTTCACTTCAATAATCGTATTGTTTTGATTATCGGTAATTGTTCCATAAATTGAGTTCTTAGTTTTATCATCTTTAATATTTTGCTTTATCTGAGACATTTCTTTTTGAAACTTTCTAATGTTATTCGTTTTGTACATATAAGTCACAAAGGCTTTAGTTTCTTCTTTTGATACAGATAAAGAAGCGGTCGATAACTTATGGGATAGGGTATCATAATCTTTTTCGTCCATAGCTTTTTCAAATGATTCCAATTGAGCGACACCATTATTATTAAAAACAACTATAAGACTAATGATACTAATTAAAATAATTGTGATTATAACACTCAATATTAAGTATATAACTTTTTTCTTTTTCATACGCCTTCCTTCATTCCTTTTACATTCTTTTTTTAAAATTAAAGCACCCCGATTTAAGAGGTGCTTAACGTTTTAATTTAGTTGTGATTTCCTGCTGACTTTAAATCCAAATCGTTTTTTAATTAAAGGATATGTTTTTATAGGTTCTGTTGCAAAGTAAAAAAATATAGCTAACCACTAATTTATCATGTCAGTGTTCGCTTAACTTGCTAGCATGATGCTAATTTCGTGGC
>NZ_JAJNHQ010000023.1:0-13813 GCF_022386845.1 Mammaliicoccus sp. C-M13 | reverse complement strand
CTCTGATGTTAATGCTAATGATCAAGAGCAAGTGAAAGATGACAATGCTTCTGATGACGCTACATCTGATAATGTTTCTGCTGAAGATAATGCATCTGACGTAGAACAAGACAATAACGAGAATATTAAAGAGCAATCTAAAGAAGATAATACTTCTAATGATGCTGAATCTGATGAAAATAACCAAACTAATCAAGCCAACGAGACTAATATTAGTGAACCTAAAGTTGCTTCTAAAAATGCGGAAATCCAGTCACGTTCTGCTGCTCCACAAAGTAACAGCACTAAATTTAGAACGGCTGTAAATGCACCAAGTACTCCTAAAGTAAGAGCAGCTAATGTTCAATATGAAGCTGCAGTTAATTCATCAATTAACAATCAAATAAGAAATAATAACTATACTGTTCCTAAATATGTAGAAGATTTCTCTAGCCACATTCCAAAAATCCCTTATAGAAATGGGGTTGGGAAACCTGAAGGAATTGTTGCTCACGAAACTGCAAACCCTAACTCTACAATTCATAATGAGATTGCTTATATGAAAAATAATTATGAGAGTGCGTTCGTACACGCTTATGTAGATGATAACAATATTATCGAAGTAGCTCCTACTGACTATTTAGCATGGGGTGCTGGTGCACAAGCAAACCCAAGATTTATTCATGTAGAACTAGTTCGTGTATATGGCAGCGATAGATTTGCTCGCTCTATTAACAATTATGCAGATTATATTGCAACGAACTTAGCTTATTATGGATTATCATTAGATAGTGCTGAGAGAGATGGCGTTGGTACTCTTTGGTCACACGACGCTGTATCTAAATTCTTAGGTGGAACAGACCACAGTGATCCGTACGGTTGGTTTGCTGAGAATAATTATACATTTGATGAACTTGTTGACTTAGTTACGGAAAAATATCAATACAAAACTGGTTTATTAACAGCACCTACTAAGCCTGAAACAACTAAACCAGTAACTAAACCTACTACTAAGCCTAGCCAAAATACTACTAAGCCTAGTAACCCGACAGTATCTAAACCAAGTACTAAACCAACAGTATCTAAACCAAGTACTAAACCAACAGTATCTAAACCAAGTACTAAACCAACAGTATCTAAGCCTAATACTAAACCTAGTAAGCCAGTAGTATCTAAGCCAAGTACTAAACCTGAAGCCAAACCTAGCAAGCCAGTAGTTTCAAAACCTGCTAACACAATCGTTGTAGACTATGTTGGTAAAGTGAACACTAATGCTTCTGGCGTATATACTTCTGTATATGATAATCAGCAAAAATCTGCTGCTAATAAAGCAGGTAAAACATTCAAAATTGGTAAACAATCTACTTATAACAACCAAGTATTTTATTTATTACAAGACAATAATTCAACACCATTAGGTTGGGTTAAAGCAAGTGATGTACAATTACAAAGTTCTGTTAAACCTAAACCAACTCAAAAACCAAATAATACAGTTGTAAAACCTAAACCAGTTGAAAGTACTAGTAAAGAACAAACTAGTAACGTTAAACCTGTAAGTAAATCAGATGTTTCTAGTGTTGTTAATCCTAAACCAGTAGCTCAAAATAATAATACAGCTGTGAAGCCTAAACCGACTGTAAGTACAAATAAAGTTCAAACTAACAACGCGAAACCAGTCACTCAACCAGCCGCTTCTACTGCTGTTAAATCTAAACCAGCAGCTCAAACTAACAATAAAGTTGCGAAGCCTAGTCAGGTTGCTCAAGCTAATAAAAATTATACAGCCAATACAGAACGCGTAAATTATGTAGGAACAGTAAACAAAAATATTTCTGGTGTATATACTTCTGTTTATAATGACAAAACTGTTCCAGCTGTTAATAAAGCAGGAAAAACATTTAAAATTGGTAAACAATCAGTAATAAACAATCAAACATTTTATTTATTACAAGATAACAATGCTATACCATTAGGTTGGGTTAAATCTCAAGATGTACAGTTACAAAATGCAACAAAACCAAAAACAGTCACTCAACCAACTGTTACACCTAAAAAGACAGAAGCAATTAAAGCTAGCACTGTAAATAATACACCAATCGCTTATCAAGAAAATTATACAAATTACTTAATCACTGATAATACTGGTTATTTCTATAGTGAGCCATATGCTTCTAAAAATACCTTATTAGGTTCATTACAAAATTATCACTACGCTTATTTCAAAGTCATTACATCTCAACAAATTGGCAATGAACTTTGGTACAAAGGCATATTAAATGGACAAACAGTATGGATTAATGCTAAATACTTACAAATTGCAGAAACTTCAACAAAATCTTCAACAAGCCCTTATACACTTGATGAAGCTGTAGATATTCAAATGGCTTTAAAAAATGGCACAGAGCCTAAAAAAGTGTTACCAAGTGGCGTTAGAAAAGCGACTAGAGCAGAAGTTAAAGATGCAATGGACACAAGTAAATATATTGACGATCCAGTACAAAAATATCAATTTTTAGATTTAAATCAATCTCAAAATATTCCTGTATCTAAATTAAATGAATTACTCCGTGATAAAGGTATATTAGAAAATCAAGGAGAAGCATTTAGTGAAGCAGCAAAATCTGTTGGTGTAAACGAGATATACTTAATTTCTCACGCTCTTCTTGAAACGGGTAATGGCACAAGTGATTTAGCAAAAGGCGGTAGTATTAATTCTGATGGTAAAGTTGATTTAAAATCAGATACTAAATATTATAATATGTTTGGTGTAGGTGCTATTGATGACAATGCTTTATACGGTGGTATTAAATACGCTCAACAAGCAGGATGGGATACACCATCCAAAGCTATTTTTGGTGGAGCTCAATTTATCTCTAGTAACTACATTAATGCAGGACAAAATACATTATATAAAATGCGTTTTAATCCTCAAAACCCAGGTGAACATCAATATGCGACTGGCGTAGATTTTTCTACTTCTAATGCTAAGCGTATTAGTGATTTTTACCAACAAATTCAAACTGATGGCGAATATTACGACTTTGACCGATATAAATCTTAATCAATAGAAGTAGCATGAGGAGTGGGACAGAAATCTCATTTTCTTAAAAAGATTTCGTGTCCCGCCTCGGTAAGGATGACTAGGGTTGAAAAACTTTATATAAGCGTGTTTTCAATCCAGTCAGCTACTGCCAATACAACATAAAGTCCGGGACAATTATTGATGTTCCGGACTCATTTATTTGGATGATTTTATATTTTAAAATAGATTATATTTGTACATTGAACTTATTTAATTTATAATCTACATTTCATAGAAAGCGTAAACACTTGATTTAAGGGAGTATTTTCATGACAAATCATAAAGAAAGAGATCATTATTTTGATAACGCCAGGTTTTTCTTAATTGTACTAGTGGTGTTTGGACATTTATTAAGGTCTTATATTAACGATAACCATTTAATTAAAGCACTGTATATGTTTATATATAGTTTCCATATGCCGGCATTTGTACTTATCTCGGGTTTCTTTGCAAAAAGTGTTGGTAAGCCAGGATACATAAAGAAAATTACTATTAAATTACTTTTACCTTATTTAATTTTCCAAGTTTTTTATGGATTGTATTATTACTTTATAGACAGAGACGATACATTAAATGTTAGCCCCTTCGATCCTCAATGGGCAATGTGGTTCTTAGTCAGTCTATTTTCATGGCATATCATTTTACATTTTGTAAGAAACTTCAACCCATATGCTACTTTTATTATTGCTATTTTAATAGGTTTATTAGTAGGATACTTCGATTTTATTAATGCAAAATTAAGCCTTTCAAGAACTTTCGTGTTCTTCCCCATTTTCTTATTAGGTTATTATATTAATAAAGAGCAATCTATAATTCTAAGAAATAAAAAGTATCTTTGGATTTCTTGTCTAAGTTTAATCGTTATCTTTATTGCATATTTAATGACTGATTATAATTTTGAATGGCTATTTGGTAGTAAACCATATTCAGAAATTGATCGTGACGTCACTGTTTACAGTGCCTTAAAACGACTATTTATTTATATTGTTATTTTCGTTTCAACATTAAGTTTTATGAATCTAATACCTGAACGAAAACTATCTTTAACATACATCGGTTCTAGAACTATGTTTATATATTTATTACATGGATTATTCGTTGGACTGTTCAGATCTCAAGCATGGGATAAGTTTTTAATAGAACAACCATATGCTTGGATTGGAATCATCGCTATAACTATTGTAATTGTTTACTTCTTTAGTACTGATCTTGTTAAACATTATGCAAATCCAGTTGTAAACATGAAAAAACCACCTAAAAAGAAAGAATAGAATATAAATTAAAAATAAAAAGGATGTTTTCGCTAGAAACTAGCGAAAACATCCTTTTTGTATACTATCTTATTAAAGTTTCATAAGATATTGTACCTATATATTTTTCTTCTCTATTTAACAAATAAGCTGGTATATGAACATGCTTGTGAGTGATTGGTGCTAATTGATGATTATTACGTCGTATATTCTCTAAGACCTCGTATCCTGCACTTAACAAGTACGTTAAGTAATCAATCCACTCTTGTGTATATGGTGTTTCTGATTGTATAAACAAGATTGGATTTTCTTTTTTCTCAGATGGTCTCATAAAATCTGATACAAATTGTTTTTCATCTAATGACATTTCAGCTTTAGCTTTAAATTTAATATGAAACTGAGCACGTTTAATTAATTGATTGTCTTGTCCAAAATAAAACCTATGAAAGTGTGGTAATTGTACTTCTGCCCTACTAATATGTATCGAATCTTCTTCAAAAGTTATCATCCATTGTTCTTCATTATTTTGCACTAATACAAATGTCGGATGAGGTAACCATTCAAAAATATCTAAAGATAATAATAATTTTAAACGCTGATTCATTTTACTTAAATCTACCATTGTAAACATCCCCATTTTTTGTAATGTTTTTCTTATTGTAATACGTTTTCGAAATTTTTGCTATATTCATTTATTTGTAGCTATATTACCGTTATAATTAAATTATCGTTTTGAAGAGGTGAAAAAAATGCAATTACCGTTAAACCGTTTTGCATCAAAACTTCAAGTATCCGGAATAAGAGCTATTTCTAACCGTATACCTGAAATTGATGATGTTATAAATCTGACAGTCGGGCAACCCGACTTTCATGTACCAAATCGTGTTAAAGAAGCTATGAAAGATGCTATTGATCATAATTTTACTTCTTATTCTCATAATGCAGGCTTATTGAAACTTCGAGAAGTTGTAAAATCATATTATGAAAACCGTTTTAATGCTTATTTTAATACGAATGAAATATTAGTAACAAATGGTGCAAGTGAAGCGCTAGACACTGCATTAAGGGGCATTATAGAACAAGGTGATGAAGTACTCATCCCTGCTCCAGTTTATGCCGGTTACGTGCCTTTAGTTGAATTGCTTGGTGCAAAGCCTGTTTATATAGATACTACCCAAACAAATTTAAAAATAACACCTGAACTAGTAAAATCTCATATTACTGATAAAACTAAAGCAATATTACTTAACTATCCTAATAATCCTACGGGCATTACTTTACATAAAAATGAAGTTGAAGCATTAGTAGATGTATTTAAAGAACATCCAATTTATGTGGTTAGTGATGAAATTTATGCTGAAAATACATTTAATGATCAACATACATCTTTCGCATCATATGAAGAAATTAAAAATCAATGTATTTTATTAGGCGGTTTAAGTAAATCTCATTCGATGACTGGATTACGTATTGGCTTTTTATTAGGTCCAGAATATGTAATGAAACAATTAACTTTTGTACATGCTTATAATTGTATTTGTGCAAATGTTCCGAGTCAGTATGCTGCTATAGAAGCACTTACACACAGTATTGATTCTCCTAAAGAAATGAATAAAGCTTACATTGAACGTCGTGATTATGTCTATAATCGTTTAATTGAAATAGGTTTTGTCTTATCAGAAAAACCTGAAGGAGCTTTTTATATCTTCCCTCAAATTTCACATTTTGGTATAGATGATTATGACTTTTGTATAAAAGCTTTAGAGGAGTATCATGTTGCTGTTGTTCCAGGTTCAGCTTTTACACATATAGGAAAAGGTTATATTAGAATTTCATACGCTTATGACCTTAAATCATTAGAAGAAGGACTTAATAGATTGGAAAAAATGATACAAGATTTATCTTAAAGGGGTTGGATTTTTATGAATTTATTATGGCAAACAAGTAAGGAACGAGAAAAATTACTAAAAAAATTAGTGAGCCATGCTTCTATTACACATTCTGAAGGTGAAAAAACATTTCCTTATTTTTTAAAGAATGAATATTTAAAACTAGATTATTTTAAATCAAGAGAAGACCAAATTATACTGCAACCGACTGGGGATGGTCGAAATGCAGTATTAGTTTATTATAAAGCACCAAACTCAAAGAAGACCTTAATATGTATTAGTCACTACGATACAGTTGGTATTGATGACTTTAGCGAATATAAAATGCATGCATTTGAAATGGATAAACTTACAGAAATTTTTAAAGAAAATGATAAATATTTATCTGAGGATGCTAAAGAAGATATCAAGACTGGCGATTATTTATTTGGTCGTGGCTCTATGGATATGAAACCTGGTCTTATGATACATATGTCAACTTTAGAAAAAGCTATATATGAATCTTGGGATATCAACATAATTGTAGTATCAGTACCTGATGAAGAAGTTGGTTCTCTCGGGATGTTAAAAGCTGTAGAAAAATTAAATCAATTAAGAAAAGAAGATCAACTAGAATTTGAATTACATTTAAATAGTGAACCGACTTTCTCTCAAGCTGAAAAAGATTCCAACCACTATATTTATTCTGGTACGATTGGAAAAATAATGCCATCTGTTCTCTGTTACGGTAAAGAGACTCATGTAGGTCAACCAACACAAGGTTTAAGCTCTAATTATATTCAAAGTTTTATAAATAATGAAATGGAATATAACCCTACTTTTAAAGAAGAATATAAAGAAGAAACGACACCATTACCAGTCTCACTAATGAGTCGTGATATTAAAGAACACTATGATGTACAAACACCATTTAGAACAGTTGCTTTATATAATATATTCTTATTTAATAAAAATGCTGAAGATGTATTCAAGACTTTTAATAGCATCGTTGAAAAAGCAGTAAAAGAGTGCGAAGAAACCTATCAAAATATTATAAAAAACGAAGGTCAATCTAGAAAAATTAATATTAATATAATGACTTTTAAGGAGTTAAAATTAACAGCTATTGAAGAATTTGGAGAGGCACACGTTAATTTAATTATTGAGCAAATTATTAATCAAATAAGTGATGAACGGGCACAAGCAATCGAAATTGCGGACCAACTAATGCATATGTTAAAAAACCTTGGGCCAACTGTAATAACATTTTTCGCACCGCCCTATTATCCAGCGGCACATTCATCAGAAGATTCTTTCATAGATGAAATTGTTGAAACGGTTAGCCAAAAGTCTCTAGAACAATTCGATAGAACATCTAAAAGACAGTATTTCTTTAATGGCATAAGTGATTTAAGTTACGCAAAATATAGACAAGATGATGATGGATTTGAAAGCTATATTGAACAAACACCAAATTTCAATCAATCGTATTTCATTCCATTTCATGACATTAAAGAGATAAGTGCTCCTGTATTAAATATTGGGCCAATCGGTAAAGATGCCCACCAAGTAACGGAAAGAATCCATACTAAAAGTGCATTTGAAGAAATACCATATTTAATAGAGCATGTAATTAAGAAACATTTATTAAAATATTAATAATTATGAATAAACTATACTAAATCAAAATAAATAAGCATATCACTTAACTGATTATTTCAGTATGAAAGTGATATGCTTATTTTATATATTATGGGAATTTAGGAAATTGGTCGAAGTCTGGTTTACGTTTTTCTTTAAAGGCATCGCGGCCTTCTTTTGCTTCATCAGATGTATAATATAATAATGTTGCATCGCCAGCGAATTGTTGTAATCCTGCTAAGCCATCTGTATCAGCATTCATAGCTGCTTTTAAGAAACGTAAAGCCGTTGGTGAATGTTCCATCATTTCTTGACACCATTGTACTGTTTCGTCTTCTATTTGCTCTAAAGGTACTACTGTATTTACAAGTCCCATATCAACCGCTTCTTGTGCATCATATTGACGGCATAAGAACCAAATTTCACGAGCTTTTTTATGACCAACGATTCTAGCTAAATAACCTGAACCATATCCAGCATCAAATGAACCTACTTTTGGTCCTGTTTGACCGAATCTTGCATTTTCTGCCGCAATTGTAAGGTCACAAACGATGTGTAATACATGTCCACCACCGATTGCATATCCTCTAACCATCGCTACTACTGGTTTAGGAATAACACGGATTAAACGTTGTAAATCTAATACGTTTAAACGAGGGATTTGGTCGTCTCCGACATATCCGCCGTGACCACGCACAGATTGGTCTCCACCTGAACAAAATGCTAAGTCACCTTCACCTGTTAAGATAATTGAACCTATTCTTTCATCATCTCTTGCTCTTGAGAATGCATCAATCATTTCGTTTACTGTTAATGGCGTAAAAGCGTTTCGAACTTCTGGACGGTTAATTGTAATTTTTGCAATACCTTCAAAATATTCGTACTTAATTTCTTTATATTCTTTTATCGTTCCCCATTGTCTTGACATAATGTGCCTCCTAAAATAAATTCTACTATTATTGTATCAAATTTTGTTGGTTGTTCCACATGAATTGTGTGCCCAGCTTCTTTTACTATGTGTAATTCACTATTTTTAAAGCAATTATTCATTTTCGAACCAATATTTATAAATTTTTCATCTTCTGAACCAACAATTATACATACTGGAGTTTGTAACTGATCTAACATTGCCCAATATGATGTTTGTGATCCAGTACCATAATCAATTAAAGATTTGCTAAGCCCTTTTGGATTTTGAGATAATCTCATCTTACGGATTCTTTTACGTTCCTCAGAAGCCAGATGATTTTGAGTATTGAAAAGTGGTAATTGCTCCCACTCATTTACAAATTCAGTCACGCCTATTTCACTAATTAATTGCGCTCTGTTTTTATCAACTTCAATACGTTTCTGTTTCTCGTCATTATCTTGTATACCAGGACTAGCACTTTCCAATATAAGTCCTTTTAATACTTGTGGATGTTGAATAGCAAAGCTAAGCGCTACACGACCTCCCATAGAATAACCGTGTAAGAACACTTGATTTAAATTATAATATTCTATAACTTCTAACAATTGTTGAGCTATAAAAGGCATACTCCACTCATCATCTATTCTAGATTTATCTTGTCCATGACCAGGTAAATCAATTTCAATAATATTGATATCATTATTTACGATTTTATCTTCTACTAAATGAAAAGTCGTATGGTCACTAATAAAACCATGTAACATAATAAGTGTTGGCTGATCTGTATTCAGTTCACCTTTAACGTAATGAGTTAACATATTGAATACCTTTCATTTTGCCAAATAATTCTCGATGTGTTTCCGTATTTTCTTGTCGATTTGTCATAATTTCATATAAATATGAACCGAATTGAGGTAATGTTTGTCGTTTGTAATCTGAAACATTTTCAAATTTTTCATAACCTAATTCAAATAAATGCGCAACATGCTGAAAGTCAAGATTCAACGGTGTACCGAATAATTTTTCAAAATGTTCTGGTGCTTCTTCTTTTTGTGGCAAGTAATTAAATATCCCACCACCATTGTTATTGAGACAAATAATCGTAATATCTAAATCATAAGCTTTGCTCATAATTAATCCATTCATATCATGGAAAAATGAGATGTCTCCTATAACCAGTGTCACTTTTCTATAAACAGACATACCTAACGCTGTTGATACAACACCATCTATACCATTAGCGCCTCTATTTGCTGCAATTTCAGCTTTTGAATCAATATTGAATGTATCTACATCTCTAATTGGCATACTGTTGCCGACAAACACAGTATCTTTAGAAGTCATTTTTTTCAATAAGCTTCCTACTGCTGCACCTTCGTCAGCTTCTTCTTCAATATGCGTCTCAATTAACGCGCGTGCTTCTTTCTCCATAGCTTGCCACTTTTTCAACCAATTTTTATTTTGTGTTGGTGTCACATCTTGAGCTTGTCTAAAGAAATCGTTTGGGCTCAATTCAACTGAAATTGTTGGAACTTTTGGAAAAGCATCTGGTGTATCGTTATTTTGTACGAGTATCTGAGGGCATTTAACTTCTTTCAACCAATTATTAAGTTGTTTAGAAACTACTGGTTGTCCCACTCTAATAATAAATTGTGGTTCGATACTTAAACCACCTTTAAACAATGCATCGTATGTTGCGATAACGTTTGGATGATTCAAACCTCTTAAATTACTTAAAGGATCAGCTAAAACCGGTATGTTATGAATAGCAGAATAAGTCAATATTTGAGATAAATCTTGACCTTGAGTATCTCCTACTACAACTACACCTCTAGGTTTTTCAATATAATTTTGAACATTTGTAAAATCAATAGACTTCTGATACTTCGTTTCTATTTTTCTTTTTGAAGATAGATATCTTCTCAATTTAACATCCGGTAATAATGGTTCTCTAAACGGAAAATTAAAATGCACTGGCCCTCTTTGTGGACCTACAAAATGTTTTTCAGCTTTAATCATATTAATATTTATTGTATTAATAGTACCTTCAGATTCATCTGCTAAAGGCATATCTATTTGAAATTTTGTGAAGTTTTGGAACATATTTACTTGATTAATAGCTTGTGGTGCACCAATGTTTCTTAGTTCATGAGGTCTATCACTTGTTACAACGATTAGTGGTAATTTACTTATATACGCTTCAGAAACTGCTGGTGTATAGTTCGAAGCCGCTGTTCCTGAAGTACAGATTATCGCAACAGGGTTCTGATTTGCTTTAATAATACCTAAAGCGAAAAATGCAGCACTTCTTTCATCAGGGTGAATCCACGTTTTAATATGTGGATGTCTTTCACAAGCTATCGCTAAAGGTGTTGATCTAGATCCGGGACTGATTACGACATCATCAACCCCATGTTCATATAATTTCGAAACAAACGTAAATACTTGTTTAGTTAAGCTTTCAGTATGTGTACTCAAATCTACATCACTCCTAGTGCTTTTAACATCGGTTTAAATTTTAAATCTGTTTCTTCAAATTCTGATTCTGCATTTGAATCCTTAACAATTCCACAGCCAGAATACAATGTTGCTGAATTTTCATTTACTAACATTGAGCGAATAGATACAATAAATTCACCATTATCTTCTAAATCAATATAGCCTAAAGGTGCACCATATAGACCTCGTGTTCCAAATTCTTCATTCTCAATAAATCTCATTGCTTCTGCTTTCGGGAAACCTCCTAAAGCTGGAGTTGGATGTAATTGATTAACGATTTCTAATACATTTTCTGATAATAAATCAGCTTGTATTTTCGTATATAAATGATATAAATGTTTATTAGTTAGTATTGTAGGCTTTTTATCGTATTCTAAGTGCTTTGTAAATGATTGAATATCGTGAATAATACTATCTACGACATATCTATGTTCAAATTGGTTTTTAGAATCATTTAATAATTCGTCTTTCACAGATTCGTTTATTGTTTCATCATCTGTTCTACTTATAGTACCCGCAATTGCGTTTGTATATAATATACCATTACTGATTTGGCATAATTGTTCTGGTGTTTGTGAAATAAATTGAGATTTACCAGACTCAAATAATAATAAATAACTTGATTCATTTATATTCAATGAGCGCTGTAAAGCATCTTCAATATTTACTTCATTTTCAAAAACAATTTGTCTTCTTCTAGATAATACTACTTTCTGTAATGCCACTGAATCTTTCATAAATTGAACTACTTTATCTACTAAAGCTTTCCACTCTTCACTTTGAATATCTTTATTAGAAATCATAGTTGGCGTTTCAATAATATCTGTTCGCTTTGGTTCATCTAATTTTGATAAAATATCGTTAATCTCTTCGATGTTAAACTTTTGGCTTTGTTCTGTATAAGTTAAATAACAACGTTCATCTTCAATTGTTATTAAATATTTTGGTAAGACAAAATGACTCATACCGTAGTCTTTCCATTCATTCGTCAAAGCATGTTCAGAAAATTGGAATCCTCCGAAAAATTTCAAATGATGCTTTTTATCATGATAAACTTTTGCTTCTAATTGTTCTTTAATACTTTGCCAATACTCATAAATTTTATCGTGTTCTAGGTGTGAATATCTAGCTTCTAATACATAGCCAATACCACACATTTCTAATCTATGATCTTTCGATTTATAATAAAATCTTTGTCCCAAATAATGATTTGCTTTCCTCAATAAATTAATTAAATCCGGTTGATATTGAAGCTCAATTTCAACTGAAATATAATTTTTATTCCCTTTGATTTCAGAAATCATATTTTGCTTCAAATCCGTCCTCAAGGCCATCACTCTTCCACTTCTTTCCGAAATATATCTATTTATTTATTTTATCATTTTTTCTATCAACATGCGTAATTATTGTACTTTTTAAAATGAATATATGTGAAAATATTACACAATTACAGTGATTGACCTATTGTTTGTGAAAGCATATACTAATAATGTCAAAAATATTAATATAAGAGGTAAATAAATGTCACAAAATTTATCACAGCATTCAGGTATTAAAAAATATTATCATTTGATGAGACCACATACTTTAACTGCTTCATTTGTGCCAGTGCTATTAGGTACAGCCGCTTCTAAAATATTCTTAACAGGCTCAGAATCTTCTATAAAAATTTCAGTTGTTCTAGCAATGTTATTAGCAAGCATATTAATACAAGCAGCTACAAATATGTTCAATGAATATTTTGATCACAAACGTGGTTTAGATGACCACACATCTGTTGGTATCGGTGGAGCTATTGTAAGAAATGGTATGTCGCCAAATTCAGTATACACTCTCGCAATTATATTTTATATAATCGCTTTATTACTTGGCGTGTATATTTGTATGCAAAGTACTTGGTTGTTAATCCCAATAGGACTTATTTGTATGGCGATTGGTTACTTCTACACTGGTGGACCATTCCCAATTTCTTGGACACCATTTGGAGAGATATTTGCAGGTTTCTTTATGGGATTCGTCATTATAATGATTTCATTTTATATTCAAACAGGAACAATAAATTACTATCCAGCGTTGTTAAGTATTCCAGTATCTATAACAATTGGACTTATCAACTTAGCTAATAATATTAGAGACCGTGAAAAAGATAAACAAAGCGGACGTAAAACATACGCAATTTTAGTAGGTAAAAAATTATCTATCCTAACAATGGCGATACTTTATATCTTTGCTTATGGCTTTGTTATATACTTAGCACTATTCAAACCTTATGGCTCTATCATTTGGTTAATCGCACTTATTTCAGCACCATTTCCTATAAAAGCAATTCGTCGTTTTAATAAAAATAATACACCACAATCCATGATGCCTGCTATGGCAGCTACAGGAAAAGCCAATACAATTTTCGGCTTGTTACTAGCACTTGGAGTTTATATCAGTGGTCTATTAGGTGGACTTTGATAGAAAAAGACCGAGACATATAAATGTCTCGGTCTCAGACTGTGGACAAACTGAACTTAAATTTATAAGTTCAGTTTGTTTTTTTGTATAGATTAATAATTTCCACTAAAATCATGATTAAACT
>NZ_JAJNHQ010000022.1:0-21807 GCF_022386845.1 Mammaliicoccus sp. C-M13 | reverse complement strand
AAAGAGGTCACACCTGTTCCCATGCCGAACACAGAAGTTAAGCTCTTTAGCGCCGATGGTAGTTGGACTTACGTTCCGCGAGAGTAGGACGTTGCCGGGCAAATTATTAGTATTATTCCACAGTAGCTCAGTGGTAGAGCTATCGGCTGTTAACCGATCGGTCGTAGGTTCGAATCCTACCTGTGGAGCCATGGCCCCTTGGTCAAGCGGTTAAGACACCGCCCTTTCACGGCGGTAACACGGGTTCGAGTCCCGTAGGGGTCATTTTTATATGGAGAATTAGCTCAGCTGGGAGAGCATCTGCCTTACAAGCAGAGGGTCGGCGGTTCGAACCCGTCATTCTCCACCATTTCTAATAACTAAATAAGCTGGAGGGGTAGCGAAGTGGCTAAACGCGGCGGACTGTAAATCCGCTCCTTCGGGTTCGGCAGTTCGAATCTGCCCCCCTCCACCATTGTTGGGCTATAGCCAAGCGGTAAGGCAACGGACTTTGACTCCGTCACCCGCTGGTTCGAATCCAGCTAGCCCAGCCATTAGAGCCATTAGCTCAGTTGGTAGAGCATCTGACTTTTAATCAGAGGGTCAGAGGTTCGAATCCTCTATGGCTCATATTGAAGACATTAGTGATTTCACTAATGTCTTTTTTGTTTTTAAGCGTTTTTGCATATACATGTATATGTATTAGGATATTGTTGCAAAGGCGTTTCTATATACATATATGAATAAATATTTGTAATATATTAATAATATCCATAAACCCTTATATACCTTGATGTAAGTGCTTACATATACTAGAATGTAATAGTAATGACAATTAAGGGGGATTTAAAATATGAGTAAACGTATTGAAATTATTGGTGCACCCACTGCCTTTGGTCAACGTAAATTAGGTGTTAACTTTGGACCGGATGCATTAAGATATGCTGGTTTAATAGAGAGAATAGAAGATATTGGACATGAAGTAATTGATAAAGGTAATGTTCAATCACCAGTTCTAGACATGAAGAAATATAAAAGTGAACAAAAAGGTCTTCGTAATTTAGAGGAAGTAATTGCTTTTTCAAATAATTTATACGAATCTGTGAATGAAACCGTTGAAAAAGGTCACTTTCCACTCATACTAGGTGGAGATCATTCTTTATCAATAGGCTCTATAGCTGGTATTAGTAAACACTATGAAAATTTAGGCGTGATTTGGTACGATGCACACGGTGATTTAAATACGTTAGAGTCTTCTCCTAGCGGAAATATACACGGTATGCCATTAAGAGCATTGATTGGTGAAGGTGATGAAGCACTGACAAACATTGGTGGATATAAAAATAAAGTTAAACCTGAAAATGTCGTATTAATAGGTATGAGAGATTTAGATGAAGGCGAGAAAAAGTACATAAAAGAAGCAGGTATTTTAACATATACTATGGCTGATATTGATAGGTTAGGTATGGGACAAGTCATTTCAGAAACGATAGAATATCTAAAAGATAAAACGGATGGTATTCACTTATCGCTAGACGTTGATGCTTTAGATCCTGTTGAAACACCAGGAACAGGAACAATTGTACCTGGTGGAGCTACATATAGAGAAAGTCATCTTGCGATGGAAATGTTGCATGAATCTAAATTGATTGTTTCTGCTGACTTAGTAGAAGTAAACCCACTTATTGATGAATATAATAAAACAGCTAGATTAGCGATTGGATTAATGGGTTCATTTTTTGGTGAAAAACTATTATAATTGACAATTATGAATAAAATCATTATAAATAAAGAAGTCTCTAATTATAGAGACTTCTTTTTTATTTAAATTAACAATATAACTGAAAAATTGATATAATAAATAATAGGTTAACGAAATACGGAGGAGATACTATGCAGTTACCTGACATTTTTGGCGATTTAAGTGCCATAAAAGTTATAACAGGTATACTTGATTTGATTATTGTATGGTATGTATTGTACTTAATTATTACAGTAGTAAAAGGTACAAAAGCGATACAATTATTAAAAGGTATATTTTTCATCATAATTGGTAGAACAGTAAGTGATTTTTTAAATTTAACAACAACAACGCTATTATTTGACTTCGTATTACAATGGGGATTTTTAGCGATTATTGTTATATTCCAACCAGAGTTTAGAAGAGCTCTAGAACAGTTAGGTAGAGGTAGCTTGTTTAAACGCGTAAATGTAACGACCTCTGCTGAACAAGAACGTCTAACTGATAGTATCGATAAAGCTGTTCAATACATGGCTAAGAGACGTATAGGTGCACTCATAGTCTTTGAGAAAGAAACAGGTTTGCAGGATTACATAGAGACGGGCATCCCTATTAACGCTGATATTACTCAAGAGCTACTCACTAATATATTCATTCCTAATACACCATTACATGATGGAGCCATGATTATTAGAGAACAAAAGATTGCTACAGCTGCAAGTTACTTACCATTATCAGATAGTCAAAAAATATCTAAAAGTTTAGGTACTAGACATAGAGCGGCGGTAGGTATCTCTGAAGTTTCAGATGCATTTACAGTAGTTGTATCTGAAGAAACGGGGTCGATTTCTGTTTCATTTGATGGTAAATTAAGAAAAGAAATATCTAGTGATACTTTTAGAGAATTACTAGTTGAGCATTGGTTTGGTTCTGTTCAAAGCAGAAAGGATGTGAAGTAGATGCTAGAATCTAAATGGGGATTACGTTTTGTCGCATTAGTACTAGCTTTAGTCATGTTCTTATCTGTTAATAATGTATTTGGTAGTTTATTTAACGAAACAACGTTAAAAAATTCTGATCATGTTATAGAGGATGTTCCTGTTGAAACAGTTTACAATTCTAAAGAATTATACTTATCAGGTGCTCCTAAGACAGTAGATGTTAAAGTTTCAGGACCACAATCTACAATCTTAAAAACAGAAAAATTACTTAATTTTAAGGTGGAACTTAATCTAAAGAATAAATCAGTAGGAGAATATAAAGAAAGCTTTAAAGTAAAAGGATTAAACAAAGATTTGAATTATCAAGTTATTCCGAAAACCACAACTGTTTCTTTACAAGAAAAAGTATCTAAGAAATTCCCAATCGAAGCTGAAATCAATCAAAATAGAATCGCTTCCGGTTATGAATTATTAGGTGAAACAGTTAATCCATCACAAATAACGATTACTGGTGGTCAAGAAGAATTAAATAAAATCGCATATGTAAAGGCAACATTAGATGAGAATAAACAACTTACTGATGATACAACTGAGAAAGCAGGCATTAGCGTACTAGATAGTAACTTGAACAAATTAGATGTTCAAATTAGACCAGATACCGTTAATGTAAACATTAAAGTTGCGAGATCGAGTAAAACAGTAAGTTTAAATCCTGTCACAAAAGGATCTGCTTCAAAAAACACAAATATTGACGATATAAGTTTAGATAAATCAGAAGTTAAAATATACGGTTCACGTAATGTATTAGATGGTATTAGTTCAATAGATGTGCCAGTAGATGTATCGGATATCGATAATGATACAACGAAAAAGGTAGATTTAAATTTACCTGATGATATAGACGAAGCCGAATTCAACAAAGTCGAAGCAAAAATAAAAACTTCTAAAAACTAATGGAAATAAAAGGAGAATTACAAATGGGCAAATATTTTGGTACTGATGGTGTAAGGGGAGTAGCGAATTCTGAATTAACTCCTGAAATTGCTTTTAAATTAGGTAGATTTGGTGGATATGTTTTAGCTAAAAAGCATAATAGCGAAAACCCGAAAGTATTAGTAGGTAGAGATACACGAGTATCAGGAGAAATGTTAGAATCTGCTTTAATTGCTGGTCTATCATCAATAGGAGCAGAAGTTATGAGATTAGGTGTCATTTCAACACCAGGTGTAGCTTATTTAACTAAAGAAGTAGAAGCAGATTTAGGTGTTATGATTAGTGCTTCTCATAATCCAGTGGCTGATAATGGTATTAAATTCTTCGGACCAGATGGTTTCAAGCTGACTGATGATGAAGAATTAGAAATAGAAAAATTATTAGATTCAACTGAAGATAATTTACCAAGACCTACAGGTAAGGAATTAAATCATATATCTGATTATTTCGAAGGCGCTCAAAAATATATGAGCTATATTAAGTCAACAGTGGATGGAGACTTAGAAGGGCTTAAAATTGTATTAGATGGTGCGCACGGTGCTACATATTCTCTAGCTCCTTATTTATTCGGAGATTTAGAAGCCTCTAGTGAGACAATTGGTTGTAAACCGGATGGCTATAATATTAATTTAAATGTTGGATCTACACATCCTGAAGAATTATCTAATGCAGTTGTAGAGTACGAAGCAGATTTTGGTTTAGCATTTGATGGTGATGGAGACAGAATTATAGCGGTTGATGAAAAAGGTCAAATAGTAGACGGTGACCAAATTATGTTCATTTTAGCGCAAGATATGGCTGAACAAGGTGAATTAAAAGATAATATGGTTGTATCAACAGTAATGAGTAATTTAGGTTTCTATAAAGCTTTAGAAGAAGTAGGTATAAAATCCGACAAAACTAAAGTAGGCGACAGATATGTTGTAGAAGAAATGAGAAGAGGTTCTTATAGTCTTGGAGGCGAGCAATCTGGCCATATCGTATTAATGGACTATAATACAACAGGTGATGGTTTACTAACAGGTGTACATTTAGCAAGCATCGTTAAAAGAACGGGTAAATCATTAAGCGAATTAGCAAGTAAAATGAAAAAATATCCTCAGCGTTTAGTCAATGTAAAAGTTTCTGATAAGTATGGTGTTGAAGAAAATACTAAAGTTGCAGAAATTATTACAAAAGTTGAAGTTGAAATGAATGGAGAAGGCCGTATTTTAGTACGTCCATCTGGAACAGAACCGTTAGTTCGTGTAATGGTAGAAGCTAAAACTGAAGAAGATGCTGAAAGATATGTAAATAGTATTGCAGAAGTTGTTAAAAGAGAAATGGGAATTGAATAATTAAATGAATATAAAAGCGGTTGAGTCATATGGTTTATGGCTCAACCGTTTTTTATTATAAATTATTATCACAAGTTCATTTAATATAAATTTATAAAATAAGTTGATATATATAGTGATATAATTGCACAATACTGAGATTCATTGTAGAATAAAGAAAGTTCACTAAAGGAGGATTGTGAGGTTTATCAAAATAAGGAAACTTATAGCGCCTGAACAAAAGGGAATTATGACTAAAGATGCGTGTATATTCAGATACATGTTGAATGAATAATTTCGCTTTTGTTGACGAGGAGGATGGTTATCGAATTATCGGCGGATGCTATCCCGGATGTGGCTCATTCGAAAGTTCAATGGTTAAAGCATATGGGTGACTGTATGTCCAAAGTCATTGAAACAGCCATGAAGTCAATAACGTACTGAAAGCGACTGGACACTTTTTGAAGTTGTCTAACCGCTTATTTAAAATTGGAGGAATTTAATTTATGTGTGGAATCGTCGGATATATTGGTACAGCCAATGCAAAAGAATTATTACTTAGAGGATTAGAAAAATTAGAATATAGAGGCTATGATTCAGCAGGTATTGCTGTTCGTAACGAAGAAGAAATAAAAGTATTTAAAGAAAAAGGTAGAATTGCTGAATTACGTAAAGTTGCAGATAATGATTTTGATGGAAATATTGGGATTGGACATACTCGTTGGGCAACACATGGTGTACCTAACTACGAAAATGCGCACCCTCACCAATCAACATCAGGTCGTTTTACTTTAGTACACAATGGTGTAATCGAGAACTATGAACAATTAAGAAATGAATTTTTACAAAGTGTAACATTTAAATCAGATACTGATACTGAAGTAATTGTAGAATTAATTGAACATTTTTCAAATGAAGGTTTAACAACTGAAGAAGCTTTTAATAAAGTATTATCATTACTACATGGTTCTTATGCATTAGGCTTATTAGATGAACAAGATGCAGAAACTATTTATGTTGCTAAAAATAAATCACCATTATTAGTTGGTGTTGGAGATGGCTTCAATGTTATTGCTTCAGATGCAATTGCGATGCTAGCTGTCACAGATACTTATAAAGAGTTAGTAGATAATGAAATTGTAATAGTGAAAAAAGATAAAGTAATCATTAAAGATCAAGAAGGCAATGTTATCGATAGAGATAGCTATAAAGCAGAAATTGATGCATCAGATGTTGAAAAAGGTACTTACGATCATTACATGTTAAAAGAAATTCATGAACAACCTGCAGTTATGCGTAACATTATTCAAAATTATCAAGATGATGAAGGTAACTTAAAAATCGATAAAGAAATTATCGATGATGTTGCACAAGCAGATAGAATATACATTGTAGCTTGTGGTACAAGTTATCATGCTGGTTTAGTAGGTAAAGAATATATCGAAAAATGGGCTGAAGTACCTACGGAAGTACATGTAGCTTCAGAATTTGTTTACAATATGCCATTACTATCTAAGAAACCATTATTTATCTTTATTTCACAATCAGGTGAAACAGCAGATAGTCGTGCAGTATTAGTTGAAGCGAAACGTCTTGGTCATAAAGCACTGACGATTACAAATGTTCCTGGCTCTACTTTATCTCGTGAAGCGGATCATACATTAATCTTACATGCAGGTCCTGAAATTGCTGTTGCTTCTACAAAAGCATATACGGCTCAAATCGCAGTATTAGCGATTCTTTCACAAGTTGTAGCAAATGCTCATGGTAAAGAAACAGGTGTTGATATTTTACCAGAACTTGCAAAAGTAACGACAGCTATTACAGCTATCGTCGATGATGCTTCTAAAATGGAACAAATTGCTAAAGATTTCTTAGAAACAACTCGCAACGCATTCTTCATTGGTCGTACGATGGATTACTATGTTGGCTTAGAAGGTGCTTTAAAACTTAAAGAAATTTCGTATATCCAAGCAGAAGGATTTGCTGGAGGAGAGTTGAAACACGGAACAATTGCTTTAATTGAAGAAGGTACGCCAATTATTGCATTAGCTACTCAAGAAAAAGTTAACTTATCTATCCGTGGTAATGTAAAAGAAGTAGTAGCGCGTGGAGCTAATCCTTGTATCATTTCTATGGAAGGATTAGAACATGATGAGGATACTTATGTAATCCCACATGTACATGAATTATTATCACCACTTGTTTCAGTAGTAGTACTACAATTAGTTTCTTATTACGCAGCGCTTCACAGAGGCTGTGACGTAGATAAACCACGTAACTTAGCTAAATCAGTAACAGTTGAATAATATATTTTAGTTTTTAAAGAGTCTGGGACATAATCAATGTCTCCGGCTCTTTTTTTATATTGCCAGTAATCATTGCCGCGGTTGGACTAATAGATCTTTTTTATAGAAAATTATGTATCATATTTAATTTTATAAACAAAAAACTTGAAAAATATACGCTAGGGGGGTATAGTATTAATTAAGAAAGGACGTGAGTATATGGGAGAGTTTTTACATGATCATCCTGTAACACCAAGAACTAAAGAAGAAAAAGAGAAAGTATTAAATAGATTAAAACGTATTGAAGGGCAAGTACGAGGTATTCAAAGTATGGTTGAAGAAGACCGTTATTGTGTGGATATACTCGTTCAAATTAGTGCTATACAGTCTGCACTTAAGAATGTTGGGTTTGCAGTAACAGAACGTCATATTAAACATTGTGTTACAGATGCTATCCAAAAAGGCGAAGGCGAAGAAACAATAGATGAATTAATGAGTGTTCTTAAACAATTTTCTAAATAAGGAGGTGTGGTATAAGTGGCAAATCAGAAACAAACAACTGTTGGCGTCACTGGCATGACATGTGCAGCATGTTCAAGTCGAATTGAGAAAGTGTTAAATAGAATGGACAGTGTAGATGCCAAAGTGAACTTAACAACAGAAAAAGCATCTGTTTCATTTGATCCTGAACAATCTTCTTTAAAGGATATAACTAATAAAATTGAAAAACTTGGATATGGCGTGTTAACAGAAAAGGCAGAACTTGATGTATTTGGTATGACATGTGCAGCATGTTCAAGTCGTATCGAGAAAGTATTAAATAGACAAGAAGGCATTGAGCAAGCAACAGTTAATTTAACTACAGAACAGGCTAATATAGAATATAATCCTGAAATAGTGGATATTAAAGCAATCATAGATAAAATTAAAAAATTAGGATATGATGCACAAGCAAAAAGTGAAATGAAAAATAAAGAAACACACAAACAAAAAGAAATAAAACAAATGAAATTAAAATTAATTATTTCAGCAGTTTTATCCTTGCCACTATTCATGACAATGCTTGTTCATTTATTTAATGTTCAATTACCTAGTATATTTATGAATCCATGGTTTCAATTTATTCTTGCTACACCTGTTCAATTCGTAATAGGATGGCAGTTCTATATTGGAGCATATAAAAATTTAAGAAACGGCGGCGCCAATATGGATGTGCTTGTTGTATTAGGTACTAGTGCGGCATATTTTTATAGTTTATACGAAGCGATTAAAACTATTGGTAATCCAGAATACATGCCACATTTATACTTTGAAACAAGCGCAGTTCTAATCACTCTTATTTTATTCGGTAAATATTTAGAGCAAAGAGCAAAAAGTCAAACAACAAATGCATTATCATCACTTCTTAATTTACAAGCGAAAGAAGCAAGAGTTATTAGAGAAGACAAAGAAATGATGATACCTGTAGAAGAAGTTGTAGTAGGTGATGTTTTAAGAATTAAACCTGGTGAAAAAATACCAGTAGACGGTAAAGTTATAAAAGGAAATACTTCTATTGATGAATCAATGATTACTGGTGAATCTATACCGGTAGAGAAATCAATAGATGAAGCGTTAATTGGTTCAACAATTAATAAAAATGGTTCAATTGAAATGAAAGCAACAAAAGTTGGTTCAGATACTGCTTTAGCATCAATCGTTAAAGTTGTAGAAGAAGCTCAAGGGTCTAAAGCTCCTATACAAAGACTTGCCGATGTTATATCAGGTTATTTCGTACCAATCGTGGTTGGAATAGCAATCTTAACATTTGTGATATGGATAACTTTAGTTAACCCAGGACAATTTGAAGGCGCACTTGTAGCTGCAATTGCAGTGCTCGTTATTGCTTGTCCATGTGCTTTAGGGTTAGCAACACCTACTTCTATCATGGTAGGCACTGGTAAAGCAGCAGAAAGTGGTATTTTATTTAAAGGTGGCGGACACTTAGAGAGAACACACCAATTAAATGCTATTGTTCTAGATAAGACAGGAACAATAACAAAAGGAAAACCAGAAGTGACTGACTTTACAGGTGACGATGAAACTTTACAATTGTTGGCAAGTGCAGAAAGAGGATCTGAACATCCACTAGCTGAAGCAATAGTTGCATATGCTACAGAAAAAGATTTAACTTTAAAAGACGTATCAAGCTTTGATGCAATACCTGGACACGGTATAAAAGCAACTATAGATGGAAATGAAATATTAGTAGGTAATAGAAAACTAATGACTGATGCTCAAATTTCAGTTAATCAAGTTGAAGAAACACTTACAAACTTTGAACATCAAGGTAAAACTGCAATGTTAATGGCAGTTAATGGTCAATATAAAGGCGTAGTAGCAGTTGCTGACACAATTAAAGAAACGGCACCTGAAGCGATTAAACTGATGCAAGATGAAGGATTAGAAGTAATTATGCTTACAGGTGATAATGAAAGAACTGCGCAAGCTATTGCTAAGCAAGTAGGTATTGATTCAGTTATAGCAGAAGTATTACCAGAAGAAAAATCAAATGAAATAAAAGCTTTACAAGATAAAGGCAAGAAAGTAGCTATGGTCGGAGATGGTGTAAATGATGCACCTGCATTAGTAGTAGCAGATATCGGAATAGCTATAGGAACTGGAACTGAAGTAGCGATAGAAGCAGCTGACGTAACGATTTTAGGGGGAGAACTATTATTAATCCCTAAAGCAATCAAGATTAGTCACGCAACAATTAAAAATATTAAACAAAACTTATTCTGGGCATTTGGGTATAACACAGCTGGTATACCTATAGCTGCCCTCGGTTTATTAGCACCGTGGATAGCAGGGGCTGCAATGGCTCTAAGTTCAGTTAGTGTTGTCACTAATGCTTTAAGATTAAAAAGAGTTAAACTATAAATTATAAGGAGATGTATATAATGGAACAAACAATTAAAGTAGAAGGTATGACTTGTAATCATTGTAAATCATCAGTAGAAGGTGCTTTAAATCAATTAGATGGTGTAAATAATGCCGCTGTAAACTTAGAAGAAAATAATGTACAAGTAGCATATGAAGAAGGCAAAGTAAACTTTGACCAGATGAAAGAAGCAATAGAAGATCAAGGATACGATGTTGAAGCATAACAAGAAAATATAATGAATTTTATATGAGTCCTGGACATAAATAATTGTCTAGGACTTTATTTTGTATTGGCAGTAGCTGATTTGACTGAAAATAAGTTTATAAAAAGCTTTTTTCAATACTAGTCATTCTAAGCAGTGTGGGACTACGAAATCTTTTTAAGAAAATGAAATTTCTGTCCACTCCTATTTTTATAAGGAAACTAGAGTCATCATGAAAACAAGGGAGAATTTTTGCAGTAAGATATAGACTAACGTATATTGAGATATAAGTACAACTAAAGAAAGGGGTATTAGATGGATTTTAAATTAGAGAACAAAGTAGCATTAATTACTGGAGGCAGTAAAGGTATCGGTTTAGAATCAGCTTTATGTTTGGCGAAAGAGGGAGCAAAAGTAGCTATTTGTGCTAGAAATAAAGATAGATTAGAAGAAGCAAAAAGTTATATTCAAAAACACACAAAAGCTAATGTCCAAATTATTGTTGCTGATGTAACAGATAAGTCAGAATGTATAAAAGCTGTAGAAGAAACAGTGGGTAAGTTTGGAACGATAGATATATTAGTGAACAATGCTGGTACATCCCAAGCTCATGCGTTTGAAGAAGTGGAAAATGAACTTTGGGAAGATGATCTTGATTTAAAATTATTTGGAGCCATAAATTGTTCAAAAGCAGCAATCCCTTATATGAAAGAAAATGAACAAGGTTCAATCATTAATGTCACAGCAGCGTTAGGCAAGACACCTCCTAAATCATCGTTGCCGACTTCTGTATCAAGAGCTGCTGGCATGGCACTTACAAAAGCGATGAGTAAAGATTTAGGTGAATATAATATAAGAGTCAATACAGTATGTATAGGACTTATAAGAAGTGAACAATTAGAAAAAAGATGGAAAAATGAAAATCCTGAGTTATCTTGGGAAGAATACTCAAAAATTGACCGTTCAATTCCTTTAGGAAGAATTGGGAACACAGAAGAAGCGGCCTATGTGATTACTTTCTTATCATCATCAGCCGCTTCATATGTGTCTGGAGCTTCAGTTAATATTGATGGTGGATTCATAGGCACTTTATAATTTAATGGGCTATGAGCGTTTATATACTACTTTTCCTCCAATAATCGTATATTGAATCATATCATCATTTAGATCGATTGATTCGTCTAATGGGTTATGATTCAATATTACAAAATCAGCGTTTTTATTAGGCTCAATTGTACCGTTTTGATTTTCGGTATGGTTGAGCTTTGCGCCGTTTATAGTCATTGCTTTTAATGATTCTAGGCGTGTTAATTTCAATTCTTCACCTAAAGTACGTCCGCTTTTTGTTTTACGATTACAAGCAATCATTATATTATCTATTGGAGAGATGGGCGTTACAGGACAGTCTGAATGCAGCGTATATAACACGTCTAAATCTTGAGCCCATCTTGCAGGATCTATTAGATTTGCCCGATTAGGACCTAAAAATTTTTCATAATGTTGATCACCAAAATAATATATATGATTAGTAAAAAATGAACCGGAAATTTGATTGTTTTTCATTGCCACAATGTCTTCATATTCACCAGTTTGAATATGTTCAATTCGTGTTTCATGATTATAATTTGGTAAAGATTGTATTTTAGAATAAGCTTTTATAATGGATTTAATAGCAGCATCGCCATTCGCATGCGTTGTTAATGGAAATCCTTTTTCTGCGAACGATGTATATAAACTTTCTAATGTTTCTTGTTTTATAATAATCTCACTCTTTGTATTTTCATTTTTATAAGGTTGTGTGAGTGCTGCTGTATTTATTTGGATTGATCCATCTTGGAAAAATTTAGCGCTATCCAAAGTACATTTTTGGTTTGAAAGTGTTTGTATTTGTTCATTTAATTCTTGATATGTTTTATCTTTGATTCTTTCATCATTTAATAGCAGTTGGTAATCTATCATGATCCTTAAATTAATGTCATTTTCTAATTGTATATATTCATGATAAGCAGATATATCATCTTTACCATGAGCTAGACCAACCGACGCTTCTGAAGCTGTTGTAATACCTTTTTCAATATAATCTTGAGCAGCATTTTTCAGCGCATCAATCATCTCTTCTTTAGATGGTTTCGGTAAATAAGGTAACAGTTTTTCTACTGCTGGTAATTCATAAAGTAAACCGTTTAAGGTACCATCCGTTTTAGAAAAATAGCCACCTTCAGGATTTTCTGTTTCATCATTAATATTTGCTATTTCTAGAGCTTTACTGTTTGCAACCCCCATATGTGCAGAGCTATGACGTAAGTAAATAGGGTGTTCAGTTGAAACTTCATCGAGTTCTTGCTTCGTAATATGTCGTTCTTCATCAAGTTCTAGTTCGTTGTAACCTTGACCAACTATCCATTCCCCTGAATCCTTTTTAGGTAATTGTTGTTTCAATGCTTTTTTAATGTCTGAAATATTTTTAACTGTTTCAGGCCTTACATCTACTAATTCTTTAAATAAGCCATAAAGTAATAAATGACTATGTGTATCAATAAAACCAGGTATAATAAATTGTTCTTTACCATCTAATATTTCAACATTTTGATTACTGATAGATGTATTAATTTCTTTAATCTTTCCATCTTTAATTAATATATTACTTTTATAAGGTTTAGGATTAACCATGTCTATAATATTAACGTTTTTAATCATTAAGTTACTCATAATAATCCTCCAAATTCGGGTTGTCTAATTTTTCAAAATAAGCAGCTTGAATCGTTTCTAACTTATCGTGTTTAGTTAGTAAACTTGTGCCTACTAATAAAATAAATGAAATTATAAATCCAAATATTGCATGATCAATAGGTAAATTAAATAAAGGATATAATAAGACAAGTATTGCTGTTCCTATCATGCTTACCATAACGCCAATTTTCGTTACACCTTTCCAGAACATTACTGCAATAAATGGTATGACAAGTATAGTAGATGTTAATCTTAAAGCCCATTGGTATGTAGTGGCGATATCACTTACAGTATATGCAAATAAACAAGCCAATATTGTTATGATTGCAACTGAAATTCTCGAAAATACTAACATTTTTCTGCTGCTAGCATTTTTATTAATAAATGTTTGATAAAAATCAATTGTCAGGTTACTGCTACCTTGTAAAATAAATGAAGTTGCTCCTGTCATTAAAGCAGCTAATAAACCTAAGAATACAAGTCCTCCTAGTGGGCTAGATAATAATAAATCTGTTACATATGAAAAAACTAAGTCAGGGTGCATATCAAGCGGAACAAATTGTCTTGCTGCTAAGCCAATAATAAAAGGTAAAATAGAAATGAAACCTGAAATTACAAACCCTAAGGCATTTGCTGAAACAGCTACATTTTCGCTTTTTGCAGCAAAGATTCTCTGCCAAATAGATTGCCATACTAAATAAAATGGCCCGACTGATAATGCATAAAGTAAGACTTCCCCATAACCATCTGGTCCTGAAATACTTAAAAGTTTAGAGCTACTGTTTTCAAAAAGTGTTGAAAGTCCTCCAACATGAACTACCGTAACAACCGCAAGAATAACGACACCAATAATAATGATGATTGATTGAATAGCATCAGTTAACATAGTTGCTGGTAATCCTCCGATTACAGTGAATATTAAGATGACGACAAATGATATAAATATACCTAATGAAACATTCATATCAAAAGTAATATTAAAGACAGTAGACATACCGACCATTTGTAGAGCCGTTGTCGGTACTGAATATATAAACGCAGATAGTATGGAAGGCACTACTCCTGCTTTACCACCAAATCTTTTAGTAAATAAATCTGCTAAAGTAATGAGCTTTTGCCTTCTAAGCGGCCTGGCAAATCCTAAGATTAATATTAATGAAAATAAAATCGCTACAAAAGCGAATTTCCAATAACCTGATAACCCAACTGTAAAACCGAGTCCTACCCAACCGATGAATACTGCGGCTCCACAAAATGTACTTATAATTGTCCCCGTAATTTGCCAAAACCCAGTGTTCCAACCACCGATTAAGTAATCCTCATAAGTTTTGATTTTTTTGAAATAATAATATGCTATTGCAAGCATAAATATGAAATAAACTATAAAGTAAGTTGCATACCAACCCAAATTCATCACTCTCCTTTAAAATGTTATAATAAGAGTATAAAGTAAATTATTGAATATTTCTAATTAATCTGAAAATTTTAAATAACAATCGTTAATTAAATGTTCATACTAAAGTCCGACACTAACACACTTGTAATGTTATATAATGGAGTTTAACTTTTATTTTTAATTTTTTGAATTTATGGTTTATGTTTTATGTAATACGGTAATAAATTATTGAAAACAACTTAAAGGAGTCTATTAATGGAGAGTTGGATAACAAGTGTAATGGAACAGTTTGGCTATTTTGGTATAGCCTTATTAATATTAGTTGAGAATGTATTTCCACCTATACCATCTGAAGTTATTTTGACCTTTGGAGGGTTTATGACGACTAAATCCGAATTATCTATATTCGGTGTGGTCGTAGCATCGACGATTGGTTCTGTAGGTGGAGCGGTCATATTATATTGGATTGGTCGTATTCTCAACGTTGAACGTCTTGAACGAATCATTGAAAAATGGGGAAAGTATTTAAGATTAACAAAAGAAGATGTTAGAAAAGCTGATGCTTGGTTTGATAAATATGGACCTTGGACAGTATTTTTCTGTAGGTTTATTCCACTTATTAGAAGTTTAATATCAATCCCAGCCGGTATGAGTGGTATGAATCAATGGCTGTTTTTAGTGTTAACGACGTTAGGTACATTAATTTGGAACTTAGTACTTGTTCTAGTCGGAGCAAAAGTAGGGAATAATTGGCACCAAATTGTAAATTATATGGATGTTTATTCAAATATTATGTACGCAGTTATTGCAGTAAGTGCGGTAATTTTTATAATTTGGTTTATAAAAAGGAAAAAAACTTCTACTAAATAAAAACTGTAGGTGAATGTGATGATCCAAACATGCAAATTGTTAACTGATAAGCATTATGAGTTGCTTTCATTAGCAGATGATAATCAAAAAGCAATAAATGATTATACTTCACGTGGAGAAGTATTTGCATTTGTTAAAGAAGGACAACCAGTAGGTATTGTAGTCGGATTATTAACGAGGCCAAATACATTTGAACTTGTAAACTTAGCTGTGGATTCACATTATCAACATCAAGGTATAGGTAAACAGTTAATAAATTATATTATTGAAGTAGCTAAAAATTTAGATTGTCACACTATTACTGTTGGTACTGGTAATTCAGGGATTGGGCAATTAAAGCTATATCAACAAGCAGGCTTTAGAATGAAGTCCATTGATATTGATTACTTTATAAAATATTATGATGAGCCCATTTATGAGAATGGCATACAGTGCAAAGATATGGTTCGGTTAGAATTAGAATTAAAATAGAAAATTATAATCAAGGAGTCTGAGACAGTTATTTATGTTTTAGACTCCTTCTTTTATGAGAGTCTTGTTAGAATCCCGGTCTTTAACATCAAAGTAATTTCATGTACAATGAGTGAATATTATGAAAACTTTGAGGGGATGACTAAATGTTACTTGATTTAAAAAATATCAACTGGATACGTGAAGGTAATTACATATTAAAAGATATTTCTTGGGAAATAAACGATGGGGATCATTGGGTGTTGTATGGTTTAAATGGAGCAGGTAAATCTACTATATTAGATATTATAAATGCTTATACAGCGCCATCGTCTGGTGAATTTGAAATATTAGATATGAAACAAGGCAAACCAGGTTACTCAGCGGATAATATTCGAAAGCAAATCGGTTACGTCTCACAATCGTTATTTAAAAAAATGCGTCAAGAAGATAATGCTTTTACAACTGTTATTAGCGGAGCGTATGCTTCAATTGGTGTATACGAGGATCCTACAGATGAGATTAGAAATAAAGCTGAAGAAATTTGTGCGATGCTAGGTATTACACCATATATAAATAGAAGATTTAGTACATTATCTCAAGGTGAACAAACACGTGTATTAATTGGTAGAGCTTTAATGTCAGAACCTAGGTTACTTATTTTAGACGAACCGACTAATGGCTTAGATTTTGTTGCAAGAGAGGATTTATTAGAAAGAATTGGAAATATCGGTCAAGATAAAAATGGTCCGACAATGATTTATGTAACGCATCATTTAGAAGAGGTATTGCCAGTGTTCAAACATATATTGTTGCTGAAAGAAGGACAAGTATTTGCTTCAGGAGGCATTGAATCAGTTGTTAATTCAGAAACTATGAGTGATTTATTCAATATAGAAGTAGATGTAACTTTTAAAAGTGGACGTCCAATTTTATCTAAAGTCTAAAAAATTGATTAAATAAATCTTCCGTGAAATAATAATAATGGAAATAAACTTTGGAGGATTATACATGAGAACGCAAGTAGTTTTTTTAGACATGGACGGTACGATTTTAAATGAAGATAATAGAGTAACAAATTACACAACTCAAATTATTAAAGAGGTACGTAATAAAGGTGTGAAAGTCTTTCTAGCAACCGGTCGCGCATATGACGAGATACACTATCTTGTGCCAGATGATTTTGAAGTAGATGGTATTTTATCTTCAAATGGAGCAGTTGGTTATATTGATGGTGAAGAAATATTTAAATATCAGTTAGAAATGGATACAGTACATAAATTAATTGATTTAGCTGAAGAACACCAAATATATTATGAGTTATTCCCTTATCATAAAGATAGAATAGCTTTAAATCGTGATAAAGCATTATTAGTTTCAGAACTTGAGCAGTCAGATGATGCAGATGTAGAAATTAATGAATGGAAATCGAGATTAGAAGCAATGAAAGATAAAATCACTTGGGTAGATGAAATACCAAATGATGCCTATTCTAAAATCTATTTCTTCAAAAAGTTTCACACTGATATCGATAGATGGGAAAAAGTAGTTGAACCTTTAAAAGAAACTTTAAATATATCAATATCAAATTCAACACCTTGTAATTTAGAAACAATGCCTAAAGGCGTTAATAAAGCGACAGCTATTCAAAAAGTTTTAACGCATTTCGAAATAGAAGAAGATGCTATAACTTACGCTATTGGTGATAGTGATAATGACAGACAAATGTTAGAACATGTAGATAATCCTATCGTAATGAAAAATGCACCAGATCATATTAAGCTACTAGGTAAAGAAGTAACACAATTATCTAACCTCGAAAATGGTGCAGCAGAATTTTTAAAACTTAAATTTTTATCTGAATAAAACATAAGAATCTCATACAAAAATAATTCTCCTAATCTGTTAGTTTAAAAATAACGGGTTAGGAGAATTATTTTGGTTAGAAGTCATATTTTAGCCGTGTAATTTACGTAGATGTAAGTAGTGCACAATTTATTTGGAACGATTGAAATAATAATGTTCGGATATATTAATAATAGTACTCGTTTGAAGGAGTGATACTATGATTAAAGCGATAGTATTTGATATATATGGAACATTATTTGATATCGATAGTGTTAAAAATAAGTGTGAGAAGTTATTTCCGGGCAACGGAGAAAAAATTGCAAAAGCTTGGCGACAAAAGTTAATTGAATATATTCACGTAAGACAATTAGTAAATCAATATAAACCTTTCAGTCTCGTAGTAAAAGACTCACTTGAGTATGTATTAGATAGAAATGAATATGATTACGATTCAGAAGATGTATCTGAATGTGTAAACGAATATAATAAGCTAGAAGCTTTTCCTGAAACTGAACAAGTTTTAAATCAGTTAGAGAATATAGATAAGATTGTATTTAGCAATGGAAATGAAGAGATGGTATTAACTGTTTTAGAACATGCACATATAGAAGGAAAATTTAAACATATTGTAGCTTTAGAAGAAATAGGGCTTTATAAGCCAGATTCAAACAGTTATAAATATTTATATGAAAAATTAGATTTAAACAAAGAAGATATTTTATTTGTTTCTTCTAATAAATGGGATATTATTGGTGCCCAGAATTTTGGATATAAGACAGCATGGATTAATAGATATTTAACGGAGTTTGAACATATCGATGTTGAACCTGACTATGAATACCAGACTTTATACGGTTTAATTTCTTTAATAAAATAATGAAAAAAACTGAGAATCACCAAATTAAAGGTTTGATTCTCAGTTTTTTTATTAATCATTTATTCATCAGGTTGATCATTTTGTGGGTATAGTGCATTTTTATTTTTATGATAGAAGTTCATTGCACTTCCGTACATGATATAACTCATAGCTATTAAATAAACAAATGCGAAAATATAAGCGAAAATGCCAAGTAATATTTTTAGTACGTCAGGAAGTAATGATATTATAAGCGCGGTAATAACTGCGATTATAGCGAGTATGATATAAGCAACAATGAAATATAATACATTACTAAATAGTAATTTCCACGCACTTTTAGGACCTTTACTTGTGATGTTCCAACCTATAGATAATTTATTTAGTGTTGGCAGTGATTGTTGGTCAATATGTACAAGAACCGTATTAACTAAGAAAATGACAACATAATAAATTGGTATGTAAAGCGCAAAGATGATTAACATCATAAGTAACATAATAATTAAGAATGATACTGACATAGCACCAAAGTTATTTTCGTTTATAAACGCAGCTGAAGTGCCAAATATCGCGATAAATATCAATTCTACAATAAACACAACGATATATAATACAATTGCTAATGCCACAGAAATGACAAACATAATTGCAGTTAGTTTAAGTGTCTTTACGTATTTACCTTTCTTGAAGAATAATAACAAATCAGAAAATCTTGGCGCACGTCCTAAGTCTGTATCTTTATAATATTTTAAGAACCCATAAGTCATAGGTATTAAGACAAAAACATATAATAATAAACTAACGATAAAACCTATTACCATAGATATTAAAAAGGCTACGATACCTCCGCCTGAAGGCTCGCCAGAGAAATCTTGAGAAGATATCATACTAATGGCACCTATTAAAAATATAACACCTGGCACTAACATGATGATACCAAGAACAATTGACGTTAATATTGAAAGTAGAACTGTCTTTAAATGAAGCCCTCGACCATTTCGCCAATAATCTAAATGAAATTCAAACATATTGATCACTCCGTATTCTATTTTATATCAATAGCGTAACATAAAAAGTTTTATAAATGTCATAATATTGTCAAAAATATGGGGGAAGATAAAGTTAATATAATTATCATAATAAGCAGTTTGTTTGATATCATATTAAATTACTCATATATTGAGGGTAGATTAAATTTAGGAGTGAGCTATGAAGAAGTTATTTCGTTTCACGATGTTTATCGTTACTTGGGTTATAATCATTACGATGCTTATCTTATTCAAGCAACAAGGTGGCTTCAACTTTGTAACCCAATATGTTGATAATATTCAAAAAGAAATGCGACAAAAAGAAATAGCATCACGAACAGAACAAATTAAACAAAAAGATAAAACTGATGACCGTTCACTAGGTAATTTCTATCAAGAAGGACAATGTACTTTTTATGTATTTGAAGAACGCTTAAAAATAGATAAAAGAATCCCAACTTCGTGGGGAGATGCTAAACACTGGGCGGAAAGGGCTAAAAAAGATGGCTTTAAAGTGAATGGTAAGCCAGCAAAAGGTTCTATACTCCAAACAGATTATGGTGATTTGGGTCATGTAGCAATTGTAAAAGAAGTACACTCAAATGGTAATATAATTGTATCAGATATGAACTATGAGAAACCATATGAAGTAACAAAAAGAGTTATTACATCGGATAGATTGCATAATTATCAATTTATCCATGAAAAAATATAAGGAGTGTTTTATATGAATATATTCGTTATAGGTGCAAATGGACAAATCGGTAGATTACTTGTAAAAGATTTAGTAGAAGAAGGTAATCAAGTAACAGCAGGAATAAGAAAAACGAACCAAGCTAGCTATTTTGAAGAAATAGGCGCTAAAACAGCTTCTCTTGATTTAGAGTATGACGATATTGATGATATTGCTGAAAAAATTAAAGATGCAGATAAAGTTGTTTTCACTGCTGGTTCTGGTGGACACACTGGTGCTGACCAAACAATTATTATTGATTTAGATGGTGCTGTGAAATCAATAGAAGCAAGTAAACGAGCTAATATTGAACACTTCGTTCTCGTTTCATCATTTGATACAAGACGTTCAGCATTCGAAGGCGATTTAAAACCTTATACAATCGCAAAACATTATGCAGATGATCATTTAAGAAGATCTGAACTACCTTATACAATTGTACATCCTGGCTTATTAACTAATAATGAGGGCACTGGAAAAGTTGAAATAGCAGGAGAAGTTGAACGTGGAGAAGTCCCTCGCCAAGACGTTGCTTCAGTTATACAAGCTGTTTTAAATAACGATGGTACAATCGGAAAAGAATTCCAAGTTGTTACTGGAAATATAGATATAACAGAAGCAGTGAATCAACAATAATAGTGTGATTTAAGGAGATGTATTATGGTTAAATTTGCTATTTTAACAGATATACATGGTAATTATGATGCTTTAGAAGCGGTAATAAAGGATATAGATAGTCGTTCTGATATAGAACACATTTATAATTTAGGTGATAATATCGGAGTTGGTCATAAGACGAATGAAGTATTGGACCTTGTTACAAATCGCAAGGATATGACTAATATTGCTGGAAATCATGATGAAGCAATTATGGCAGTAGCTCATAATGAAACATATCCTGAAAGTCTTAAAAATAAATTTTACGAACACCATCAATGGATAGTAGAACATCTTGATTCTAAATTTTATACTTTTTTAGATCAATTAGACCGAGAAATCACAAAAGAAATAGATGGACTGAATTTTTACTTTACCCATTATCGTATATTAGAAGAAGATATGGATAAGCATATAAGTGAAGATCCGTTTCAACCAATCGTTGAACCATCTTTAGAACATGTTCACGGCTTATTTAATGGTATAGATGCAGACTTTGTTACATTTGGACACAATCACGTGTTACACCATTTTGATGATATTGAGACAATTTATTTTAACCCTGGTTCAGTAGGTCTTAACAACGGTGCTTATGCCGTGTATGGTATCGTTGAAGTTAAAGATGGTGCAATAAATGTTGAACGTATTAAAGTACCATATGATAACCAAGCATTTTTAGATGGTTTCGAAGAAAAGAACGTTCCAGGAAAAGAATTGATATTTGAATCATTTATTTAAATTAAAAGCCTTCCTTTTAAAGTAGATTGAAGTGAACCCTGTCAAGTAGACAACTAAATAATAAAAATGTCTTTTTGGTCAAATTCATAGCTAAGCTATGGATTTGGCCATTTTT
>NZ_JAJNHQ010000021.1:0-25075 GCF_022386845.1 Mammaliicoccus sp. C-M13 | reverse complement strand
GTATTGATATCTATTTTAATATTTCTAGTCATAATAAAACTCCCTGCTAAATTTTCACTATTTAAGTGTTTACTTAACAGGGAGCATATCATTTTATTCGGAGGGCTTTTTTTATTTTCTTAATGCAAAAATTGAAAAAATGAGGTGTATTTTTTATGAATTTGTAAAAGCCCTTAATTATTAATTATATAGATGCTTTGAGAGGAAGAATAGATAAAATACCTGATCAACTAGAAGATTTATATGCAATTTGGAAACAAGTTTATATAGGAGAAAAGGAATTTAGCGAGATATTAAATGAGCAAAAATCTGAGACATGGTTGCATGATTTACAATTTAAAAATTATAATCAAGTTCAGCTAGATTTTATAGTGGTTACAGATGAAGCAATTATTCAATTTGAAATTAAAAATTATACTGGGGATTACTATTATGAAAATGGTAAATTATTCAGAAGCACTGGTTACGTAGCAAAAGATTTAATTCATCAATTTGAAGTATCTGATGAAACATTAAAAAGAATAGTAAAGAAATATAAAATCGACAGAAAAGTTATAAGTTATATTGTCTTTATTAATCCAACATTCACTTTATATGGAGACTTAAGATCACGAATAAATATATTGCTTTATAGTGAATTACATAAACTGAAGGATATGTTTGGCGCAAACTTTAAATATGATGAAAATGTATGGATATGCAAAAAGTTAAAATCATTACATCAACCGTTCATTACAAGTTATTTATATTTTGAAAAGGTTGAATTCTCGAAAGTTATTGGTGGGCTCAAATGTATTAGCTGTAATAAGATAATAGAACCATCAGAAATTTTTAACGTTCGAAAGTATGTAAAATGTAAAAAATGCGGAACTATCTCTTCAAGATATTCAAGTGTTCTTCAATCTTTAAAAGAATTATATTTATTAAAAGGAGAACCATTTTCAATAAACGAAGCAGAGAAATGGACTGGTGTATCAAATAGCGCAATCAAACGCATATTATATAAAAAGTTTAAAAGAATTGGTAACTATAAGAATAGTAAATACGTTGATGAAGATGCGGTCTGATAAAATAAAATTAACGAACCGCAAATACAAAATACAGGTCGATAAATAAAAATTATCGAACTGCAAACACAAAATACAGGTCGATAAAATAAAATTATCGAACCGCAAATACAAAATACAGGTCGATAAAATAAAATTATCGAACCGCAAATACAAAATACAGGTCGATAAAATAAATTATCGAACCGCAAATACAAAATACAGGTCGATAAAATAAATTATAGAACTGCAAACGCAAAACCTCTCCAAGTCATAAACAAAGTATCATTTCCACTGAATCGCATACCTACGACTTTTGTATGATGCCAATTTACTTTAATAAATACGAAATTATGAGTATAATTAATATAAATTTTCAGAAAGAAGTTGCGTTAAATGATATTTCAAGATATTATAAATTGGTTTAATGAGGAAAATATTACGGGATTAATTGAAACATTTAAGTCATTCGGTATATTTATAGCTTTTTTACTACCTTTTATAGAGGCGTTTATCCCATTTTTACCTATTATTTTATTTGTTATTGCAAATGTTAATGCATATGGGTTGTTAGTCGGGTTTCTCATTTCATGGGCGGGCACTGTTGCTGGTAGTTATTTTGTATTCTTAATATTAAGGTTAATTTCTAAAAAGAAATTTATGAAAAAGGTAATCGAGCATAAAAAAGTCGTAAAATTTATAAAATGGATCGATAATCACGGGTTTGGTCCTTTGTTTATATTACTATGCTTTCCGTTTACACCAGGTGCATTAGTAAACATGGTTAGTGCCTTTTCTAATATTAGTAAACAAGTATATTTATTAGCGCTTATTTTGTCGAAAGCAATTATGATTTTTACGTTAAGTTTTATCGGTGCAGATATAAATTCCTTTTTTGCAAGTCCTAAAAAGAGTATAATAGTATTCGTGATTATCTTTGTGCTATGGTTAGTAGGAAAATGGCTCGAAAAATACTTTGATAGTCGTCTAGACAATAGGAGTTAATTATGAGAAAGATATATGAATGGTTGATTGCGATTATAATTGCGTTTGCACTATTATTTTTAGTTAGAGCGTTTTTATTTGTTGGTTATGTCGTGAACGGTGAATCGATGGAACCAACATTTTACGATAAAGAACGTGTTATCGTAAATAAGCTTGTTAAGAACATTGGACAAATTGATAACGGTGATGTGATTGTTTTTCATGCTAATAAAAATGAAGATTACATAAAACGAGTTATTGGTTTACCAGGTGATACTGTTGAAATGAAAAATAATAAACTGTATATTAATGGTACTCAAGTAAATGAAAGTTACCTAAAAGATGGTGAAAAGACACCAAATTTCAATACTAGAACAATACAAGGTTCTAAGAGTGATGTTATTCCTAATGATGAATATTTAGTCTTAGGAGATAATCGTAATAATAGTAGAGATTCAAGAGAAATAGGCTTTGTATATGAGAAAGATATTGTTGGAAAGGTCAATTTAAGATATTATCCATTTGACCGTATAGATACAAATTTCGATAAATAACGATAATGAGGTGGCATTTTTGAAAAAAGAATTATTTGAGTGGGCTGTGGCGATAGTCGTCGCTGTTGTAGTAGTATTACTTATACAAAAGTTTTTATTCACAACATACACAGTTTCTGGTGACTCGATGTATCCAACATTAAAGAACGGTGAAAAAGTAATTGTTAATAGAATAGGGTATAAAGTAAGCGATATTGATAACGGTGACGTGATAGTATTCCATGCGAATGCGAACGATGATTACGTTAAAAGAGTTATCGGTAAACCAGGCGATACTGTAAAATACAATAATGATCAATTATATGTAAATGACAAGAAAGTTCCAGAAGAATACTTAAAAGAAAACAAAGAAAATAAATCACGAGATTTATTAACTGAAAACTTTGAAGTAAAAGACCTTGTTAATTCTAACGGTGCTAAAGAAATACCTAAGGGCAAATATCTCGTTTTAGGGGATAACCGTGAAGTAAGTAAAGATGGTCGTTCATTTGGACTTATTGATGATGACGTAATTATTGGTGAAGTATCATTGAGATTCTGGCCACTAAATCAATTCCATTACAATTTTGATCCTGCAACAGACTAAATTTTAATATACACACCTTACTTAGAAAATACGATACAAAAGTTAGAATTAGATTTTAACTTTTGAAGTATATCTCAAACTAAGTAAGGTGTTATTTTTATGTTAAAATATAACTATTAGATTAAACGAGGGAGGTCGAATAAATGCAACTTAATGTATGGACTGGCCGAAGTGGTACCGGGAAAACACATCAGATGATAAAACAGATGACTGATGCAATGATACAAGATCCATTAGGCGATGACATTATCTTTTTAACACCTACGCAAAACACTTTTCAGTATGAACAAGCATTCGTTCGAAATCCGCAATTAAAAGGGAGTATACGAACTTCTGTATTTGGTTTTGAAAGATTAAGTTGGAGAGTATTAAGTGAAGAAGGCGGGTTAATTGAACAGCAAATTTCCGACGAAGCGTTAGCAATGCTGACTTATCACTTATTACATAAGAATAAAAAGCAACTGAACTTATATCAATCAACTATTCAACATTATGGCTTTAGTCATAAAATGATGAATGAAATTAAAGACTTTAAAAAATATAATGTTCAGCCAGAAGATATAGAATCTTATATTGAAAATGAAAAAAGTATTCCTAAGAGAATGCAAGATAAATTAAGCGATATTAAAACAATATATAAAGCATTAGAAGAACAATTAGATGGTCGTTACGTTCAAGCTGAAGATGTATTATACAAACTTATAAATAAAATCCCAGATTCAAATTATATTAAGCATGCTGATATTTATATAGATGGATTTCATAACTTTTCAACATTAGAATATAGAGTTATTGAAGCACTTGTGAAACATAGTCGTTCAGTAACAATTGGCCTCACAACAGATGGGGATAAAGATCCATTTAGCTTATTCAGAAAGACATCAGAAACACTTAGTCATATTGAAGACATCGCTAAAGATTTAAATATAAAGATTCAGAACAAACATTTCACAACACAAGAACGTTTTAGTGAAGAAAGAGATTTAAGACATTTAGAAAACCAATTTGATGCAACATTACCAAATCAAATTGATAACGGTAATTTAAAAATTATTGAAGCTTCAAATATGCGTGATGAAGTACAATATGTAGCAAGAGAAATTTTGAGAAAGACGAGAGAAGAAGATGTGTCTTTTAAAGATATAGCTATCCTTTATCGTGATCCTAGTTATGAACAACTCATTGAAACAGTAATGCCTCATTTTGATATCGCATATAATCATGATGCTAAAAAGAAAATGGCTTATCACCCATTTATAGAATGTTTAAGATCAATGTTAGAAGTGATTCAAAGTGGTTGGCAATTTGAACCTGTGATGAGAATGTTGAAGACTGGCATTTTAACAAGTCATATATCTGACGACTCATATTTAATTGATATACTGGAAAACTATGCTTTTGAACGAGGAATTTCAGGAAAAAGATGGACTAGTCCTGAATTTTTCACAGTTGAATCTTTTGAAAAATTAGGTAAAAAAACTTTAAAAAAAGATGGCGCGACATATTCAGAAGAAGATAAAGAAACGATTAAACGTGTTATTCATTTAAAAGAATATGTTGTAAAACAAATTGAAACATTAAATCAAACGCTTAAAGAAAGTGAAACGGTAGAAGCTTTTACAATGAGATTGTATGAAGTGCTTGAACAATTTGAGTTACCAACACATCTTATGACAATGAGAGATGAATTAGAACTTAAACAGCATTTTGAAGAAGCTGAACAAATAGACCAAGTTTGGCAAGGTACTATAAGAATATTTGATGATATTGTAGAAGTGTTAGGCGATGTGTCATTATCTCTAAATGAATTCATTGAAATATTAGATAGAGGTCTAGATGAATTAAACTTCTCAATGGTTCCTCAAACACTAGATGAAGTGACAGTAGGTAATATGGACTTAGCCAAAGTAGATAATAGCGATACTGTGTTTTTACTAGGCATGAATGATGGTGTATTACCAGCAGTTTCAAATCAAGTTATGTTGTTGACTGACGATGAGAAGAAAGCTTTAGCAGAAACAAGTGGATTAGAATTAAGCCCAACAAGTGACATTTTACAAATGGATGAAGCATTTGTTTGTTATATTGCAATGACGAGAGCAAAGCGTAATGTCGTCTTTACATATAGTTTAATGTCAGATGGTGGCGAAGTAAGAGACAAGAGTCCGTTTCTTAATACGATTCAATCACTGTTTACAGACTTAGAAGTAGAATCACTTAAAGCGAGTGTCGAGATAGAACCTATACAGTTAATGGAACATGAACACCAAAGTCAAATTCATATATTCCAACACTTAAACGATTATTTGAATGATGAAATAGTAAACGATATTTGGCTAGATGCTTTTAAAGCTGTACAAGAAATGCATCATCTAGATTCAACGATAGAATATCTAACTTCAGCATTAACTTATAAGAACGATTCTGTTCAGCTCAATACTGAAGTTTCAGAGTCATTATATGGCGAAAAAATTAACGCAAGTGTTTCTAGGTTCGAATCTTACAATAATTGTCCATTCCAGCATTTTGTTCTGCATGGTTTAAGATTGAACGAGCGATCTAAATATCAAATACAAAGTGTAGATATCGGGAATATTTTCCACCAAACATTGAAATACATTTCTGACGAAGTTAATGGCGATTTTAGTAAATTATCTGCACAAGCGATGACGAAATTAATCAATGAAGCAATTGATGAGAGTTTACCAAAAATTCAGTTTGATGTTTTACATCGAACAGCTCACTATCGTTATTTGAAATTGAGAATTCAAAATATCCTTAAATCAACACTTGAGGCGATGAAGTATCAAACAAGTAACTCTAAATTTAGAGCATATCAGTTTGAACTTAATTTTGGTGCGACTTCTAAACATGAACTGAAGACTACGCCTTTAAAAACTAATAGAAATATTCCAATTCAAATAAGAGGTCAAATCGACAGACTAGATGTATTCAAGAGTAGAGAACGTGATTATGTTTCAATTATTGATTACAAATCCTCTGAAACGAGCCTTGATTTAACTAAAGTATTGTATGGTAAACAAATGCAAATGTTTACTTATTTGGACGTAGTATTACAAAATAAAGAACTTCTAAACTTAAGCGAAAATGTTTCACCTGGAGCGTTGCTTTATTTCCATGTACATGAGCCTAGACTTAAAGCTACAAACTGGGGTGAAATACCTGAATTAACAGATGTTAATAAACAAACATTAGAGAAATTCAAAATGGATGGCTATGTTAACAGAAATCCAGAAGTTGTAGATGCATTAGACAGTAAGCTATTAGAAGAACTTAAATCAGATATGATACCAGTTACAAAGAAAAAAGATGGTGACTTAAATAAAAATAGTAAAGCGCTAGACGAAGAACTGTTCTATAAATTAATTAATAAAAATAGATCTAACTTCGTAGAAACTGCCTCACAGATTATGGATGGGCACACAGAAGTAGCTCCGATTGAATATAGAGGAGAACTACCTTGTAGATTCTGTGAATTTAAGTCAGTTTGTCATATCGATCCTATTACGGACGCACATCAATATAGAAGAATTGATCATACTTTAAGTAAAGATGAACTTATAAATATGTTAAGAGAGGAGGAAGAAGACGAATGATATCTATTCCAAAAAAGCCACATGATGCACAATGGACTGATGATCAATGGAATGCAATATACTCTGAAGGTCAAGATATACTTGTAGCCGCTGCAGCCGGAAGCGGTAAGACAGCTGTACTTGTGGAACGCATCATTCAAAAAATCATGCGTAATAAACAAGATGTTAATAGGTTGTTAGTCGTTACTTTTACAAACGCAAGTGCTAGAGAAATGAAAGCGAGAGTAAATGCCGCTATTCAAAAAGAAAGTACTAAACATCCAGAAGATGAGCATTTAAAATCACAAAGAATTAAAATTCACCAAGCACAAATATCGACACTTCACAGCTTTTGTTTATCTCTTATTAAAGCTCATTATGATGAGATTGATATTGATCCAAACTTTAGAACAGCTAACGAAGTTGAAGGAATAGTGCTTTTAGAACAAGCGATTGATGATGTATTAGAAAGTTATTATGAAAAAAATGAACAATCATTTATAGATTTAGTTGAACATCTATCGAATGACCGTTCAGACGACCAACTGCGAACAATTGTGAAAAGTTTATATCGATTTAGCATTGCGCATGCTAAACCTTTTGAATGGTTAGATTCATTAGATGAACCATATTACAACTTAAATAAAGATCATTTATACTTTCAAATGATGGATGAAATGATAAAAAGGAAATTAAACAGTGCTAAAAATGTTCTATATCAATCTATAGATTGTTATCAAAATTTAAATGCTGTTGATGCGCACATGACATATCTTGAAGGAGAGCGTGTGTGGATTGATGAAGTAATCGAAGGTACGAAATCATTAGAGAGTATTAGCAACGATTTGAAAAAGAAAAAAATACCTATGAACTCTAGCAAAGTTAAAAAGGAAAATGAAGGCGACGAACAACTACTTGAATTAGGGAAAGATTATCATAAAAAATATATTAATGAGTTAAACGACTTGAACAATAACTATTTAAGTCGAGAAAGAGATTATTTAATCCAAGATATGCAAAGTATCGCACCTCGTGTTGAAATACTTGCTGAAGTGACTAAAGATATTATTCGATACTTTAGAAAACTGAAACAAAATAAACGTATTATAGATTTTTCAGATTATGAACATTTAGCGTTAGATATTTTAACAAATGAAGATGGAGAACCTTCTGAAATAGCTCTACAATACAGAGAACATTTCGAGGAAATACTTGTCGATGAATATCAAGACACGAATAGAGTACAAGAAGCTATCATTAATTGTATAAAAACAGGTGACGAATCCAATGGTAATTTATTTATGGTTGGTGACGTTAAACAATCAATTTATAAATTCAGACAAGCAGAACCTGAGTTGTTTATAGAAAAATATAAACGCTTCAATTCTGATGGAAATGAAACTGGAAAAGTTATAGATTTATCTAAAAACTTTAGGTCTAGAAGAGAAGTGTTAGATAATACCAATTTTATCTTCTCTCATATGATGGACGAAGAAGTTGGGGAAATAGAATATAACGATGAAGCTAAACTTTATTATGGTGCAGATTATGACGAGCAAGAAACACCATTAGAAATGGATATTTTAGTTGAAGAATCCTTTGAAGAAACAGATAATAATTTAATTGAAGCTAAACATGTAGTAGAAAAAGTCCAATATATACTGGAAAATAAAAGCGTATATGATAGGAAAACGAAAGAATATAGACCTGCAACTTATAAAGACATCGTCATTTTAGAACGTGGTTACGGAAATGCTATGCATTTACAACAAGTGTTTAAAGACGCTAATGTTCCATTTTATGTTCAAACTAAAGAAGGTTATTTTGAACAAAATGAAGTTAGATTAATGCTTTCGTTCTTAAGAGTTATCGATAACCCGTTACAAGATAAATATTTAGTCGGACTTATGCGTTCTGTTGCTTTTCAATTTAAAGAAGATGAATTAGCAGAAATAAGAAATAAAGCACCACAAGAAGTCTATTATCTAGATTCTATACATCAGTATGTTAAGCACCCAGAAGCAGACGAGCAACTTGTAGAAAAACTCAATCAATTTTTATCTCAGCTTAAAGGTTACCAAACGTTAAGTAAGTCTATACCTGTGTGGCAATTATTAGATCAGTTATATAACGATTATTATTTGATAGCATATTATAGTGGTCTAACAGGTGGAGTTCAGCGTAGACAGAACTTATACGGTTTACTAAATAAAGCGGTACAATTTGAAGCTTCAAGTCTTAGAGGGATATTCCAATTTATTCGTTTTATTGATGAACTAATTGAACGTGGACAAGATTTTGGCCAAGAGAGTGTTATCGGTCCTAACGATGATGTTGTGAGGATGATGACAATTCATAGTAGTAAAGGGTTAGAATTTCCATTTGTTATTTATTCAGGTACGAAAAGAGAGTTTAATCGTAAAGACTTAAGTAAGCCCGTTATATTAAACAATCGATATGGTATGGCGTTAAATTACTATGATGTTGAGAACGAAATAATCTATCCATCACTTGCTTCGATTATTTTCAAAAACATTAATGAAACTGAAATGATTTCAGAAGAAATGAGATTAATTTATGTTGCATTAACTAGAGCGAAAGAAGGTCTATATTTAATTGGTCGCGTTAAAAATGAAGAAGCAATAGATAAGTTAGGTCTTATTCAAGCGAACCAACATGGTATGTTGGACCCTGGCTTCAGAATGAGCGCTAAATCTCCATTTGATCTAATTGGTACAATACTAGCAAAGTCAAAACAAAAAGGCCTATCTAATGCTATTCCATTTACAACTGATCAAAGTGAAAAATTTAATATAAACATCATTAAAGAAGAAGAAAATGTAGACGAAGATATTGCAGATGAAGATAAACCAACATTAGAAAACTTATTAAACTATAGACCTTCAGATAAGAAGGACCAAATATTAGAACAAATTAGTTATGAATATCCAAATAAAGATTTATTAAATATTGCCGCTAAACAGTCAGTTTCTGAAATAAAGCGTCAAAAAGAAACAGAGGAAGCGGGGACCGACTATCAAATTGTAAGACAATATCAAGTTGGTGTTAGGTCTTATGATCGACCTAAATTCTTATCAAAAGAAAAACGGGATAGTGCTGAAATTGGTACATTAATGCATGCAGTAATGCAACATCTTCCACTTCAAAAAGGTGGTTTAAAAGAGGATGAAATAAAACCATTTGTACAATCATTAATTGATCAAGGAGTGCTACCAGAAGATGCAATCGGTGATTTAAGGTTAGATCTTGTTCATGCATTTACACATTCCAATTTATATGAATGTTTAGTAGATGCAGATAAAGTTATAAGAGAAGTACCATTTGTAGTTGGCCAAAATGATATTGATCAAGATGTTAAGTTAAATATTAAACAAGATGATAATAAACCAATTATCCAAGGGATGATAGACTGTATTTTTATCAAAGATGGGAAAGTTTCATTTATAGACTATAAGACAGATGCATTTATTGTACGTCGAGGAAAAACTAAAGAAGAAGTAGCAGAAACAATGATGAAGAAATATGAAGTACAAATGCAATACTATAAAAAAACATTAGAAACAATTTTACAACAACCTGTTGAAGGATATTTATATTTCTTCCAATATGGTACGAAACACATCAAGGAGAGCAATTAATGGCGAAAGAAAGAATATTTAGTATAGATGCGTTGAGAGGTTTTAGCTTACTAGGGATTATATTAATGAACATTTTAACATTTGCATATCCTTATCAAGTGATTAATCCATTTGAGTTTTTCCAACATCAAGACGGTGCTTTGTTTAAAGTAAGTTCATTATTTATTATTGCTTCATTTTATCCAATATTTGCGTTTTTATTTGGATATGGTTTATCAATTATGTACGATAATAGTATAAAAAGAAATATTGATTATTATCCAATGATTATAAGAAGATTACTATTCTTACTGTTGCTAGGTGTTATTCATGGTATTTTTCTATTCTATGGAGACATACTCGCAACATATGCTTTACTTGGTTTTATAGCGATTATATTTGTTAGACTAAAACCAAGTTATTCATTAGTAGGATTATCAATAGGTTTCGGTATACTTGCGCTATTGTATATCTTACCTATGGTGTTATTGCAAGATGTTACAGAACTAGAAAATTTTGTTGGTTTACAAGAATTAGAACGTGTAAATAACATATTAATAAGTAGTGATTATTTATCAATTATGGGATTTAATTTAAAATATTTTGGTATGAATATTTTAAATGTTATTTTAGTAGGACCTTTTAGTATTTTACCTATAATGCTATTTGGTATTTATGCACATAAGAGTAATTGGTTTAACAAAATTACACAACATAAAAATCTCTATATTATCGTAGGAATAGTGGTATTTATTTTAGGACTATGTGTTAAAATGATTCAAATTATGCTTGCTGGTTCAACGATTTCACAATTAATCAGTCAAATGTTAGGTGGACCGATTGTAGCATTGAGTTATATTATCTTCTTCGTATTATTGTGTGAAGATAAAACAGTTCGAAAAATATTATCACCACTTCAAAATATAGGTAAATTAAGTTTAACAACTTATATTACACAAAGTATTATTTGTATGTTTATATTTTATGGCATTGGTTTTAGTTTATACGGTAAATTATCAGTATCTACAATTTATCTGATTGCACTAGCTATATTCACTGTACAATTGGTTGCAAGTTATTTTTATTTAAAAAAATTCAAGCAAGGACCAATTGAAAAAGTATGGAGAAAAGTAACATATTTAAAATAATAGTTTGAAAATAATGCGATTTATCAAAAAATTCGGTATAATGGGTCACAAGAACAAGAAGGAGCTGACAGAGTGGATGAAATTTTTAACTTTTAAATATAACGATATTACTTCATATGGTGTTAAAGTAAAAAGAGAAGATGCAGTATGGGATTTACGCAAGGTGTTCCAAGACTTTGGAGAAGAAAAATTTAATCCAAAAACATTATTAGAAGGCTTACAAGAAAATGTTAATGTTGATTTTCAAGAAGCGGTAAGAAAAGCTGTAGTTAATGTAGAAGAAACTGCTCAAAAAGCCGATTATAAATATAGCTTTGAAGACATTGAGTTTTTACCACCCGTTACGCCAACAAATAATGTGATTGCTTTCGGACGTAATTACAAAAAACACGCTGAAGAATTAAATAATGAAGTAAATAGATTATATGTATTTACTAAAGCAGCATCATCATTAACTGGTGATAATGCAACAATTCCAAATCACCAAGATGTAACAGAAAAATTAGATTACGAAGGTGAACTAGGAGTTGTAATAGGTAAATCAGGAGAAAAAATACCACGCGGTTTAGCATTAGACTACGTATATGGTTATACGATTATTAATGATATTACTGATAGAAAAGCTCAAAAAGAACACGATCAAGCATTCTTATCTAAATCATTAACAGGCGGTTGCCCAATGGGTCCATATATCGTAACTAAAGATGAGTTACCAATGCCAGAAGACGTAAACATTGTTACGAAAGTAAATAATGAAATTAGACAAGATGGCAATACAAACGAAATGATTTTAAAAATTGACGAATTAATCGCAGAAATTTCTAAATATGTTGCGTTACATCCCGGAGACATTATTGCTACAGGAACGCCAGCAGGTGTTGGAGCTGGTATGAATCCGCCACAATTCTTACAACCAGGTGATGAAGTAAAAGTAACGATTGATGGTATCGGTACTTTAACAACATTTATAAGCGAAAAATAATTTATAAATACTGGCATAGAGTCTGGGACATAATTAATGTCTCAGGCTCTTATTATTTATAATGGTAATCGAAATTTTAAAGATTTTTGTTAAATTCGAATTTCATGAAATTTAATTTTGTATAAAATGTGAATTATAAGTGAAATTTAAATAAGGACGCTAAATTTTAGATGTTTCTTTTAGTTCCTATGTTATAATGCTTATTGGAATAGAAATATTAATATTTAGGGGGGAACTTAAATTGACACATTTCCATATTTTTAGTTGGTTAGTAACAATTATTTTATTCTTCGTAGTCTATGTTAAAGTTACAAATAAACCAGTTCATATGGTCTTAAGATTGTTTATGGTATTTACACTTGTTTCTGGTGTTATATTATTTATTCAAGCTATGGGTATCGACGGCATGCTATACGGTATTAAATTATTATTAGGACTTATCGTAATTGGCTTAATCGAAATGACTATTGCTAAAAAGAAAAAGAACAAAAACAGTCAAGGTTTCTTAATAGCCACAATTATCGCTATGGTACTTACAATTCTACTTGGTAGTTACTTACCAATGGGCGTATTACATTTCGGATAATTTTATTTAAAAGAGGCTGGGACATAAATACATGTCTCAGCCTCATTTATTATAATGGCAGTAGCTGACTGGATTGAAAATGCGCTTATATCAAGCTTTTTCCAACCCTAGTCATCCTTCCCGGGGTGGGACTACGAAATCTATTTATTAAAATGAGATTTCTATCCTACTCCCTTTTTTTATGACAATTTCATGATGGGCTATCAGTAAAGTAAACGTTTTAGTATAATAGAGATAATTGGGTAATAAAGAGGGTTGAGTATATGAAAAAATGGACAAAGTTAGTTTTAAGTGTCATGTTAATGGCGCCAATTTTTAGTGGATATGTTTTTGCTGAAGAAGAAGAATATGAAGATGTAAAATATCCTAGAATATATAGTTTAGTCGTAGATAGATTTATGAACGGCAACAATGAGAATAATAAAATGATAAAAAATAATGATAAATCTAACGATCTTCCTTTAGGTGGAGACTTTCAAGGAATATCGTCTAAACTAGAATATATACATGATATGGGATTTAATACGATACATATATCGCCAGTATTTGAACACGATAAAAATGACTTTTTAGGTTATAAAGTAAAGAACTATGATGGTATTGATAAAGTGTTAGGTGGGGAGAAAGCCTTTAAATCACTAATCGATAAAATACATCAAAAAGATATGGAAATTGTAGTAGATATGCCTGTTACTTATACGTCAGAATTCAATAAATCTATTGATGGCGATTTAAATAATATACAAAAATCATATTTCAAAGATGATAAATTTATAGATTTAAAAGATCCTGAAAACCAAGGACTGTATAAAGCAAAAGTAGAATCGTTTGTTGAAGAATATCAAGTTGATGGGGTATCTATGAATATTGTTCAAGATGGTATAGATGCAGTAGAGTTTATACCTGAAGGTGTTGAATCTTACGGTATTATCAATAAAGACGGTATAAAAGCTAACAACTTTACACATTTATCATCAAATAACATGAGAACCTCTTTGCAAGACGCTTTTAAAAATGTAAATACTGATATACCTACATATAATAAAAGTAATGAAGTACTAATGGCAGATACTTGGTTCACAGAACGATTTACTAAACATGCAGCTGATGAAAATATGTTCCCTGGCACACGTATAAAACAATTAATGACTTATATGTGGGGATATAAAGGCCCAATTATGATGAATTACGGGACTGAAATAGCTGCAAACGGTAGTAAAATAGAAACAATCAACCAACTGCAGAACTTTAGAACGGATAAAGAAGTAGTAGAATACTTAGAAAAGGTTTCAAATACTTTTAAACAATATCAAGAATTATTTGAAGGAACAGTTAAAGTATTACCTCATGATAAAGGAACGATGTTGTATTATTATGATACAAATACAATAGATTATATTTTTAATGTTAATGACTCAAGCAAATCTAAAAAAGTAACAATATCAGGGGAAGATATTGAAAAAAATAAAATGCTCTCTGGATTAATTGTAGGAGATAACATTAAGAAGAAAAACAATGAATATAATTTGATAACTGATCGTGAAGAAACAGAATTATACGCGATAATAAAAGAGCGAGGTTTAAATAACACTTACTTCATAGCTGCAATAATGGTTGTCGTATTATTTGGTTTATTTATATATTTAGTATCCCGAAAAAGTAAAAAACAAAAAATGAATAAATAAATTTAATAAGAAAAAGGACCTTTTCGTTTGCGAATCCAAACGAAAAGGTCCTTTTTAATGTATATATTTATAAGTATTGAATAACGAGGTAAAAAGTCGGGTGATGTAGTGAACGAAGTATAAGGTAGGGCGTAGTTATGGTGTTGTTGTGATATTATTGTTGACACGTTTGGTGAGAAGTGACAATAAGAGTAGCCGAATGTTGCAAGACGATGTCCACGTGCAACAAAGCACCCCCGAATATTGCAAGACACGCTCCACGTGCAACAAAGCACCCCCGAATGTTGCAAGACGAGTCCCACGTGCAACATAGCGCCTCCGAATATTGCAAGACGCGCTCCACGTGCAACATAGCACCCCCGAATATTGCAAGATGCGCTCCACGTGCAACATATCGTCCATATTATAAGCGATTTATATCCCGACTCAAATATATAACCACATCGCTATAATATAACCCCCCCACTAAAGTGCAGTTATACTAACTTTAGTGGGGGATAACGTGTTTATTTGAATTTTATTAATCATCATACGCTCGATTATTTCACTCTAGTTACTTATTTATTTTATGCTTTGTATCCTATCATATTCACGATATCTTTTGGACTAGAGAAAGGTGGGGCATATGCAATTTCAATTTCTTTTAATTCATCTACTGTTAAACCACCGATAATAGCTGTTGAGAGAATATCGATTCGTTTATCGGCTCCGTCTTTACCAACCGCACAAGCTCTTAATATTTTACGAGTTTCTTTATCGAAATAAACGCGCAATGTTAGTGGTTCAGCATTTGGGTAATATCCTGCATGCTGTTTTTGAGTTTGTTCTACTACTGAATAATCGTATTGTTTTAATTCCGCTTCAGTAACACCGACACTTGCTAACGCATAATTAAAGAAGCGAACGATATTCGTACCTAAAAGGCCTTTAAATGAAGCTCTATCATTCTGTTTATTAATTTGTAAGTTTTCAGCAATCAATCCTGCCGCTCTATGCGCACCCCATGCTAGTGTGATACTTGTACGTTTTTTAGTATGGCGATAAAATGTTTCGATGACATCACCAAGCGCATATACATCTTGAACATTTGTTTCGAAAAATTCATTTACTGGAATATATCCTTTATCGTTTAATTGAACTGAGGAGGACTGTAACCAGTCGCTATTAGGTTTAATACCAACTCCAGCAATGATTAAATCGTATTCTTCTACTTTTCCAGATTTAAATGATACCGTGCGATCTTCTACATTTGTTACTTCTTCATTTAAACGGTAATTGATAGCGCGATCTTCAATTTCATCAAATATAGATTGGTTCAAGTCTTTATCCATACTTTTATTAATATGATCGCTTCTGTGAATCCAAGTAACATCAATACCTCTGTAATAAAGATTTTCTAATATTTCTAAACTGACATAACCTGCACCAATTATAAGAGCAGATTGAACATTTTTTTCTTCTATAAATTGTTCGATTTTATCAGTGTCTACTAAATTTCTTAACGTAAATAATCTATCAGATTGAACAGGTAGTTGATTAGCTCTACATCCTGGACTTAATATAAGCTGGTCATATTTATCTTCGAATGTTTCGCCTGTTTCATGATTTTTAATCGTAATTGTTTTTTCTTTATCATTTAAAGCAATGGCTTCATGAAAAGTTTTTACGGTTATATTTTTCTTTTCTTTGAATTGTTCTGGTGTTGCAGATAACATGTAATCTCTATCTTCAACGACTTGACCTAAATAATAAGGTAATCCGCAATTAGCGAAGCTCATGTCTCTATCTTTTTCGTATACGACGATTTCACTTTCATTATCAAGTCTTCTAATTTGTGATGCGACAGTTGCGCCACCAGCAACAGCACCTATAACTATAATTTTATTCATGTCGGTCACTCCTTATAATAGAAAATGGCAACAGTACCACTTCCAGTATGTGAACTAATAACAGGACCAATGTCAGATATATTAACATCTTTTGGTTTTAATGATTCGACCATTAATTCTTTGATTTTCTCCGCTTCTTCTAAATCATCAGAATGTGTTATATAAATAGTTTGATCACTATAATCGCTATTTTCGTTTTTCATTTTTTCAATTATCGCATGCCATAACTTTTTTGAACCGCGATACTTTTCAATTGGTACAAGTTTACCTTCTTCAACATGGAGTAATGGTTTAATGTTTAGTAATGTACCTAAAAATGCTTGTCCTTTAGATAATCTACCACCACTTGCTAAATATTTTAAATCCTTAACAGTAAATAAATGTCTAATCTTTTCTAGTTTGTTTTTAATATATTCATCAATTTCTTCAAATGAATAATCATGATTAATTTTATCTTGCACATCTAAAATCATTTTACCAAGACCCATAGAAGCACTTAATGTATCATAAATTGTAAGGTCTAAATCAGGATATTCATCTTTGATTTGTTCTTTGACTAAACAAGCTGTTTGATATGTACCACTTAAAGCACTGCTGAATGCTAAGTAAATAGCTTTTTCTTTCTTTTCTGCTACTTCAGTGAAAACTTTAGTCATCTGTTCCATAGTTGCTTGGTTTGTCTTAGGGTGTTTATTTTCTTTTATAGCTGCTAATACTTCATCATTAGATATTTCATATTGATCGACTTTACTTTCATCATCAATCACGATACCGTATGGTAAAAAGTAAAAATCATGCTCTTTAATTTGTTCTAATGTTAAATCAGAACCACTATCAACTATCATTTTCATTTATATAACCCCCTACATATTTAAATCAAAATAATTATTTAAGTATTTTCCAATACCATCAGCATTATTCGTGTCTGTAACGTCATTTGCTATTTCTTTTAATTCAGGTATCGCATTTCCCATAGCCACACCATAGTTAGCAAATTGTATCATTTCATAATCATTATCTTCGTCTCCAAAAGCGATAATATTATCAAAATCAATGTCTAAATATTCAGCGACATATTTTACAGCTTTCCCTTTATTAATTCCTTTTTTAACGATTTCAATTACAGGGAAGGGTGCACCCCAACGACGATGTTCTATATGTTCAGCATAATATTTGCTTAAATGTCTTTTAATTCGAGGAATCTCGTCATCTTCCGCTTGTATTAATAAACTTGTCGGAGATTCAGGTAATAATTTATCTAGTTCTCCATATTTGATTTCTGGGTCGCCCATGCTAAAACCTTCGAATAAAGTTTGATCATAGTTATTAATATAAACTTGATCACGCACTTCAGCGATTATATTTTTTATATTTAATTTACTCACATCGTTGAAAATTTTTGTCGCAATTCGAGCGTCTAATTGTTCATGTACGGATTCGAAACGATTGTCATGAGGATGATGAATAAGTGCGCCATTAAAATTGATGATAGGTGTATTCATCTGCATAGCATTATAATAATCTATACTCGCTCGATATGGTCGACCAGTGGAAATGATAATTTCATGACCAGATTTCTTTAAATATTGTAATACCCTCTTGGTATAAGTTGGGATTTTCTTTTCATCTGTTAATAAAGTACCGTCTAAATCTAAGCAGATTAAATGTTTGTCCATACCGATAACTCCTATCTTTTTTTCTATCTTCTTACACTATAATATCATATCATTTTCTTTATCGTACGCTTTAAATTTGATATATTATATATAGTAACTTTTAGAATGAGGTGAAAAACATGGAAGAAGCAATGAAAGAAAGCATCTTAGGAGCATTGGAGAATGTTATTGACCCAGAGCTTGGAATTGATATCGTTAACTTAGGTCTTGTTTATAATATTGATTTAGACGACGAAGGATTATGTACAGTAGAGATGACATTAACTTCAATGGGTTGTCCAATGGGGCCGCAAATCGTTGATATGGTTAAAACAGCATTAGCTGAATTACCTGAAATCAAAGAAACTGAAGTAAATATTGTTTGGACACCACCTTGGGATAAAGACAAAATGTCACGCTATGCTAAAATAGCACTGGGCGTTAGTTAATATTATAAAAGAAAAACAGGCTGAGATATATAAATGTCTCAACCTGTTTTTTTATTCTATTCTACAAATAGATAGGGGACAATTATCGCAGTTAATAGCGTTTTTTAAATAATTTAAATCTTTAATGATAACCGTTTTATGTTTAACAGATACAATATTTTCTTTTTTTAAATGACTTAACATACGATTAACGCTTTCACTTGTGACATTACAAAAATTCGCTAATTCATGATTAGTTAATTCGACATTTATTAATATGCCTTCTTCATCTGCGACACCATAAGTATTTGCTAGTTTAATAAGAACAGAATAGAATCCTCCTGTTTTGCCAAGTGTATAAATATCTCTAATTTGATATTCATGTTTTTCATTTTCGTTTTGCACCCATAGCAACCATTCATATTTAAGCACTTCGTCATTTAAAATAGCTTCTTCAAAATCTTTTTTCGGTAATTTAATAATGGTTGCATTTTCTTTTGTTTTTGCGGATAGAGTGTGAGTCTTTCTGCCACAAAATAGTGTAGTAGAACCGAATATGCTCCTCGGACCAATTAATTTCGTGTTGAACTCTTTTCCATCTTCCATAATACGGTGAAGAATAACTTTTCCTTCAATTACAACATAAATGTGATTACTTAGGTCTCCAGAATGGTATATATAATTGTGAGCATTAAAATGCATACGCTGACCATGAGATATAATATACTCAATTACTGAAGTTGCTTCTGTGTATGTCGTTTGCAAATGATCACTTCCCGTAAGTATTATTCAATTATATTTTACCATATAATGTAATTGTAAAGGTTGGAAAATTTAAAAGCTTTATATTTGTCAAAGAAGGTCAAACAGTATATAATAAAAATAGGTCAAAGATAGTCAAACTATATTGACCGTTAAAAATTAAAGAGGTGATACATTTGGATATTAATCAAATGACATATTCAGTGCAAAGTGTTATTGAAAAAGCACAACAATTATCTCAATCTCAACAACTACAAAATATTGAAATCGAAGCTGTATTATTATCAGCATTAAATGAAGACGAAAGTATTTTTAAAAGAACTTTAGATAGAGCAAATATTGATACAGAAGATTTGGAAAAAGCATATAATAAGAAATTAAATCAATATTCTGTAGTGAAAGGTGACAATATTCAATACGGACAATATATTTCACCTAAACTAAATGAGTTATTTAATAAAGCAGATAAAATTAAAGAAGAAATGCAAGATGATTTCATGTCTATGGAACATCTATTAAAAGCAGCAATTGAAGTTGATCAAACGACTCAAGAATTTGTCGGAAACAAAAAGGAAGTTGTAAACGAAATTATAAATAAAATCAGGGGAGGAAATCGAGTGACATCACAAAATCCAGAAGTACAATATGAAGCATTATCAAAATATGGAAGAGATTTAGTAGAAGAAGTCAGAAAAGGCAAAATGGATCCAGTTATCGGAAGAGACGAAGAAATTAGAAATACTATACGAATTTTAAGCCGTAAAACTAAAAACAACCCAGTATTAATCGGTGAACCAGGTGTAGGTAAAACAGCAATCGTTGAAGGGTTAGCTCAACGTATTGTAAAAAGAGACGTTCCTGAATCACTTTTAGATAAAACAATTTTTGAATTGGACTTATCAGCATTAGTAGCTGGTGCAAAATATAGAGGTGAATTTGAAGAAAGATTGAAAGCTGTCTTGAAAGAAGTTAAAGATTCTGAAGGGCGGATTCTATTATTCATCGACGAAATCCACATGTTAGTCGGCGCTGGTAAGACAGAAGGTGCTATGGACGCAGGTAACATGTTAAAACCTATGCTTGCTAGAGGTGAATTACATTGTATTGGTGCAACAACTTTAAACGAATATCGTCAATACATTGAAAAAGATTCTGCATTAGAACGTAGATTCCAAAAAGTAAATGTTAGTGAACCAGATTTAGAAGATACAATTTCTATTTTAAGAGGTTTAAAAGAAAGATATGAAGTTCACCATGGTGTTAGAATCCAAGATAGAGCAATAGTGGCAGCAGCAGAATTATCTGATCGTTATATTACGGACAGATTTTTACCTGACAAAGCGATTGATTTAGTAGACCAAGCATGTGCAACAATTAGAACTGAAATGGGATCTAATCCAACTGAATTAGATGCTGTAAATCGTCGTGTAATGCAACTTGAAATTGAAGAAAATGCATTAAAATCTGAATCAGATCAAGCAAGTCAAATAAGATTAGAAGAACTTCAAAAAGAACTTGCTGATGAAAAAGAAAAACAACAGCAATTACAAAGTAAAGTTGAAGAAGAAAAAGAACAAATTAAATCATTACAAGATAAAAGAGCAGAATTAGATGAAAGTAAAAAAGCATTAGAAAATGCAGAAAATCAATATGATTTAGGTAAAGCTGCTGAACTTAAACACGGTAAAATACCACAAATTGAAGCGGAATTAAGAGAATTAGAAGATAGTTTCGCTGAAGAAAATGGCGATGACCATGATCGTTTAATAAGAGAAATCGTAACTGACGAAGAAATCGGTTATATCGTAAGCCAATGGACAGGTATACCTGTATCGAGATTAGTAGAAACTGAAAGAGAAAAACTTCTAAAATTGTCTGATATTCTACATGAACGTGTAGTAGGTCAAGATGAAGCAGTTGATTTAGTAGCGGATGCAGTAGTAAGAGCTAGAGCAGGTATTAAAGATCCAAACAGACCTATCGGTAGTTTCTTATTCTTAGGACCAACAGGGGTTGGTAAGACAGAACTTGCTAAAACATTAGCAGCAACATTGTTTGATTCTGAAAAACATATGATTCGAATTGATATGAGTGAGTACATGGAGAAACATTCTGTCGCTAGATTAATTGGTGCGCCTCCAGGTTATGTAGGATATGAAGAAGGCGGTCAATTAACTGAAGCTGTTAGAAGACAGCCATATTCAGTAATACTACTAGACGAAATTGAAAAAGCGCATAATGACGTATTTAACGTGTTACTACAATTATTAGATGAAGGTAGATTAACTGACGCAAAAGGAAGAAGTGTTGACTTTAAAAACACAATTATTATTATGACAAGTAATATTGGTTCTCAATTCTTATTAGATGGCGTAACTGAATCTGGAGAAATTGAAGAATCAGCTAAAAAACAAGTAACAGATAGTTTACATGCTCATTTCAAACCGGAAATCCTAAATAGAATGGATGACATTGTATTATTCAAACCATTGTCTGTTAAAGATATGAGCTTTATCGTTGATCACATTATCACTAATTTAAATATTAGATTAACAGATCAACATATTAAGATAAATGTAGATCAAGATGTTAAAGAATGGATTGCAAAAGAAGCATACGAACCACAATTTGGTGCAAGACCATTGAAACGATTTGTTCAAAGACAAATTGAAACACCTTTAGCTCGACTAATGATTGGTAAAGAATTAAAAGAAGGTACTCAAGTTAACGTGCATCTTGAAAATGAAGAAGTAAAATTTGAAGTAAATGAATAATTAATAAAAAGTCCCACCAATAAATTGCATTGGTGGGATTTTTTGATGTAAAATTATTGGTGATCAACCTGTTCTTTAGGTTCAGATTTGCCTATTGTTAGGCTGAATAATATAACTACAACTGTAAAAACGATAGCATAAATAGTAGGGTTAAGAACGTTAATAGATGCTTCAGAACCGCCTAAACTATGTAATACAAAGTTAATCATTTGTGATAACAAGAATGCCCATATAAACGTCATAATATAATGCATATCTTTTCCTCCGTTACATTTAGTATCATACATTTCATTATAATTAACTTTTTATAAAATGTATACCTTTAATCATGAAAACGATTTAAATATTTGGGTAAAGTTAATTGACTTGTATGTAATAGTAAAAGTATGATAAATTAGTACCTGATAATAATAACAGATTATAAGTAGGTGTCTCTAATGGATATTGGTATAAAAGGTTTTGGTGCATATTCACCAGAACGTGTAGTAACAAACGCACATTTTGAAAGTTATTTAGATACTTCAGATGAGTGGATTAGAAAAATGACAGGTATTAAAGAAAGACGTTTTGCTGCGGAGGACGAAGATACAAGTGATTTAGCATATGAAGCTGCAGTGAGAGCTATTGAAGATTCTGGTCTTGATAAAGATGAAATTGAAATGATTATAGTTGCTACTTCTACTGGAGATAAACCATTTCCAACTGTAGCTACAACATTACAAAAAAGATTAGGTTTAAATAAAATCCCTTCAATGGATCAATTAGCAGCATGTACAGGCTTCATTTATGGAATTGTTACAGCTCAACAATTTGTTAGTTCGGGACTTTATAAAAATGTCTTAGTAGTAGGTGCTGATAAATTAACAAAAATAACAGACATGAATGATCGTAGCACAGCGATTCTTTTTGGAGATGGAGCTGGAGCAGCTGTCATTGGAGAAGTGTCTGAAGGAAGAGGTATACTCGGTGTTGAATTAGGTTCTGATGGGAATGGAGGACCATATTTATACCAAGATATGGACGCTAATACGATACAAATGAACGGCCGTGAAGTATTTAAATTTGCAGTGAGAATTATGGGGGAAGCATCTACTAAAGTTGTAGAAAAAGCAGGTCTTGAACCAGAAGATGTTGATATGTTTGTGCCTCACCAAGCGAATATTAGAATTATGGAGTCAGCAAGAGATCGATTAGGTATTGAGAAAGAAAAAATGAGTGTAACTGTTGATAGATATGGCAATACTTCAGCAGCTTCAATACCCTTAAGTATTGCATATGAAATAGAACAAGGTAAAATAAAAGATAATGATACTTTAGTCCTAGTAGGATTTGGTGGCGGCCTAACTTGGGGTGCCATAACGTTACGCTGGGGTAAATAGGAGGAAATTTAATAATGACAGAAAAAAAACGTGTTGTAATGACTGGTTTAGGAACGTTAAATCCTTTGGGTAATGACGTCCCTACAACATGGAAAAATGCAATCAACGGCGAAAACGGAATAGATAAAGTCACAAGAATTGATGTATCTGAATTTCCAGCTAAATTAGCAGGTGAATTAAAAGACTTCGATATTGAAAATCACATTCCTAAAAAAGAATACCGTAAGATGGATAGATTTACTCAATATGCGATTGTAGCTGCACGTGAAGCTTTAAAGGATTCTAAATATGAAATTACTGATGAGAATAGCAACCGTGTAGGAGTATGGATTGGTTCTGGTATAGGTGGTATGGAAACTTTCGAATACTCTCATAATATGTTGTTAAAACGTGGACCAAAACGTGTAAGCCCATTTTTCGTACCTATGATGATTCCAGATATGGCTACAGGACAAGTTTCTATTGATTTAGGAGCTAAAGGGCCAAATGGTTGTACTGTTACAGCATGTGCTACAGGTACAAATTCAATTGGTGATGCTTTCAAAATCATTCAACGTGGAGATGCTGATGTTATGATAGCTGGTGGAACAGAGGCACCAATTACTGAAATGGCTATGGCTGGTTTCAGTGCTAACAAAGCATTATCTACTAATCCAGATAGAGACTCAGCATGCCGTCCATTCCAAGAAGGAAGAGATGGATTCATTATGGGAGAAGGCGCTGGAGTTGTTGTATTAGAGTCATTAGAATCAGCTAAAGCTCGTGGGGCTCATATTTATGCTGAAGTTGTTGGCTACGGTTCAACAGGTGATGCATACCATATTACAGCACCATCTCCAAATGGTGAAGGCGGTGCTAGAGCAATGCAAGCGGCTATTGAGGATGCAGGTATTAAAGCCGCAGACATTCAATATTTAAATGCTCATGGTACAAGTACACCAATTGGTGACTTATACGAGGTATTAGCAATCAACTCTACGTTTGGCGAAGCAGCTAAAAACCTTAAAATAAGTTCTACAAAATCAATGATGGGTCATTTATTAGGCGCAACAGGAGCAGTAGAAGCTATTTTAACAGGCTTATCTATACAAAATGGTATCGTTGCACCAACAATAAATGCAACTTCACCAGACCCAGAAATTAACTTAGATATTACACCTAATGAAGCGGCTAATTTAGACATTGAATATGCAATGAGTAACAGCCTAGGATTTGGTGGACATAACGCAGTATTAATCTTTAAAAAATTTAAATAAAATAAGAAGCTGAGACATTTTTAACGAATGTCTCAGCTCAGACTGTGGACAAACTGAACTTAAATTTATAAGTTCAGTTTGTTTTTTTGTATAGATTAATAATTTCCACTAAAATCATGATTAAACT
>NZ_JAJNHQ010000020.1:0-27296 GCF_022386845.1 Mammaliicoccus sp. C-M13 | reverse complement strand
TACTTATTTTTGAAAAATAAGTAGAGATTAACAAAATGAATCTGCTAAAAATCAAACAGATTTATTTTGTTAATACATTCTAAAAAACCAAAGGTTGATTACTTCTAAAGATATTACACATAAATATGGACTTGACTATATTATTCAGTGTTTTAATATAATTTTATCCTAAATACATAAGGTATGCCGCTCTAACGTGCAAGAAATTTGAGACAAGCTCGTTACATTTTCTAACGAGCTAGTGATTATAAACAAGCACGTTAGCTCGATATTATTCAGTGTTTTAATATAATTTTATCCTAAATACATAAGGTATGCCGCTCTAAAGTGCAAGAAATAAGAAACAAGCCTGTTACAATTTCTAACGACCTAGTGAATCTAAACAAGCCCGTTAGCGCGATATTTTCTATGATTTAATTTTATGTACTCAAATCTTTGTTAGTTATAACAAAAATAGGAGACTATACACTTTTTAAAACGAAATAAACAAACACCCCAACCCGAAAGAGAAATCAACGGATTGGGGTGTTTGAATTGAGAAAAGGGGTTATATCCTATTCTCTATTATTTGATTTTCATAATGATTGGTAAAATCATTGGTTTACGAGCAGTTTTTTCGTATAAATACGGTTGTAACGCTTCTGTTATTGTTGCTTTAACATGATGCCATTCAACTTTATCATTATTATTTAATTTCTCAATTACTGACTTTTTAATTAATCGTTGTGCATCATAAATTAAATGACCAGATTCTCTCATGTATACAAAACCACGAGATATAATATCAGGACCAGAAAGCAATTGCTTTGTCTTAAAGTCAATGCTTACAACTACAATTACTAAACCTTCTTCTGATAATACTTTACGGTCTTTTATAACAACGTTGCCTATATCTCCAATTCCACTTCCATCTACGAACACACTTCCAGAAGGTATGCGTCCTGCGTATCGTGCAGAATCTTTCGTAAGTGCTAATACATCACCGATTTCATATACAAATATATTATCAGGATCAACGCCACAGTTAACACCTGTTTCACTGTGTTTCTTAAGCATTCTATATTCACCATGAATCGGCATGAAATATTTCGGCTTAATTAAACGAAGCATTAATTTTTGTTCATCTTGAGAACCGTGTCCAGATGTATGAATATTCGACAACTTACCATGGATAACATCTGCTCCAGCTTTATAAAGCGCGTTTATTGTTCTGTTAACACTCTTTGTATTACCTGGAATAGGGGAAGAACTAAATACTACTGTATCATCAGGTATAATACTAATTTGTCTATGTGTGCCATTAGCTATTCTAGATAAAGCAGCCATTGGTTCACCTTGAGAACCTGTACATAAAATTAATATTTCATGCTTAGGCACAGTATTGATTTTATTAGGTTCAATAAATGTTTCAGGTGGTACTTTAATATATCCTAAATCAGTACCAATTTTAATGTTGTTCTCCATTGAACGACCGAATACTACAATTTTACGATTGTATTTAACGGCTGCTTCAACAGCTTGTTGTACACGATATATATTTGATGCGAAAGTCGCAAAAATAATTCTTCCTGTACATTTACGGAAAATCTCATCTACATTTTGTCCAACTTCTTTTTCACTTAGTGTAAAGTTAGGAACTTCAGAGTTAGTAGAATCCGAAAGCAAACAAAGTACGCCTTCTTCACCTAATTGAGCCATTTTAGCAATATTTGCTGGTTGTCCAACAGGTGTGAAATCAAATTTGAAGTCACCAGTATGAACAATTTTACCTTGAGGTGTATCGGCTATAATACCGTATGCTTCAGGTATACTATGTGTTGTTAAATAAAATGAGATTTTAAAGTGTTTAAATTCAAACACAGAGTCTTCAGTTATTTCATTGAGTTGTGCAGTTTTTAGTAAATGATGTTCTTCTAATTTATTTCTAATTAAACCTAAAGCTAATGGACCACTGTATATGGGAACATTAAATTGTTTAAGTAGATAAGGGACGCCACCAATATGGTCTTCGTGTCCATGTGTAATGAATAAAGCTTTTACTTTATGTTTGTTTTGTATTAAGTAAGTATAATCAGGTATCACGTAATCGATACCAAGCAAATCGTCATCTGGGAACTTAATACCAGCGTCTATTACGATTATTTCATCTTGATATTCGAGGGCGTACGTGTTTTTACCTATTTCACCGAGTCCTCCCAGTGCATATACACCTACTTCATTTTTTTGGATGGGTTTCATTTAGATTTTCTCCACATTAAAATGTTCTGATTTTTGTTCATAATCTAAATGAGCGCCCTCTAATTTTTGGACAAATTCGATATTATAATTACGATCTGATAAATAACGTCTCACTTGTTCTTCTGTTTGTCCTTCGAAATACTTAGTTTGTGTACTTTCACGTACAATAACTTCACTTTTGTCTTCTTGATAAAATACTTTAAATATTGCCATATATATAATCCTCCTAGTTGATTAACATAAATAAAGCCCTAGTTTAAGGCTAGGGTTAGTCAATTTTTGAAATTTGAGTCCCGTTCATTTTGAGAGGTATTTAAATTAAATATATAAATACCTTTTTAATAAGTTCATTTTACATGATAATTAGATATAAATAAAGTTATTTAACTAAATCTTTCATATATACTCAGAATGGACTAGAATAGAACGGAGGAGGCGATGATAGTTGGAAAAGAAATTAATATTTCTAGATATAGATGGTACAATTTATGATGAAAATAAAGAAATACCTCAATCAACAATAACCGCAATAAAAAAATTAAAAGAAAAAGGTCACATAGTTGGAATTGCTACCGGACGCGCACCTTACATGTTTAAGCACGTAATTGAAGAAACTGATATTCAAACCTTTGTTTCATTAAATGGACAAATTGTTGTTCATGATGGAGAAGTAATAGGTAAATATCCATTGAATAAGGAAGAATTAACACAAATCGTTGAAAAAGCACACAAAAATAATCATCCTTTAGTTTTCTTTGGAGACACAAACGTATACGCAAGTGAAGAAAACAATCTTCATATTTCAGAAAGCTTAGGCACTTTGAAAATGGATTATCCACAATATCACAATACATATTATTTAGATCATCCAGTATATCAAGCGCTTATATTCCATACTGCTGATGAAGATTATAAATATGATAACCAATTTGAATCTTTAAAGTTTTATAGATGGCATACTTTAAGCAGAGACGTTGTACCTAACAATCGTTCTAAAGCAGAAGGCATTAAAGAGTTGAGTAAAGAGTTAGGATTTTCATTAAATGAAGTCGTAGCGTTTGGCGATGGACCGAACGATGTTGAAATGTTAACTGAAGTTGGTTGTGGAGTAGCTATGGGAAATGCTGTAGACGCTTTAAAAGAAGTTTGTGATTATGAAACTAAAAGTGTAGACGAGAATGGCATATACGATGCATGTGTGAAATTAGGATTGATAGATGAATAGGAAGTGAATGTTATGGATAAAGTTGAACGTATTATAAAAACTGTAAAAGCTGAAAAAAATAGATCAGATAAACATTTTAAAGGTATTGAATTTAATATTCGCCAAAATGAAGTTGTTATGATTTATAATTATGATGAAACAGTAAATAATGTAAAACAAGATCCACACTACATTCGACATAATAAAGATCCAGAGTGGTTGAATCTAGATGAATTAGAATTAATTCAAAAATCATTAAAAGAAGAAAATATTAAATTTATAGAACGTAGAGATGAATTTATGTAACTATAATTTAAAACTTAAAACTATGAAAAAGAGTCTGGGGCATAAATAATTGTCCCAGACTCTCTTTTTGTATTGTTAATTAATTTCTACAGCATCGTCTACCACTTTAAATGGATCTTCTTCATTAATATAGTCATAGAACATTATGCCATTCAAATGGTCAATTTCATGTTGTAGGACAATTGCTGGATATCCTTTAAACCTTTTTTTGAATGGATTGCCTTCAATATCAAAAGCTTCTATCGTCACTTTAAAGTTTCTGTGCACTAATCCTGGTATAGATTCGTCAACACTTAAACAACCTTCACCGCCGTTTAAATATGCTTTTTGAACACTATGGCTCACAATTTTAGGGTTAATGAGTTGAAGTTCAAGTTTATTTCCTTTTCCATCATCTTGGATATAAACGGCTAACATTTTTTTAGAAACATTTATTTGAGGAGCTGCAAGACCAACTCCAGAGCGAAGTCCATATTTTTTTGCTAGTTCTTCATCTTGAGAATTTTTAAGGAATTCTAACATTTCGTTTAAAGTTTCTTGATCCTCTTTAGATACAGGTATTGCTACTTCATCGGCTTTTTTTCTAAGTGTTTCGTGGCCGTCACGTATAATATTTTCCATAGTTATCATTTTCATGCACCTTCCTCATATAAAATATATCAAAAATTCATCGTATTTACATCTAATATTAATTGTATAAATAAAAAAAACAGAGTAACATAAACATAGATTAGTAAGGAGGAAATACATATGATTGGCAAGAAAATCGGCGCATTAACTTTAACAGCCACTATGTTATTAACAGCTTGTGGTCAATCAACAGATTCATTAGAATCATTTTATAAAAAAATAGAAAAAGCAAATAAAAAAGAGAAGGTCATCGTAGATTTAAATGAAGAAATGACAAAAGCAGAAAAAGAAAAAGTAGCTAAAATTGAAAAATTAAATAAAGCTAAAGGTGATGAATTTAAGTCTATTGCTGAAGAAATTACAAAAAGCGTTGATGATCGTGAAGCGATAATCGATAAAGAAGATAAAGCAATGAAAGATTCAAAAGAGATATTTGAAACATCCGAAAAAGACTATAAAGCGATAGAAGACGATGAACAGATAAAAGAAGCTAAAGATTTAAAAAATATCTTAGATAAAAAATATAAAACACATGAAGAAGTAATAAAAGGATATAAAGGTGTTCTAAAAGCAGAAAAAGAATTATTCGGTTATTTATCGAAAGATAAAGCAACACAACAAGGTGCAGATGAACGTTCGGAAAAATTAACTGAAGAAAATAAAAAAACAGAAAAAGTTGTTACAGATTATCAAAATCAATTAAAAAAAGTTCAACAAGAAAAACAAGATGTAGCACAGATTTTAAATAATTGATATGTATTAGTACAGTTGTTATGATGTTGTAATACAGACATATAAAAGCCTTGAATCAAAGGCTTTTTATTATGTAAGTATTTTTTATTTAACAGTAAAACAGTTTTGTGTTAAACTAATTAAGAAATGATTATTTAATATAGGGAAAGGTATGGTGAATTGAATGGCTCCGAGAAAAAAAGCCCAATTCGATGCAGTAGCGACTTTAAATGAAATAGAGTCTAAGTTTGAAATGGTTCAAGTTTTAGATGAAGAAGGAAATGTCGTAAATAATGACTTATTACCGGACTTATCTGACGAAGAACTAGTTGAATTAATGGAAAGAATGGTATGGACTCGTGTCCTTGACCAACGTTCTATTTCTTTAAATAGACAAGGTCGTTTAGGTTTCTATGCACCAACAGCAGGACAAGAAGCTTCTCAATTAGCTTCACATTATGCATTAGAGAAAGAAGACTATGTACTTCCAGGTTACCGTGATGTACCTCAATTAATCTGGCATGGTTTACCATTAACTAAAGCGTTCTTATTCTCACGTGGACACTTTATTGGTAACCAATTCCCAGAAGGTGTGAACGCATTAAGTCCACAAATCATCATCGGTGCTCAGTTTATTCAAACAGCTGGTGTTGCATTAGGTCTTAAAAAACGCGGGAAGAAAAATGTAGCAATCACATATACTGGTGACGGTGGTTCATCACAAGGTGACTTCTATGAAGGTATTAACTTCGCATCTGCTTATAAAGCACCTGCTATCTTTGTAATTCAAAATAACAACTACGCGATTTCAACTCCACGTGATAAACAAACAGCAGCTAAGACATTAGCTCAAAAATCAGTGTCAGTTGGTATTCCAGGCGTATTAGTAGACGGAATGGATGCTTTAGCAGTTTATGCAATCACTAAAGAAGCGCGTGAACGTGCTGTTAACGGTGAAGGTCCAACATTAATCGAAACATTAACTTATCGTTATGGTCCACATACAATGGCTGGTGACGATCCAACACGTTACAGAACATCTGATGAAGATTCAGATTGGGAAAAGAAAGATCCATTAGTACGTTTCAGAAAATATCTTGAAGCTAAAAACTTATGGTCTGAAGAAAAAGAAAACGAAGTAATGGAAAAAGCAAAAGAAGAAATTAAAACAGCTATTAAAGAGGCAGATAATACGCCTAAACAAAAAGTTACTGATTTAATGGAAATTATGTACGATGAAATGCCTCAAAACTTGGCTGAACAATATGAAATTTACAAAGAGAAGGAGTCGAAGTAAGTCATGGCACAAATGACAATGATTCAAGCGATTAACAATGCGCTTCAAAACGAATTAAAAAGAGACGAAGATGTTTTATTATTCGGTGAAGACGTTGGTGTAAACGGCGGTGTATTCCGTGCTACAGAAGGTTTACAAAAAGAATTCGGCGAAGATCGTGTATTTGATACACCACTAGCAGAATCAGGTATTGGTGGTTTAGCTTTAGGTTTAACGCTTGAAGGTTACCGTCCTGTCATGGAAATCCAATTCTTTGGTTTCGTATTTGAGGTTATGGACTCAATCGCTGGACAAATTGCACGTCACCGTTTCCGTTCAGGTGATTCAAAAGCTGCACCTGTAACTATCCGCGCGCCATTCGGTGGAGGTGTTCACACTCCAGAATTACACGCAGATAACTTAGAAGGTTTAATGGCACAATCACCAGGTTTGAAAGTAATCATTCCTTCAAACCCATATGATGCTAAAGGATTATTAATTTCAGCTATTCGTAGTGACGACCCTGTCGTTTACTTAGAACACATGAAATTATATCGTTCATTCCGTGAAGAAGTACCTGAAGAAGAGTACGAAGTAGAAATCGGTAAAGCGAAAGTAAAACGTGAAGGTACAGATTTAACTATTGTTACTTACGGTGCAATGGTTCAAGAATCTCTTAAAGCAGCAGAAGATTTAGAAAAAGACGGTTATTCAGTAGAAGTAATCGACTTAATCACTGTTCAACCTATCGATGTTGAAACAATCGTAAAATCAGTTGAAAAAACTAACCGTGTTATCATCGTTCAAGAAGCTCAAAAACAAGCTGGCGTTGGTGCTACTGTAGTTGCTGAGATTTCTGAAAGAGCAGTTCTATCATTAGAGGCTCCAATTGCACGTGTAGCAGCTCCTGATACTATTTACCCATTCACACAAGCTGAAGGTGTTTGGTTACCAAACAAAAAAGATATCGTAGCACAAGCTAAAGAAACATTAGAATTTTAATTTGTACTAAAAATACAGATTTATATTTAGGAGGAAAAAATCTTGTCATTTGAATTTAAATTACCAGATATCGGTGAAGGTATCCACGAAGGTGAAATTGTAAAATGGTTTGTTAAAGCAGGCGACGAAATTCAAGAAGACGATGTATTATGTGAAGTTCAAAATGATAAATCAGTCGTAGAAATTCCATCACCTGTTTCAGGTAAAGTAGAAGAAGTTATGGTCGAAGAAGGAACTGTTTCTGTTGTTGGTGACACAATTGTTAAAATTGATGCTCCTGACGCTGAAGGTATTCAGTTCAAAGGTCATGATGACGACGAAGAACCTAAACAAGAAGAAAAAGCAGAAGAAACTAAAGAAGAATCTGCTCAAGAAAGTGAAAAATCTGAAGAAGTTGACGATTCTAAACGCGTAATCGCAATGCCTTCTGTTCGTAAATTTGCACGTGACAACGATGTAAATATTAAAGCAGTTTCAGGTTCAGGTAAAAATGGACGTATCTTAAAAGAAGATGTTGAAGCATACTTAAATGGCGAAAGCACTTCAGAACAAGGTACAACAGAAGAAGCTCAATCAGCTTCAACTGAAGATACTGCAACACAAACTGCACAAGTACCAGAAGCTGCTTACCCAGAAACTCGTGAGAAAATACCTGCTATGCGTAAAGCAATTGCAAAAGCAATGGTTAACTCTAAACAAACAGCTCCTCATGTAACATTAATGGATGAAATTGATGTACAAGAACTATGGGATCACCGTAAAAAATTCAAAGAAGTTGCTGCGGAACAAGGTACTAAATTAACATTCTTACCATACGTTGTTAAAGCATTAGTATCAGCGCTTAAGAAATACCCAGCATTAAATACTGAATTTGATGAAGAAAATGGTGAAATTGTTCATAAACATTACTATAATATAGGTATAGCTGCAGATACTGATCGCGGTTTATTAGTACCAGTAGTTAAAAATGCTGATCATAAATCAATGTTCCAAATTTCAGATGAAATTAACGAATTAGCTGTAAAAGCACGTGATGGTAAATTACAAGCTAATGAAATGAAAGGCGCAACTTGTACAATCAGTAATATCGGTTCAGCTGGTGGACAATGGTTCACTCCTGTAATCAATCACCCTGAAGTAGCGATTTTAGGTATTGGCCGTATAGCTCAAAAACCTATCGTTAAAGATGGAGAAATTGTTGCAGCACCTGTGTTATCATTATCATTAAGCTTTGACCACAGACAAATTGATGGTGCTACTGGTCAAAACGCAATGAACCATATTAAGAGATTATTAAATAATCCAGAATTATTATTAATGGAGGGGTAAAAATGGTAGTTGGAGATTTTCCTATTGAAACAGATACTATTGTAATTGGAGCAGGTCCTGGTGGTTACGTTGCAGCAATTCGTGCAGCGCAACTTGGACAAAAAGTAACAATCGTTGAAAAAGGCGAATTAGGTGGCGTTTGTTTAAACGTTGGTTGTATTCCATCTAAAGCTTTATTATCAGCGTCTCACCGTTTCCATAATGCACAACATTCAGAAGATATGGGTGTAATTGCAGAAAAAGTAGCATTAAACTTTGACAAAGTTCAAGAATTCAAAAACGGCGTAGTTAATAAATTAACTGGCGGAGTTGCTGGATTATTAAAAGGTAACAAAGTTGAAGTTGTAAAAGGTGAAGCATACTTCGTAGATGAAAATAACTTAAAAGTTATGACTGAAAAAGCTTCTCAAACTTATACTTTCAAAAATGCAATTATCGCAACAGGTTCTCGTCCAATTGAAATTCCTAATTTCAAATTTGGTGAACGTGTTATCGATTCAAGTGGTGCATTAGCGCTTAAAGATGTTCCTAAAAAATTAGTTGTAGTTGGTGGCGGATATATCGGTTCTGAACTTGGTACAGCTTTCGCTAACTTCGGTTCTGAAGTTACAATTCTTGAAGGTGCAAAAGACATCTTAGGCGGATTCGAAAAACAAATGACTCAAATCGTTAAAAAAGGTCTTAAAGCTAAAGGCGTTGATATCGTAACTGAAGCAATGGCTAAATCTGCTGAAGAGACTGATAATGGCGTGAAAGTTACGTATGAAGCTGGTGGAGAAACAAAAGAAATCGAAGCTGATTATGTATTAGTAACTGTAGGACGTCGTCCAAATACTGACGAATTAGGTCTAGAAGAATTAGGCTTGAAAATGAGTGATCGCGGACTAGTTGAAGTAGACGATCAAACTCGTACATCAGTTGAAAATATCTTTGCAATTGGTGACATCGTAGCTGGTCCTCCACTTGCTCATAAAGCAAGTTATGAAGCTAAAGTAGCTGCTGAAGCTATTTCTGGTGAAAAATCAGCTGTTGATTACTTAGGTATTCCAGCAGTATGTTTCACTGAGCCAGAACTAGCTACTGTAGGTCATACAGAAGCTAGTGCTAAAGAAGAAGGTTTAGAAGTTAAAGCTTCTAAATTCCCATTTGCTGCAAATGGCCGTGCTTTAGCACTAAACGAAACAAATGGATTTGTTAAGTTAGTAACATTAAAAGAAAATGGATTATTAGTAGGTGCTCAAGTAGCAGGTGCTAATGCTTCAGATGTTATTGCTGAACTTGGATTAGCAATAGAAAGTGGAATGACTGCAGAAGACATTTCATTAACTATTCATGCTCACCCAACATTAGGTGAAATTTCTATGGAAGCTGCGGAAGTAGCACTAGGTACGCCTGTCCATACTTTATAATATTTGACAATACTAAAGAATCACTGTTAACGCAGTGATTCTTTTTTTATAAGGAGATTAATAATATGGAATATAGTTATCCAATTGATGTTGATTGGTCACAAGAAGAAATATTGCAAGTCGTTGAATTTTTTAATCATATCGAAGATGCTTACGAATCAAGTGCTAATAGAGAATCATTTGAACAAGCATACAAAAACTTTAAGAAAGTTGTTCCTGGTAAAGCAGATGAAAACAACATGTATAAAGAATTCAAACAAGCGAGTGGCTATGATGGATACAAAGCAGTAAAAGCTTTAAAAGATAGTACTACTGAAACAAGTATCACAATTAAATAAATTTTCTCATCCCCCAAAAAAGTGTTGAAGTATAAAATAATTTCTGTTATTTTATTAAAGGTACTAAACTTATTGTTTAGTAAAAGTAAACATACAACTCTTTTTTGGGGGATTTATGAATATAGGAGAAAAACTTAAAAATTTAAGATATCAAAAGAACTTAACTCAAGAAGAATTAGGTGAAAGAACAGATTTATCAAAGGGATATATCTCACAATTAGAAAGAAATTTATCATCGCCATCTATGGAAACTTTTTTAAATATATTAGATGTATTAGGTGTTGAACCAAGCGAGTTTTTCAATGAAAAGCTATATCAAGCTCGTATACATTATCCCGCAAAAGAGCAAACTTTATATGACGAATATGATGAAGGATACAAAATTAATTGGTTAGTCCCAGATTCCAATGAATTTGAAATGGAACCAGTCATTATAACGCTTAAAGGTGGGTGTCGATATAAATCATTCTCACCATCTTCGTCAGAAACTTTTGCTTATGTTAAAAAGGGTACCATTACTTTGAAAATTGGGAAAAGAAAATATAAAGCTAAAAAAGGTGAATGTTTTTACTTTAAAGCTCATGAAGTTCATCAATTTTTCAATGAAACTGAGAAAGATGCTGAAGTACTAATTGTGGCTACAGAATCTTATTTATAGGAGGGGAAACAATGTCAAAATCAATTATCAAGTTTGAAAACATCTATAAAAATTTTAATAATACCCATGTATTAAACGATGTTAGTTTTGAAATAGAAGAAGGTAGGTTTTACACGCTATTAGGCCCTTCAGGTTGTGGCAAAACAACTATTTTAAAACTTATTGCTGGATTTGAAACACCGACAAGTGGAAACATATATTTTAATGATAAAATCATTAATCAAATTCCTGCAAATAATAGAAAAGTAAATACAGTATTTCAAGATTACGCATTGTTTCCTCATTTAAATGTTTTTGAAAATGTAGCTTTTGGATTAAAAATAAAAAAATTAAACAAAAAAGATATACAACATAAAGTGATAGAAGCATTGAAATTAGTGAAACTAGAAGGATATGAACAAAGAAAAATATCAGAAATGAGTGGCGGACAAAAACAACGTGTAGCAATTGCTCGCGCTATAGCAAATGAACCTGAAATTATATTGTTAGATGAACCTTTATCTGCATTAGATTTAAAACTGCGTACCGAAATGCAATATGAATTGCGTGAATTACAGCAAAGGCTAGGTATTACATTTATATTTGTAACGCATGATCAAGAAGAAGCTTTAGCAATGAGCGATTATATTTTTGTAATGAAAGATGGAAAGATTGAACAAAGTGGCACACCAGTTGATATATACGATGAACCGGTAAATAAATTCGTAGCAGATTTCATCGGTGAATCTAATATCGTAAGTGGCATCATGAAACGAGATTATGAAGTAGAAATGTATGGTATTACCTATGAATGTGTAGATGCTGGATTTGAGCCAGATGCTAAAGTAGATGTCGTAATACGCCCAGAAGACATAAGCATCAAATCTCCAAGTGAAGGTAGAGTATCTGCAGTAGTAGACTCACAGCTATTTAGAGGCGTGCATTATGAAATTTGTTGCTATGATGAACAAGGTAACGAATGGATTATACAAACGACTAAAAAGGCAGTAATCGGTGAAACAGTAGGATTAGATTTTGATTCTGAATCTATTCATATAATGCTACCTGGTGAAACAGAAGAAGAATTTGATCGTCGGATAGAAAGCTACGAGGATGATGTTCATGCATAAAATAAAATCATTTTTACTCGTACCTTATATGATTTGGATTATTTTATTTATCATCGTTCCAATTGCCATGATATTTTATGCTTCTTTACTCGATATTCATGGCCATTTTTCATTAGAGAATTATACGAATTTCTTTACAAGTAGCTATTTAAAAATGACTTTAAGTTCAGTATGGTATGCTATTTTGATTACATTCTTTTGTTTGTTAGTGAGCTATCCGTTAGCGTTAGCTTTAAAAAGTGCTAGACATAAAGAAATATTATTATTGCTTATCATTTTACCAACATGGATTAATCTATTATTAAAAACATATGCTTTTATCGGTATTTTTAGCCATGATGGATTATTAAATAAAATGTTGAATATATTTCATGTACCTTCTACTGATTTATTATTTACGAGCACAGCGTTTATTATTGTATCGGTATACATTTATATTCCATTTATGCTATTACCTATATTTAATGCTATGGAAGAAATACCAGAAAATCTAATTCAAGCTTCAAGAGATTTAGGTGCTAATCACATTACAACTTTTAGAAAGGTCATTATGCCTTTAACTTATGAAGGTGTTAAAACAGGCATACAAATCACATTTATTCCTGCACTTTCATTATTTATGATTACAAGATTAATTGCAGGTAATAAAGTAGTTAACCTTGGTACAGCAATTCAAGAACAATTTTTAGTTACTCAAAACTATGGGATGGGTTCTACAATTGCAGTGTTTTTAATATTGGCGATGGCTTTTATTTTAATTATTACGAAATCTAAATCAGAGAATAAGGAGGTATAGAAATGAAATTATCAGGGAAAATCTATTTCACAATTATTATGATTTTTCTATACTTACCTATTTTCTTTTTAATTTTTTATTCTTTTAATAGTGCAGGGAATATGACACATTTTAAAGGTTTTACATTTAATCACTATACTTCAGTATTTCAAAATAAACGGTTACTTGTAATTATAGTTAACACGATAGCTGTAGCATTACTTGCAGCAAGTATTTCTACTTTGATTGGAATTTGCGGTGCTATCGGTATTTATTATATGAGAAACAAGAAACTTGAAGTGGGGTTATTAACATTAAATAATATCCTTATGGTAAGTTCAGACGTTGTTATTGGTTCTTCTTTCTTATTATTATTTACAGTTATTGGTCATTTTACTGGTATGGGGTTAGGCTTTTGGTCGGTGTTAATATCGCATATCGCATTTTGTGTACCAATTGTTGTATTACTTGTTCTACCTAAACTATATGATATGAATCCATCCATGATTAACGCTGCCAAAGACTTAGGTGCAACATCTTGGCAAACACTTATAAAAGTAATTATTCCTCATATATTACCAGGGGCAATAGGTGGATTCTTTATGGCATTAACATATTCATTAGATGACTTTACAGTGAGTTTCTTTGTAACTGGAAGCGGCTTTAGTGTATTATCAGTCGAAGTTTATTCTATGGCGAGAAAAGGTATTACGATGGAAATTAATGCGATTTCAACATTGTTGTTCTTATTAGTTATGTTTATCATAGTAGGTTATTACTTCATAAAAAGAAGTCAACAACAAAGGATAAGTAAAAAGGGAGGAATTATGAGATGAAACAATTAATGCAATTATTAGGCATCTCATTATTTGTTGGTGCACTATTAATCCTTTCAACAAAATTAATCGATCCTCCTCCTTCAAATGGCAAAAAAGATGTACTCTATGTATATAATTGGGGCGAGTATATAGATCCAGAACTAACTAAGAAATTTGAACAAGAAACAGGGATTAAAGTTGTTTATGAAACTTTTGATTCGAATGAAGCGATGATGGCTAAAATCAAAAACGGCGGTACTGCATACGATGTTGCTGTACCAAGTGAATATACTGTTCAAAAAATGAAAAAAGAACATTTATTATATCAAATTAATCATGAGAAAATTCCCAATATGAAAAATTTAGATAAAGATTTTATGGATTTACCATTTGACCTAGACAATAAATATTCTATCCCTTATTTTTGGGGAACTGTAGGTATACTGTATAATCCAGAAAAAACAAAAGGTTTAGATTTCACGAGTTGGGATACATTGTGGAACAAACGACTTAAAGATGATGTTTTAATTGTTGATGGCGCAAGAGAAGGTATTGGATTTGCGCTTAATAGTATGAATGAAAGCCTAAATGAAACCGATGAGAAAAAATTACAAAAAGCACAAGATAAATTGGTTCAATTAGCACCAAATGTTAGAGGTGTTGTTGGCGATGAAATCAACACCATGATGGGGCAAAATGAAACAGATGTTGCTGTAGTATGGAGCGGAATGGCTGCTGATATAATGAATAAAAATGAACAATTAGATTTTGTTGTACCTGAAGAAGGTTCCAATTTATGGTTTGATAACTTAGTTATTCCTAAAACAGCTCAAAATGTTGAAGGTGCTCATAAGTTTATTAACTTCTTGCTTGAAGAAGAAGTAGGTAAACAAAATGCTGAGTGGGTTGGTTATGCTACTCCAAATAAAGCATCTTATGAATTATTAGATAAAAATATTAGAGAAGATGAAAGATTTTATCCTGACTCTAAAGTAAGGAATAAATTAGAAGTTTATAAAGATTTAGGTAAAGAAAACATAGCAAAATACAACGAAGCATTTTTAAAATTCAAAATGTCATTAAATTAATATTTAAAAAGGTCTTTGTGAGAAACAATGGCCTTTTTTTGATATAATTAAAACCAATTCATTGTAGAGGAGGAAAATATAATGAATTCATATGTAGAACATGTGAGACAGCCTGTAGGAAGAGGCGCTGAGAAATTTTTCGGTTGGTTTGCATGGATTATTACATTAGGCGTAACGGCTTTATCATTATTTGCAGCTTTAGTCGTTTTAAATAATCCTACAAATATAAATAGACTTGAAACTTTGATAGAACAATTAAACATTAATATAACATCTAATGGACAAATACTGACATCTAGCCAGATAGCATTGAATATCCAAAATGGAATATGGTTATTCATTATTTATTTGATTATCGTTTTAATATTTTCATTTATAGGTTTAGTACTTATGAGATGGAGAATATTCTCTGCACTAGTATTCTTATTACTTTCAGTTGTAACACTGCCATTATTTATTGTATTAGTTCCGTTATTCTTCTTTATTACGAGTATTCTACTATTTATTAGAAAAGATAAAATCTTACCAGTAGAAGGTATGAGAAGACCTGAACCGATGTACAATGAACCGATAAAACAACCAGAAGAAAGAAAACCTATACCACCACAAGAACCTGTACAACCAAGAAGACAAGAAAAACAGGTAGAAACAGAACCGGAAATTAATGAGAATGAAGCACAAGATTCTGGTAATGATGAAATATTGTCTCGTACTAGAAAACATCAAAAAAATAAACGTTTTAAAGAGCCAGTTGCTGAAGAAGAAAAAACAGAGACAACAGAGACTGATGCAACAGAAAGTGAAGAAAAAGACGTTGATGCAGTTGATGAAAATGGAGAAATCGGTCAAAGATCAGATGATCCGTATAGCTATCAAACTACGCAACCCGATGATTATCAAGTTACATCAGGGGTAAGTAAGAAAGAGAAAAAACCTAAAAAAGTTAAACCTAATGCCACTATTGAACGTAGAAAAAATTATGAAAAAAGAATGGAACAACAAAGAAAACAAACAAAAGCAGTACAAGAAGCGGAAGAACTAAATAAAAATGATAATAAGGGTTGAATATTATAAATATCATTGAGATAATAATATTTGACAAATTCTAGGAGGCAAATAATGAAAAGAACAGTAGAGTATACTTTAATGATTATTAGCGCAGTAGTATCATTAATAGGTATAATATTTGGTTTTGTTTTTAAATCCCTTGTAAATTCTCCGGATTTTGTAAACCAATTTAAATCAGAATTTGAAAATACTTATAATGAGCAAGTTGAACAAGCTGGAGGTACAGCACAAAATATTTCAGCTGAGCAAGCATTAGATACATTTGCAAGCGTATCAAATTATGGTTTAATCGTATTAGCTATTAGCTTAATTTTAACAATTGTAGCTATTATTTTTATTAAGAAACAAAGAATATTATCAGGAGTATTAGCTATCGTTGCAGGACTATTATCTATATTCACTCTTAACATTATTTCTTTCTTATTATTAATTATCGCAGCGATTATGTTATTCGTTAGGAAAAATAAATCTAATCAACAATTTGAAGATGTGAATTTTCAAAATGATGTAAATGATAATGAAAATAATTTAAATTCTAATCAAAATCAACAAACATTTGATGAACAACAAAATAAAAAGAAAAAAGATGATGATCCATATATTTATTAATAACTGATATATAATCATATAGAATGAGTTGTTCTTAAGTTTAAAAGAAATCAGGTTGAGACATTATAATGTCTCAACCTGATTTTATTATATATACAGTTGTAATATGATTAGCTATAAAACTTTATTAATTCATCAAATGTTTCATCTAAAAATTCTGTAAATGCTTTATCAGTTTTAAGTATTTCGGATTGTGGATCCAAAGTTCTAGCTACAAAGAATTCTGCTTTTTTAATTTCTTTTAAACGTTTGATATGATGTTTTATATCATCAGTGGATAGTTCATTTATAGGTGTCTTATCAATTTTATAGTGGTCAAAGCATAGTGAATAATCTTTTGGTAATGATTCTAATAAATTTATGTTTTTATTTAAGAATTCAGCCATTAAACCTTTATCTTTATTCTCATGCATTACACCAAACATGATGAATAATTGTGATTCAAATAGACCTATTTGAAAATGAGGTAGCATCTTATAGCCTCGTTGGTTTGTAGCAAAAGCAACCCATGTGTCTTTAGGGGGGTTAACAGTTCTACGTGCATGCTTAGCCACGTGGTAGAAAAACTCATCACCTGTTTGTTCTGTTAAGTATTTACTATATCTTTCCCCTAAAGCATTTAATTGCGGTCTTACTTGTTCATCTAGTGCAGCCATTCTATTTTCTAAGCCTTCAACACTAAAAACTTTAAAATCTTTTTGTTTAAACGTATACTTAGTCATAGTTGTCCTCCTTATAACGGTAATACTATATACATATTTTATCATAATTCTATTTGAATATATAAAGAACAATGCTAATATAAAAAATAAATTAGGGGGTATTGTGATGGAAATTTATAAATTTGCATATCAAATTATTAAAGAAGCTGGAAGACACATCAGAGAAACAATTGATGAAGAATTAGAAATAGAAACAAAATCAAACCCAAACGATCTCGTCACAAACATGGATAAAGAAACTGAGGAGCGTTTGTTTAATAATATAAAAGCCACTTACCCTGAACATTTTATATTAGGTGAGGAAGGTCACGGTAAAGATATTGAAAATACAAAAGGTGTATTGTGGATTATGGATCCAATAGATGGCACTTTAAATTTTGTACATCAAAAAGAAAATTTTGCGATTTCAATAGGTATATATATTGATGGTAAAAAATACGCAGGTTTTGTATATGACGTAATGAATGATAAAATGTATCATGCATTAGTAGGTAAAGGGGCATGGCAAAACGACAAGCAACTTAAGCAGATAGAAAATACTGAATTGAAATCAAGTTTGATTTCAACAAACCCTCTATGGCTGACGAAAGAAAAGTTATCTAAAATTTATATGCCAATTATAGATGAAGCTAGAAGTACACGTGCCTATGGATCAGCTGCTTTAGACTTTGTGCATGTAGCAAGAGGTATAACAAGTGCTTATTTAACAATGAGATTACACCCTTGGGATTTTGCTGGTGGATTAATTATTGCAGAAGAGGTAGGGGCAGTGGTAACAAACTTGCTAGGACAATCTTTAAATATTTTAGAAGCTAATTCAATTGTGGTCGGAAATAAACAAATACATGATGAATTATTGACTCAATATTTCTTACCACATAAAGCATTACTAGAAGAAATTCATACGGAAAGATTTAAGAAAAATGGCTAAAAAAAGATGCGAAACAAAGTCGCATCTTTTCTTGATTGTGTCGGTAAATTTATAGCCATCCATTTTCGCGATATTTCTTTTTAAGTGTAAAACCGTAACCCATAGTTGCAATAATTAATATAACCGCTAGCAACATAAAGAGTATAGATCCCTCTGCTAAAGCAAAACTAAACACTAAAAGGAAAAATGTTACAATTAAAGCAAGTAAAACAAAAATTGCTTTAGATTTTTTCATTTATATCCACCCTTTAACCGTTTTCATTATTATATTATGCGTTACATTTCTAGAAAAATCAACTATCAGCAATTAATCTATTTTTCTAAAATAAATGGAAATTTGAGTAAAAGTGTTCGATAATGGTTATTTTTCTAGTGATGTATGTTATAATTATCAAGTTATAAATATAAGCCGAATAAATTTAAATTGGAGAGGAAAATTTTTTGCATGACTAATTTAAGAGAAAATGTACGTAACATTGCAATAATAGCCCATGTAGACCACGGGAAAACAACACTAGTAGATGAATTATTGAAACAATCAGGAATATTTCGTGAGAATGAACATATAGCAGAGCGAGCAATGGATTCAAATGATATTGAGAAAGAAAGAGGTATTACAATTTTAGCGAAAAATACGGGAATTGAATATAAAGATCACCGTATTAATATATTAGATACACCAGGCCACGCAGACTTCGGTGGTGAAGTTGAACGTATTATGAAAATGGTAGATGGTGTTGTATTAGTTGTTGACGCTTATGAGGGAACGATGCCTCAAACTAGATTTGTATTGAAAAAAGCGTTAGAACAAAATTTAAAACCAGTTGTCGTTGTTAATAAAATTGATAAACCTTCAGCTAGACCAGAACAAGTGGTAGATGAAGTATTAGACTTATTTATAGAGTTAGATGCGAATGACGATCAATTAGAATTCCCTGTAGTATACGCTTCAGCAATAAGTGGTACTGCAAGTTTAGACGCTGATCATCAAGATGAGAACATGCAGTGTCTATATGAAACAATATTAGATTATGTACCAGCACCAATTGATAATAGAGATGAACCGTTACAATTCCAAGTAGCATTATTAGATTATAACGATTATGTTGGACGTATTGGTGTCGGACGTGTGTTCAGAGGTACAATTAAAGTTGGACAACAAGTATCACTAGTAAAACTTGATGGTACAATAAAACACTTTAGAGTATCAAAAATATTCGGTTTCTTTGGATTAAATCGTGTAGAAATTGATGAAGCTTATGCTGGTGATTTAATTGCATTAAGTGGGATGGAGGACATCAACGTTGGTGAGACAGTTACACCACAAGATAATGTAGAACCATTACCTGTATTGCGTATTGATGAGCCAACATTAGAAATGACATTCTCTGTAAATAACTCTCCATTTGCTGGTAAAGAAGGTACTTATGTAACAGCACGTAAAATTGAAGAAAGATTAGAAACACAATTAGAAACGGATGTTTCATTACGTGTAACACCAACTGACTCTCCAGACGCATGGGTAGTAGCTGGACGTGGTGAACTACATTTATCAATATTAATTGAAAACATGCGCCGTGAAGGATTTGAATTACAAGTTTCTAAACCACAAGTTATTATTAAAGAAGTTGATGGCGTTAAATGTGAACCATATGAACGTGTTCAAATCGATACGCCTGATGAATATACAGGTTCAGTTATTGAATCATTAGGTTCACGTAAAGGTGAAATGTTAGATATGCAATCTAACGAAAATGGACAAACAAAATTAATCTTTTTAGTACCTGCAAGAGGATTAATCGGTTATACAACTGAATTTATGTCTATGACTCGTGGTTACGGTATTATAAACCATACATTCGATTCATACCGTCCAAACATTAAAGGCCGTATCGGTGGTAGAAGAAATGGTGTACTTGTATCTATCGACAAAGGTACAGCAAGTACTTACGCTATCTTAAACTTAGAAGACAGAGGCGTAAACTTCATGGAACCTGGTACAGAAGTGTATGAAGGTATGATTGTTGGAGAGAATAACCGTGAGAACGATTTATCTGTAAACATTACAAAAGTTAAAGCAGCTAACAATATACGTTCTGCTACAAAAGAACAAACAACAACAATGAAGAAACCTAGAATTTTAACTTTAGAAGAAGCATTAGAATACTTGAACGATGATGAATTAGTTGAAATTACACCTGAATCTATTCGCTTAAGAAAGAAAATTTTAGACAAAGCTGAAAGAGAACGCGCTCAAAAGAGACAGAAAATGGCTGAACAAGAAGAGGAGTGATATAGATGCTCTTTATCGCTAAAAATGTAAGTGTTAATCCAGAAGAAAGGCTTTCATTTTTTGGTAAATTATTTAGAGTAGATGAAAATCCAGAACTTGGTATGTGGTTTTTATTATTAACAATATTTGTATTAAGCGCTATTGTATATAATTTAGGCTTCGCTAGAAAATTAAAGTTTTGGCAAAACATAATTATCTATATTTTACTGTTTTTAGGTTGTTTATTATTGACGTTCCTTGCGGTATTCTTACCAGTAGGAGAAAGCTTAATAATAGCAGCAATTGTATTAGGTCTATATCGCTACCGTCTTCATAAAGAGCGAAGTAGAGAAAATCAACAATAAAATTACCCCCTAATTCGTTAATTGGAATTTTAATGAATTAGGGGGTTTTTTATATGAAATAAAATTTTTTAAATAGATAAAAATTAATTCAATATAATCTAGGAGAATTTAGAGATTGTAACGTGCAAGAAATCTAAGACAAGCCCGTTACATTTTCTAACGGGCTAGTGGTTTTAAACAAGCACGTTAGAGCGATATTTTCTATAATTTTGTAAAGTTCTGACGCCTAGGGTAATAGTATGAGCGAAAGACTACAGGCTCGAGCCATCTCTAGGTATGTATGCACTTTCAAAATCAGCAAAATAAATTCTCCTAATCCATTAAATGAAAATCACTCGGATTAGGAGAATTATTTTTTAAACAGTAAACCTTAAATGATATTTTATGATTTCGGTTTATCTAGTTTTGATTTACAATCATCGCACATATACGTACGAATTGGATGATTTCTAAGTCTCTTAGCTTCTTTAGATTTTGAATCAAGATTGACTATAGCATCGCATATAACGCATTTAACTTTCATAACCAAAATTATACGACCTCTATTTCGTCGACATAACTAAATTTGTCTTTGTATCCGTTTTCTTGATCATATGTGAAAGCGTCAATTTTACCGTCGCTATATATCATTTTTCCTTCTTTAGAGAAATGGAAAAATAGATAAGGCCAATCGTCGATTGAAATTTCTAAAGAATCTTTGTCATTTTTTAATACAACTTTTGTTGCATCTTCATTTGGTTCAGAATTTTTTATAAAAGGCATTGCATTAATAACAAAAGTTTCTTTTAAGAATGATTGTCTTTTATAATTTGTTTCACTATTTAAAGTAGGGGGCATAGTAGCACCTTCTAAAATAGCTCTGTTCCAAGCTACATTGTTTTCAAATTCAATTGGTTTTTCACCATTGAATATACCTTGTTCTAAATCTTCAATTTTTACTTTGCGATCGTCAAATATCCAAGTTGTTGCGTCTAAAGTAATATTAAATTTACAATTTCCTTTAATTTGTATCAATTTTTTTCACTCCTATCAATATCACAATTCAATTTTAACACATTTATTTTGATGAACCTTCTGTTTTTACTTGCAATTTTAAGATTTCTAAGCTAAAATTTTATAAGTATAGAACCTAAAAGATTAAGGGGGAGTATGTCATGCATTACGATTCAGAAATTTGTCAGAAGGCATATGACCAATTATATAACGATTCTGAAAAGATTCTTCAGTTAATTAAGGTGCAAATGGACAACTTAACTATGCCCTCATGCCCGTTATATGAAGAAGTTTTAGATACGCAGATGTTTGGTCTTCAAAAGGAAGTTGATTTTGCAGTACAAATTGGACTTGTTGATAGAGAAAAGGGTCAGACACTTATGGCAAGTTTAGAAAAGGAACTATCTAAATTGCATGATGCTTTCACAAATGCTTAAATGATACAAAGTCTAGAGAGGAGAAATCTTTCTTTAGACTTATTTTTTTAGAATTGGAATGAGTAGATGGACTATATTAAAAGATTTTTTCGCTACATAAAAAATTATTCTAAATACATAGATTTTACGTTGTTAATCGCGTATATCATTTTATGTTTCATTGGTTTAGTGATGGTTTATAGTGCGAGTATGGTTGCTGCAACTAAAGGCTCATTAACTGGTGGCGTACCGGTTGCAGGTAATTACTTTTTTATTAGGCAATTAATGTATTGTATTGTTGGATTTGGAATTGTATTTTTTATGTCATATTTTATGCACATAAATATACTGAAAAATAAACGTGTTCAACAAATCATGATTTTTAGTGTTTTTGGTTTATTAGTATTAACATTACTAATCGGAACAGAAATAAACGGATCAACAAGTTGGATAAATTTAGGATTTATGAATTTGCAGGCATCTGAAATTTTAAAGGTAGTTATGATTTTATACTTATCATTTATTATTGATAAGAGAAGAAATCGATTAAAGCAATTCAAATTAGCTTTGATGATGCCATTATTCTTAATTGGAACATGTATTGGTCTTGTATTATTACAAAATGATACTGGACAAGCTTTACTATTATGCATGATAGTATTGTGTGTCTTTGCTTATTCAGGAATAGGTATAAAAGCTATTTTAAAATGGTCAGGTCCGATTTTAGCAGGTGTTGTGTTATTGATTGTATTTAGTATTGTCTTTAAAGGCGGTATTTTATCTCAGCACCAAGCTGATAGGTTCCATGTAATGGAAAATCCATTTAATTATGAAAGTGGTATTGGTTACCATTTAGCTAATTCATTGCTTGCTATAGGTAATGGAGGATTATTTGGTAAAGGTTTAGGTAATGGCGTTATGAAATTAGGTTATTTACCGGAACCGCACACCGATTTTATCTTCGCCGTTATTGCAGAAGAATTAGGTTTAGTAGGCGTATTATTTATAATTGGTTTGTTAATGTTTATTGTATATAAAGGATTTCTATATGCAGGTTTAACTGATTCATTCTTCTTTAAATTAGTTTGTGTTGGTATATCTAGTTATATTGGTGTACAAACATTTGTAAACTTAGGAGGAATTTCAGGTGCTATACCATTAACAGGTGTCCCACTACCATTTATGACTTTTGGTGGCTCATCCATGTTAAGTTTAAGTATAGCTATAGGAATTTTGCTATTAACTGCTAAACAAATCAAAATTGATAACATTGAGAGAAGGCGCTAAACTGCATATTTACTCAATCTAATTAATAAATTTTATAAAAAAAGCGTATTACAGTAGAATGTAATGCGTTTTTTTTATATAATGGACTAATACATCGTTTTTTGAAAATTCAAATACATTGAGGGGAGCCTTCAAATTATGAGCAAAATAAATAAATTATTAGTAGCCAATCGTGGTGAAATTGCGATTAGAATATTTAGGGCTGCAACAGAATTAGATATTGAAACAGTAGCAATTTATTCGAATGAAGATTTGGGAGCTTTACATAGGTATAAAGCGGATGAATCTTATTTAGTTGATGAAGATCTAGGACCGACGGAAAGTTACTTAGATATTGAAGCAATTATTAAAGTAGCAAAGAAAGCAGAAGTTGACGCTATCCATCCTGGATACGGCTTCTTAAGTGAAAATAAAACATTTGCTAAAAGATGTGCTGAGGAAGGTATTAAATTTATCGGGCCAGAACTTAAACATTTGGATATGTTTGGGGATAAGGTTAAAGCGAGAGCAACAGCACTAGATGCAGATTTACCAGTCATTCCTGGTACAGATGGTTCAGTTGAATCATTTGAAGAAGTAGAAGCATTTGCAAAAGAAAGTGGTTTTCCAATTATCATTAAAGCTATCTCAGGTGGCGGTGGTAAAGGAATGCGTATTGTTAATAGTGAAAGTGAGTTAGAAGACGCATACCAACGTGCTAAATCTGAAGCTGGAAAATCATTTGGGAATAGTGAAGTTTATGTGGAAAAATACATAGATCAACCTAAACATATAGAAGTGCAAATTATCGGAGATGAACATGGTAATTTAGTTCATTTATTCGAAAGAGATTGTTCAGTTCAACGTAGACATCAAAAAGTAGTTGAAGTAGCACCATCAGTTTCATTGAGTGACGAGTTAAGACATCGTATATGTAATTCAGCACTACATTTAATGAAAAAGATAGGGTATGTAAATGCGGGAACAGTTGAATTTCTTGTATCAGGTGATGAATACTACTTTATTGAAGTTAACCCACGTGTACAAGTAGAGCATACAATCACTGAAATGATAACTGGTATTGATATTGTAAAAACACAAATTTTAGTAGCAGCTGGTGAATCTTTATTTGGCGATGAAATTGAAATGCCTAAACAAGAAGATATCAAAACGCTAGGATATGCTATACAAAGTCGTATCACAACTGAAGATCCATTAAATGATTTCATGCCAGACACTGGTAAAATTATTGCGTATCGTTCAAGTGGCGGCTTCGGTGTAAGACTGGATGCTGGTGATGGATTTGAAGGTGCTGAAATTTCACCTTACTATGACTCATTACTCGTTAAAGTATCTACACATGCTATGTCGTTGAGACAAGCAACAGAAAAAATGCTTCGTTCTCTTAAAGAGATGAGAATTAGAGGTATTAAGACAAATATCCCATTCTTATACAATGTAGTAAATCATGAGAAATTTGCTAAAGGTAGTTATACAACTAAATTCTTAGAAAATAACCCAGAGTTATTTGATATTACGCCTTCACGAGATAGAGGTACTAAAACTTTACAATACATTGGGAATATTTCGGTTAATGGTTTTCCAAGTGTTAGAAAACGTGAAAAACCACACTTCGAAAAAGTTAGGCTAGAAGAAATCTCTAATGAAGAAATTGCATCTTTATCAGGTACAAAACAAATATTAGAGCAACACGGTCCTGAAGGCGTAAGTAAATGGCTTAAAGAACAAGAAGAAGTATTGTTAACAGATACTACTTTTAGAGACGCACATCAGTCATTATTAGCTACGCGTATGCGTACTTATGATATGTTACAAATAGCGCCAGAAACAGCTAAATATTTAAATGATGCATTTTCATTAGAAATGTGGGGCGGTGCAACATTTGACGTTGCCTATAACTTCTTAAAAGAAAACCCATGGGAAAGATTAACGAGATTACGTAAAAAAATCCCTAATATTCTTTTCCAAATGTTATTAAGAGCATCTAATGCTGTTGGATATAAAAACTATCCTGATAATGTAATTGAAAAATTCGTTAAAGAAAGTGCAGATGCAGGCATCGACGTATTTAGAATATTTGATTCTCTAAACTGGTTAGATCAAATGAAAGTAGCCAATGAAGCGGTTCAAAAATCAGGTAAAATATCTGAAGGAGCAATATGTTACACAGGTGATATCTTAAACCCTGAAAGATCAAACGTTTATACGTTAGATTATTACATTAATTTAGCTAAAGAACTACAAAGCGAAGGTGTACACATTTTAGGAATTAAAGATATGGCTGGATTATTGAAACCAAAAGCTGCACATGAATTAATCGGTGAATTAAAAACACATATTGATATTCCTATACATTTACATACTCATGATACGAGTGGTAATGGTTTATTGGTTTATCAGAGTGCTATAAGAGCAGGTGTTGATGTAATAGATACAGCAGTAGCTAGTATGAGTGGTACAACATCTCAACCATCAGCGAACTCTTTATATTATGCTTTAAGTGGTAATGAAAGAGATGTAAGAACGAATATTGATGGTTTAGAAAGACTTTCACAATATTGGGATACAGTTAGAAACTATTATTCTGACTTTGAAAGTGACATTCGTTCACCACATACAGAAATTTATCAACATGAAATGCCTGGTGGACAATATTCAAACTTAAGTCAACAAGCGAAGAGCCTAGGATTAGGTGAACGTTTCAATGAAGTTAAAGACATGTACAAGCGTGTTAATTTATTATTCGGAGATATTGTCAAAGTTACACCATCATCTAAAGTTGTAGGGGATATGGCATTGTACATGGTTCAAAACGATTTGGATGAGGAAAGTGTCATTAAAAGAGGTCGTTCATTAGACTTCCCAGAATCTGTTGTTTCATTCTTTAAAGGTGAAATTGGACAACCGGTAAACGGCTTTAATAAAGAGTTACAAAAAGTTATATTAAAAGGTCAAACGCCTATCGAAAAACGACCGGGTGAATTATTAGAACCAGTAGACTTTGATAGTCTAAGAGAAGAATTACAAGAGAAACAACAAAGTGAAGTAACAGAACAAGATCTTATTAGTTATGCTATTTATCCAAAAGTATATGAACAATACATTAAGACTTACGAAAGTTTTGGTAATTTATCATTATTAGATACGCCTACATTCTTATTCGGAATGGCTAAGAATGAAACTGTTGAGATTACGATTGATAAAGGTAAGATATTAATCGTTAAACTATTATCTATCGGACACGTATATGAAGATGGACATCGTTGGGTTTATTATGAGTTGAACGGTCAACCACGTAAAGTATATGTTAAAGATGAACATGTTAAAGTATCTGATGCTGTTCTTCAAAAAGCAGATTTAAGTAATGAATCTCACATCGGTGCGCAAATGCCTGGAACAATTTCAGAAGTAAAAGTGAGCAAAGGTGATGAAGTTAAACAAGGTGATGCATTGATTATTACTGAAGCGATGAAGATGGAAACAACAATCCAAGCACCATTTGATGGAACGATTTCTAACATCTATGTTTCTTCAGGAGATAGTATTCAGACGCATGATTTAATCATTACAATAGATAAAGCTGAATAGCAAAATATTTATATACAAATAAAAAGCACGTACCATGAATTTTGATATGCTCCCTGTTAAGTAAACACTTAAATAGTGAAAACTTAGCAGGGAGTTTTATTATGACTAGAAATATTAAAATAGATATTAATAC
>NZ_JAJNHQ010000019.1:0-36280 GCF_022386845.1 Mammaliicoccus sp. C-M13 | reverse complement strand
GAGTAGGACGTTGCCGGGCAAATATTTATAAAATGGATGCGATGAGCCGCACTCGAGACCTGTTAGGTCTCTTTTTTTTGATTTAATTTAATATAGGTTCAGGGTAATCTAAACCCCGAACCTATATTACGAAATGATAATTTTTTATAAAATTGATTATTCTGAGATAGAAGCTCTATGCGAACTGTTGGGAAAGTTTCTTGCAAATGCTTTATCATGCTTTCTCCGTATCCTTGTGATCTATATTCTTTGGCTACTATAATCTCAGTAATATACAATGTTAAAGATTCATCTGTTAAAAATCGAGTATATCCGACAAGTTCTTGATTATCTTCAATAACGATAATTTTAGAAGTCATGAGTAATTTTGATAATAGCTCTTTAGTAAATGTATGCCAGCCTTCTGCTTGTGTGATTTTATATAATGCGTCTACATCTAAATCGATAGCGTTTCTAATTTGCATGTTCCTCACTCCTCTTTAATTGTAGTATAACGTAATAGGTTTAACTTTAAAATGACGCTCATTGTAATCATTGCTATAATGAGTTAAGAAAGTTATATAAGAGGTAATTAAGAGGTAATTAAAATGAGTTTATATGATAAAATACAATCTATTCAAGATGAAAATTCAATATCATTACATGTGCCAGGTCATCACAATAATACGATTGGTTATTTAAAAGAAATAAATTTAGGTATGGATATGACCGAAATAACCGGTTTAGATGATTTACACCAACCTGAAGAGGTCATACGAGAAAGTATGATGAAAATGGATAGATATCCAAATCATTATGCGCGATACCTTGTTAATGGGACAACGGTTGGGATTTTATCAGTCATATATGCTGTTAAACATTTAGATGGCGATATATTAATACCCAGAAACGCGCATAAATCTATATATAATGCATTAAGTTTAACAAACCAAAAAGCTATATGGATGCCTATGACAGTTTCGGAGGAGACAGGTCAGTATGATGGAGTAAAAAGCTTAGATACTTTAGACTTATCTAATGTAAAATTAGCGATTTTTACGTACCCTAACTATTATGGAGAAGTATTTGACATTCAATCACATATACAATTGTTAAAAGCTTATGGTGTTCCTACATTAGTAGATGAGGCACATGGTGCACATTTTGGTATAAGTTCATACTTTCCTCAGTCTTCTATCATGTATGAAGCAGATATTGTTGTGCAGTCTTATCATAAAACGTTACCAGCTCTAACAATGGGTTCTGTTATGTATATAAGAAAAGAACTTCCTATACAACAACGTATTGAGGAATATTTGACGATGTTACAAACTTCTAGCCCTTCTTATTTAATAATGACAAGTTTAGAGAAAGCAGAACTGTTTTATAAACATTATAATGATAAGCTATTTAAACGTTTACGAATGATACTTATTCAGACTTTAAAAGAAGTAGGTTTAAAGGTGGGAAGTCTAGCGGACCCTCTTAAATTATTAGTATCACATGAAAAAATGACAGGTGAGCAAGTAAAACAAATATTTGAACAATCAAACATTTATGTTGAATTGAATGATGAAAAATATATATTACTTGTTTTGCCGTTATGGCATGAAGGCGATATTTTTCCGTTTGAAGTATTAATTAATAAGATTAAAAGTCTTAAATTGGATTATTATTATCAAGAAAAAGGCCGGGCTAAATTTGATTTACCTGTTACTTCTGGCATTTATGTGCCTATAGAAGTTAAAGATGCAATAACAATAGATTTGATAGATGCAGTCAATAAAATCTCTGCAGTAGATGTTATACCTTACCCTCCAGGCATACCTGTAATATTAAAAGGTGAATACATAAAAGGCGACGTCCTTAATTCTCTTTTACATTGGATAGATAGTGGTGGTAGAGTAGAAGGTATAATTAACAAGCAAATAAAGATAAAGGATGAACACTAAATGGGTCAGTTTATTACATTTGAAGGGCCAGAAGGTTCTGGAAAGACAACTGTTATACATAAAGTTTATGAAAAATTAAATAAAGAATATAATGTTATTATAACTAGAGAACCAGGTGGTATAAAAATCAGTGAAGCAATTCGCAAATTACTGTTAGACAGTGATGATGATATGGACGAACGTACAGAAGCACTTTTATTCGCAGCAGCAAGAAGGCAACATTTAGTCGAAAAAATCATTCCACAACTTGAGGATGGTGGCATTGTACTATGTGATCGTTTCGTAGATAGTTCATTAAGTTACCAGGGTTACGCTCGTGAAATTGGGGTAAAGGAAGTACAAGCAATTAATGAATTTGCTATTGAAAATCTTTATCCAGATTTAACGCTTTATTTTGATGTACCTGCAGAAATTGGTTTAAACAGAATTAAAGATAATCAAAGAAATGCAAATCGTTTGGATAAAGAAAAAATAGAGTTTCATCATAAGGTTACAGATGGGTATAAAAAGTTGATATCTGAGTACCCAGATAGAATTAAAGTTATTGATGCTACACAATCATTGGAAAAGGTTATAGAAGACGCTTATTTCGCTATTGTAAATCATCTAAATCAAGTTTAAAATATGATATAATATATAAAGAGGTGTTTATTTATGAAAATGGTTATAGCGATTGTCCAAGATCAAGATAGTCAAAATTTATCAGAAGCGCTTATAGAGAAAGATTTTAGAGCTACAAAGCTTGCTACAACAGGTGGATTTTTAAGAGCTGGTAATACAACATTCCTATGCGGTGTAAAAGATGAGCGAGTAGACGAATTATTACGACTCATAGATGGAACTTGTGGTAATCGTGAACAACTTGTTTCACCTATCACACCAATGGGAGGCAGTGCGGATTCTTATATACCGTACCCAGTTGAAGTAGAAGTTGGTGGCGCAACAGTATTTGTTATGCCAATCGAACAATTTCATCAATTTTAGAACTGATTAGCTGCCATTAGTGCAGCTTTTTTATTGCAAGGAGCGTAGAAAATGCAATTAAAAGAAGAGCTTGATCAATTATTGAGTGCTGAACAGTTATCTCACGCTTATTTATTTGAGGGAGATAATATGTTTGAAATGAAGACGACAGCTATGTATTTTGCTGAACAAATTCTTTGTAACAATGAGGGGAATTGTATTACAAAAGTACAAACAATGAATCACCCTGATTTTATGTATATACAAACTGAAGAAACAACTATAAAGAAACAACAAATAGAAGAATTGCTTAGAAAAATGAATCAAAAACCAATAGAAAGTAAATATAAAGTTTACATTATTGAAGCTTTTGATAAACTAACAGTACAAGGTGAAAATAGTATACTTAAATTTTTAGAGGAACCACCTCCAAATACAATAGCCTTGTTATTAACAACAAAGAAAGATCAAATTTTACCAACGATACATTCGAGATGTCAGCTTATCCATTTTAAACCGGCATCAAAGGAGACTTTTATAGAAGATTTACAAGCATCCGATATTTCCGCTGCAATTGCGCACACATTGAGTTTTGTAACATCGGATAAGGATGAGGCTATTTCTTTAACTGAAGAACAATTATTTACACAATTGAGAAAATCTGTTGCTAAGTTAGCAGATTTAATGGTTAAAGATCACCAGATGGCTTTAATATATTTAATTGATTGTATAAAAGTTGCGAATACACGACCTTTGCAACAATTATTTTTAAATAGTTTAAATGCTTATTTTCAAGATGTATTACATGCTAAAATAGAGTTGGATTCAATTAAAGCGTTTCCAGATTTGGATGCACAGATTGTAAACACTAGTACACAATTATCTTTAAGCGATATTTCGAATTATATACAGTGCATTACTGAAGCTAATCGTAAATTAGCGCAAAATGTTAATGCGACATTAGTTTTTGAACAGATGGTTATAAAAGGGAAGAGGTGATTAAATGTATGAAATCATAGGCGTACAGTTTCAAGAAGCTGGGAAGAAAGAATATTTCTCTCCAAACGGAGAAAGATTCAAAGAAAATGATTTAGTTGTTGTAGAATCTAAACGTGGAGTAGAGTTAGGACAAGTTAAATTAACTAATCGTCATGTAGGCAAAGATGATGTGGTTTTACCTTTGAAAGAAGTTATACGTCACGCTACAGATGAAGATGTCGAAAAATATCATTCAAATTTAGCAGAGGCTGATAAAGCATTGGCACTGTGTAAAGAGATGGTAGCGACACATGAATTGAACATGAGATTAGTAAATTGTGAATATACACTAGATAAGAGTAAGGTTATATTTAATTTTACAGCTGATGACAGAATTGATTTTAGAAACTTAGTAAAATCATTAGCATATGAATTAAAAACACGTATTGAGCTTAGACAAATAGGTGTGAGGGATGAAGCGAAGTTATTAGGTGGTATTGGTCCATGTGGTCGTTCGCTTTGTTGCTCGACATTCTTAGGAGATTTTGAGCCTGTATCTATAAAAATGGCTAAAGATCAAAATCTTTCGCTTAATCCAACAAAAATTTCCGGTGCATGTGGTCGTTTGATGTGCTGTTTAAAATATGAAAATGATTATTACGAAGATGTAAGAAACGAATTGCCAGACGTGGGTACTACTGTTGTAACACCTGAGGGAGATGGTAAAGTCGTAGGATTAAATATTCTAGATATCACGATGCAAGTTAAAGTGAAAGGTTTCGAACAACTTTTTGATTATAAACTTGATGAATTACTTGAAGTCCATTCATAAGGGAGGATTTTACTGTGAATAGGGACGAGTTGTTTGAAACAATTATGATGTTAGAAAATGAACTTAAACAAATTAATGCGCATATGGATAAACTGAAGAACCAAGCAGTCGAATTGGTTGAAGATAATGTTGCACTTCAGATGGAAAACGATAGTCTGAAACGGGTAGTTGAATCCAATGAAACAACGCATAATAAAAAACCAAATAAAAAGGTAAGACCTCTTCAAAGTAAAGATAATCTAGCTATGTTGTATCATGAAGGTTTTCATATATGTCGAGGAGAATTATTTGGTAAACATAGACAAGGTCAAGATTGCTTGTTTTGTCTAGAGGTACTTAATAGAGAATAGGGTAATCAGGCATCTTGCATGCCTGATTTTTTAAATGAGGTGATTTCGTGTTACATAAAGGTGAAAGATTAGATCAACTTTTAAGAGAAAAATTTGAAATTATTCAAAATGATGATGTGTTTTCCTTTTCTACTGACGCATTATTGTTAGGTGATTTCGTTCAAACAAGAAATAAGGATAAAGTGATGGATTTATGTTCTGGTAATGGTATTATCCCGTTACTTTTAGCTCATAAATCACTATCTGAAATTCAAGCAGTAGAAATTCAAGAAACATTGGTCGACATGGCTCAAAGAACAATTCAGCATAATCATTTACAAAATCAAATTTCGATAAAACAATTAGATTTAAATAAAGTAACAACTGAATATGCACCGGCGACCTTCGATGTTGTCACGGTTAACCCACCTTATTTTAAAGAAAATCAACAAATGAAACATCAAAAAGAAGCGCATAAAATAGCAAGGCATGAAGTTTATTGCACACTTGAGGATGTTGTAAGAGCAAGTAAACATTTACTCAAGCAAGGTGGTAAATTAATGATGGTTCATAGAGCAGAAAGACTGATGGATGTCTTAACGCACTTTAGACTTTTTAATATAGAACCAAAGAGATTAAGACTTGTATATAGTAGTCCTTCTAAAAAAGAAGCAGTAACGATATTGGTAGAAGGACGGAGCGGTGGGCAACCTGGTTTGAAAATTGAACAACCATTTTATATTTATAATACAAATGGTGAATATTCTGAAGAGATGAAGGAAGTCTATTATGGATAAACATTATACATATATATTAGAATGTAAAGATCAAACATTATATACTGGATACACTACTGATTTAGAACGCAGATTAAAGGTGCATAATGATGGTAAAGGTGCAAAATACACAAAAATAAGACGTCCCGTTAAACTTGTATACCATGAAGAGTTTGATAATAAATCAGAAGCATTAAAAAGAGAGTATGCCTTAAAACAATTGAGTAGAAAACAAAAGTTATTACTCATAAAGGAGGGATAGCATGTCAACTTTACATTTAGTAGGCACCCCAATAGGAAATTTAGAAGATATAACATATCGCGCCGTAAGAATTTTAAAAGAGTCAGATTATATTTTTTGTGAAGACACTCGTGTAACGTCAAAACTTTGCCAACACTATGAAATACACACACCATTAAAGTCTTATCACGAACATAATAAAGATAAAGCTTCAGAGCAGATTATTGATTATATGGAAGATGATAAACAAATTGCTTTAGTCTCTGATGCTGGTTGTCCTTGTATCAGTGATCCAGGTTATGAACTTGTAAACCAAGTTAGAGAAGCGGGATTCCTTGTGGAAACTATTCCTGGACCAAATGCCGCTATTACAGCATTAATGACAAGTGGACTACCGTCATATAAATTTGTATTTTTAGGATTTTTACCAAGGCAGGCTAAAGATAAGCATGAAGTATTAGATAAATGGATGCATAGAGAATCGACAATGATGATTTATGAATCACCCTACCGTGTAAAACAAACATTAAAAGCTATATCTGAAATAGACTCAGAAAGAAAAATAGCAATTGGTAGAGAGTTGACTAAAAAGTTTGAACAAGTTGAAACAGGGTCGGTTGAAACAATTGAAAATATGTTAGAAGACGATTCTATACCACAAAAAGGTGAGTTTGTTATTCTTATAGAAGGTATAGATGAATCCAGTCAGACAGAACAATGGTGGAAAGAAATGGACTTAAAAGAACATGTTGATTCGTACATTAATGAACAAGATATGCGTTCTAAAGATGCTATTAAACAAGTCGCTTTAGATAGAAATATGAAAAAGAGAGATGTATATGAAGCATTTCATATAGATAATTAAAATAAGAGCCTGAGACAATTAATTATGTCCCAGACTCTTTGATACATATAGTAAGTAATTATTTAGATTTTTTTTCAATCTCATTCATTAATTGCTGAGCGCCTTCTTCGCTTAATACGATTTTACCATCTGCTAAAACAAAGTTTTCTTCAGAAACATCGCCAGTAACCTGACAAGTCATGTTAGGTGAATATTTCTTTAGAATAATTCTGTCATCATCAGTGTAAATCTCTAAAGCGTCTTTCTCAGCAATGTCTAATATGCGTCGTAACTCGATAGGAATTACTACACGGCCTAGTTCATCTACTTTACGAACGATTCCAGTTGATTTCATTTCTTTACCTCCGTTTAATAAAACCATAATTATCTAATTCGACATTCATTCGACAATTATATAAATAGTATACTAATACGTATTGAAGAAATTGTCAATAAAATAATAAATTGTATACACTTAATTATTCGACATTAAAACTACATTTGCGCGCTTTACCATAATAAGGAAATATTGAAAAAATGCTAAATTTTCGGTATATTATATAGATAAGATATTAGGAGGAAACGCTGATGACGAAAGAGACTTTTTACATTTCGACACCGATTTATTATCCGAGCGGGAATTTACACATAGGTCATGCTTACACAACGGTTGCCGGTGATGTAATAGCTAGATATAAACGGTTACAAGGATATGATGTTCATTACTTAACAGGTACAGATGAGCATGGACAAAAAATACAAGAGAAGGCTAAAGAAGCTGGATTATCAGAAATTGAATATTTAAATGGTATTGTCGAAAATATTCAAGCGTTATGGAAAAAATTAGACATTTCAAATGATGATTTTATTCGTACGACAGAAAAACGACACAAAGTGGTTGTTGAAAAAGTCTTTGAAAAATTATTAGCGCAGGGAGATATTTATTTAGGTGAATATGAAGGATGGTATTCAATACCAGATGAAACATACTACACTGAAACACAATTAGTAGATCCAGTTTATGAAGATGGAAAAATTGTTGGTGGTAAAAGCCCTGATTCAGGACATGAAGTCGAGCTAGTTAAAGAAGAAAGCTATTTCTTTAAATTAGATAAATATTCGGATAGATTATTAAAATTCTTTGATGAAAACCCAGACTTTATTATGCCTATTTCTCGTAAAAATGAAATGGTTAATAATTTCATCAAACCTGGTTTAGAAGATTTGGCCATCTCAAGAACAACTTTTGATTGGGGTATTAAAGTGCCTTCTAATCCTAAACACGTTGTTTATGTATGGATAGATGCGTTAGTAAACTATATTTCAGCTTTAGGTTATTTAACTGATGATGATGAGCTGTTTAAAAAATACTGGCCAGCAGACGTTCATTTAATGGCTAAAGAAATTGTTAGGTTCCACGTTATTATATGGCCGATTTTATTAATGGCTTTAGATATACCTTTACCTAAGCGTGAATTTGCTCATGGTTGGATTTTAATGAAAGACGGTAAAATGAGTAAATCTAAAGGTAATGTTGTTGATCCTAACGTATTAATTGATAAATATGGCTTAGACGCTACAAGATATTACTTAATGAGAGAATTACCATTCGGTGCAGATGGTGTGTTTACGCCTGAGGCATTCGTAGAACGTACAAATTATGACTTAGCAAACGATTTAGGTAACCTAGTTAATCGTACAATTGCTATGGTAAATAAATACTTTAACGGTGTTCTACCTAAATATAAAGGTCAATTACATCCTCTAGATGAAGAGATGGAAAATATGGCTATCGATACAAAAAATAATTTCTATGAAGCAATGGAAAACATGCAATTCTCAGTTGCGTTGGCAGAAGTTTGGAAGCTTATTAGCCGTACAAATAAATACATCGATGAAACAACACCTTGGGTATTAGCTAAAGATGAAAATGAACGTGAAATGTTAGAAAACGTAATGATTCATTTAGTTGAAAATATTAGGTTTGCTGCAGTGTTATTACGTCCATTCTTAACACATGCGCCTTATGAAATTTTCCGCCAATTAAACTTGGAAAAAGGAAAGTTAGATACGTTCGAAAGCATCGAAACTTATGGTGCTATTGATGAAGAAATTACAGTCATCTCTAAACCAGAACCTATTTTCCCAAGACTTGATGTTGAAGAAGAAGTAGCTTTCATTAAAAATTCAATGCAAGGTGGCACTACTCCTGAAGAAGAGCCAGAAGAAGAAAATAAAAAAGAAGAAAATCCTGGTAAACCTGAAATAACGATTGATCAATTCGATAAAGTGGAAATTAAAGCTGCAACAGTAACTGGAGCAGATTATGTAAAAAAATCCGATAAATTATTGAAAATCAAAGTAGATTTAGGTAACGAGAAAAGACAAATTGTTTCAGGTGTTGCTGAATTTTATAAACCTGAAGATATAGTTGGTAAAAAAGTTGCAGTTGTAACGAATTTGAAACCAGTTAAATTACGTGGTGAATTATCTGAAGGTATGATACTTTCTGCCGAAAAAGATGGCACGCTTACTTTAGTAGGATTACCTAACGCAATTCAAAATGGTTCAATTATAAAGTAATGAATTGGAAGGAAGATATGAATGCTAATAGACACACATGTTCACTTGAACGCTGATCAATACGATGATGACTTACAAGAAGTAATCGATAGAGCGCTATCTGAAGGTATCGATAGAATGTTTGTCGTTGGTTTTGATACAAAAACAATAGAGAGAACAATGAAACTCATCGATCAATACGACTTTATTTATGGTATTATCGGCTGGCATCCAGTCGATGCAATCGACTGTACAGATGAACGTTTAGAATGGATAGAGTCATTATCTAAACATCCTAAAATTATTGGAATAGGTGAAATGGGATTAGACTACCATTGGGATAAGTCACCAAAAGATATCCAAAAAGATGTGTTTAGAAAGCAAATCGCATTAGCTAAACGAGTTCAATTACCAATCATTATTCATAATAGAGAAGCAACACAAGATTGTGTAGATATTTTGAAAGAAGAAAACGCTAGTGAAGTTGGCGGTATTATGCATAGCTTTAGTGGTTCTAATGAAATAGCTGACGAAATTTTAAAAATGAATTTCTATGTTTCGTTAGGTGGCCCAGTGACTTTTAAAAATGCTAAACAACCTAAGGAAGTAGCTAAGCATGTTCCGTTAGATAGATTATTAGTAGAAACAGATGCGCCATTCTTATCACCTCACCCATATAGAGGGAAAAGAAATGAGCCTGCTCGTGTAAAACTTGTTGCCGAACAAATTGCGGAGTTACGTGGTCTCACGTATGAGGAAGTTTGTGAAGCAACTACCGAAAACGCTGAAAGATTATTTAAATTATAAAATAAGATGCCCCAAAACGGTTGTTTTGGGGCATCTTTAAAGAAGGTAAACTTTATGAAAATAAATGAATTTGTGGTAGTAGAAGGTAGAGATGATACGGTCAATGTTAAACGTGCCGTGGATTGCGATACTATAGAGACAAATGGTTCTGCTGTTTCTAAAGAGATTTTGGAGGTCATTAAGCAAGCACATGAAAAACGTGGTGTTATTGTACTTACTGACCCTGATTTCCCGGGTGATAAAATTCGAAATACGATTAAGCAATATGTTCCAAGTGTTAAACATGCTTTTATCCCAAGAGACAAAGCTAAAAACAAAAGAGGTAAAATAGGTGTAGAACATGCGTCGGTTGAAACAGTGAAAGAAGCGTTAACTAATGTAAGTTCACCATTAGAAGCTGATGTAGAAACTATTGATAAAGCTGTATTAATTGATTTGGGATTAATTATAGGGCCAGAAGCAAGAAGAAAAAGAGAAAAACTATGTAGTAAGTTGAATATTGGACACTCGAATGGTAAACAATTATTAAACAAACTCAATGCTTTCGGTTATACTGAAAAAGATGTAAAAGAAGCGCTTGGATATAAAGAGGAGTGACATAATGAACGAAAAAGATATCGCAACACCTAAACGCACAAAAGCGTTGTTAGACCAATATGGCTTTAAATTCAAAAAAAGTCTAGGTCAAAACTTTTTAATTGATACAAATATCATCCAAAAAATCATTTCAGCGAGTGACATTGACGAAAATACAGGTGTTATTGAAGTTGGGCCAGGTATGGGTTCATTAACTGAGCAATTAGCAAGAGTAGCTAAAAAAGTTCTAGCCTTTGAAATTGACCAAAGATTAATACCTGTATTAGAAGATACGTTGAATCCATATTCAAATGTAACGATTGTAAATGAAGATATATTAAAAGCCAATGTACAAAAAGAAATTGATCAACATTTAAAAGACTGTGACAAGATTATGTTAGTTGCCAATTTGCCATATTATATTACTACGCCTATATTGATGAATTTATTAGAAAATGATTTACCAATTGATGGCTTCGTTGTCATGATGCAAAAAGAAGTGGGCGAAAGATTAAATGCTAAAGTAGGCAGCAAAAGTTATGGTTCATTATCTATTGCATGTCAATACTATACTGAAACTGAACGTGTTTTAGTAGTCCCTAAGACCGTCTTCATGCCGCCACCGAACGTTGATTCAATTGTAATAAAACTTACAAAACGGACTAAACCAGTTGTAGAAGTCGACGATGAACAAAAGTTATTTAAATTAACAAAAGGTGCATTTACACAAAGAAGAAAGACTATTTTAAATAACTATATTAGTACAATCAAGGATGGCAAAGTGCATAAAGATGAAATTATTGAATGGTTAAGCGAATCAAACATAGACCCTAAAAGGCGCGGGGAAACGCTAACAATACATGATTATGCACATCTTTGTAACAATTTGAAAAAATACCCTAATTTATCTGTATAAATATATTGACAACGGCCTCTCAAATTGATAAAATTTAAATTTTATTTGACAAAATCTTGCTATCATAGTATAATATTCTATATAGCGAGGTGGGTCAATATGCCGAAGACTTTAGTAGACATCAAAAAAATATTGGATTGTCAATTAGGAAATCGTATTGTACTTAAAGCTAATGGAGGACGTAAGAAGTTAATTGAGCGCAGTGGTGTGCTTAAGGAAACGTATCCATCAGTTTTCGTGGTCGAATTAGATCAAGAGAAACATAATTTTGAGCGTGTATCTTATACATACACTGATGTATTAACTGAGAATGTCCAAGTAACTTTTATGAATGAACATAAAGAAGAATTTATTGTTCAATAATCATAAAGTTCACAATAAAAAACTCTACGCGATATGACTGTGATATGGCGTAGAGTTTTTTTGTTGCAAAAAAATAGGATAAAGCTCATACTTTCTAACATTTATTTATGGTAAAATCATAATAATAAGTTTTAGAAAGGGCAAGTATATGATTTATGAGACAGCACCAGCAAAAATTAATTTAACACTAGATACTTTATACAAACGTGATGATGGTTATCACGAGGTGGAAATGATTATGACAACCGTTGACCTAAATGATAGACTGTCTTTTGAAAAAAGAGAAGATGGTGAAATTGTCATCGATGTAGAGCATAATTTTGTTCCAAGTGATCATAGAAATTTAGCTTATAAAGCTGCAAAATTAATGAAGGACAAATACAACATAAAAGACGGTGTGACGATTTCTTTAGAAAAAAGCATTCCTATTTCAGCTGGTTTAGCAGGTGGCTCTAGTGATGCTGCTGCTACTTTTAGAGGTTTGAATAAACTTTGGGGGATCAATGACTCGTTAGAAGCATTGAGTGATTTATCAGCGGAAATTGGGTCGGATATTTCTTTTTGTATCTATGGAAAAACAGCGTTATGTCGTGGTAGAGGAGAGCAATTAACGCATTTACCTAAACCACCATCAGCTTGGGTTATCATAGCCAAGCCAGACATCGGCGTCTCTACACCCGAAATTTATGGCGCTTTAACTTTAGAAAAGACATCTAAAGTTTTAACGAAAGAATGCCAGCAAGCTTTAATAGACGGTGATTATGAACGTTTATGTAAGTCGTTAGGTAATAGCCTTGAGAGTGTTACTATGGGACTATACCCAGAGGTTGAAAAGCTGAAAAACACTATGACAAATACAGGTGTGGATGCAGCATTAATGAGCGGAAGCGGTCCGACTGTTTATGGCTTTGTTCAAAAGGAAAGGCAGGCTAAGCAAGTCTATAATGCTCTGAAAGGATGCTGCAAAGATGTATTCATTGTGAGATTACTTGGATAGCTTTGTTAAAACCGTACGATTATAGTATAATTGTGGCAAAAATACGGATAGAGAATGGAGTTTTATAAATGAGGTTTAAACGAAGTGAGAGAATCGTTTATATGACACAGTATTTATTGAAACATCCTAATGAGTTAGTGCCGTTAACTTACTTTGTGAATTATTTTGGACAAGCAAAGTCTTCTATAAGTGAAGACATACAAATCATTAAAGAAACTTTTCAAGCAGAAGGTTTAGGGATTATTGAAACTACTGCAGGTGCTAGCGGCGGTGTAACTTACCGACCGAAAATGTACAAGAAAGAAGCGATTGAATTAATTGAAGATTTGTGTGAATTGCTTAAAGAGAGAGAAAGATTATTACCAGGCGGCTATTTATTTATGTCAGATCTTGTTGGTAACCCTAAACTTTTAAACCAAGTTGGGGAACTTATCGCAACGATGTACATGGATGAAGAACTTGATGCGGTTGTTACAATTGCAACTAAAGGGATATCGTTAGCTAATGCAGTAGCGAAAGTGCTCAATTTACCTGTTGTGGTAATTAGAAAAGATAATAAAGTAACAGAAGGATCAACGGTTTCAATTAACTATGTATCAGGATCTTCAAGGAAAATTGAAACAATGGTTTTATCTAAACGAACATTGCCTGAATATTCAAATGTATTAATAGTTGACGACTTTATGAGAGCAGGTGGCTCAATCAATGGTGTTATCAATTTGATGAATGAGTTTAAAGCAACTGTAAAAGGGGTATCAGTACTTGTAGAATCAAAAGAAGTTAAACATCGTTTGGTTGAAGATTATACATCTTTAGTGAGATTGTCGAATGTAGACGAATACAACCAACAATTTTCAGTAGAAGAAGGCAACTGTTTAAAAAGATTTAATTAAGAAGAGAGGGTTAATCATCATGAAAAGTATAAACGCAACAAACGCTCCAGAAGCATTAGGACCATACTGCCACGCTGTAGTGGTAGATAATCTAGTATTTACTTCGGGGCAAATACCGTTAAATCAAAAAGGCGAAATTGTATCAGATGATGTAAAAGTGCAGACTGAACAAGTCATCGAAAACTTAAAAAAAGTACTTGAAGAAAGTGGCGCTTCTTTAAATAATGTCGTGAAATCTATGATCTTTATTAAAGATATGAATGATTTTCAAGATATTAACTCCGTATATGGACAATATTTCAATGAACATTTGCCTGCTAGAAGTTGTGTTGAGGTTGCGCGCCTACCTAAAGATGTTAAAGTTGAGATTGAAATGATCGCAAAAATACAATAATATTCTTCAATTTAAATGATGCTGCTACTTAAAAAAGACAAACAGGGGGCACACAAGTCATGAAGGTAACAGATGTGAGATTAAGAAAAATCCAAACAGATGGAAGAATGAAAGCTTTAGTTTCTATTACATTAGACGATGCTTTTGTTGTTCACGATTTAAGAGTAATTGAAGGGAATTCAGGTTTATTTGTAGCTATGCCAAGTAAACGGACACCCGACGGAGAGTTCCGGGATATTGCTCACCCTATTAACTCTGAAATGAGACAAGAAATTCAAGAAGCAGTCATGAAAGTTTATGATGAAACTGATGAAGTAATCATTCCGAAATCTGCTAAAGATGACGATTCTGAATCAGAAAATCAAAATGAAGATGAAAATGAAGAATAAAAATTGGAATAGGCATACGCAAAGCTTGTGTCTGAAATAATACAGGAGAAATTCTTAGTTTGATAAGAGTTTTTCCTGTTTTTTTTATACAATTATTCAACAACGGTTAATTAATGATGAATAAAAATACTATTCATTAAATTTTTATTTAATGCGTTAATGCTTTGCCTTTACTATATATCATGAATATTAAAGACGATTATTTTGTGAAATAATTTCTATGTTTAATAACTCTTTCTTGATAGTCGTACACAAATTAAATTATAATAAGATAAAGTGCGTTTAAATGGAGGTTTTTCAAATGCGAAAACATGCAGTCATATTAGCGGCTGGTAAAGGAACAAGGATGAAATCTAAACTCTATAAGGTGCTACATCCTGTTGCTGGAGAAGCCATGGTTCAACATGTTATAGATAGCGTGAAGAATGCGGGTGTTGAGACTGTTGTTACAGTTGTTGGACACGGTGCTGAAGTAGTAAAAGAAACACTTGGCGATTCATCGCAGTTTGTACATCAAGAAGAACAACTAGGGACTGCACATGCAGTTAATACAGCTAAGGAATTATTGAATGACAAAAAAGGTACAACAATCGTTGTATGTGGGGACACACCACTTATTACTGAAGATACAATTAGCTCATTAATAGCGTTTCATGAGTCAGAAAATGCAAAGGCTACAGTATTATCTGCAAAGGTGAATAATCCATTTGGCTATGGCAGAATTGTTCGAAATGAACAAGGTGACGTCTTAGAAATTGTTGAGCAAAAAGATGCTTCAGAAGAGCAAAATGCAATAAATGAAATTAGTTCAGGAATCTTTGCTTTTGATAATGAAAAGTTATTCCAAACTTTAGAAGAAGTTAAAAACGATAATGCTCAAGGTGAATACTATTTACCTGATGTTATAAGCATTTTAAAAGCACAAAATGAAAAAATATCTGCTTATGTTACGGAAGACGTAGATGAAATCATGGGTGTTAATGATAGAGTCCAATTATCACAAGCAGAACAAAAAATGAAAGAACGTATTAATTTGAGACATATGATAAATGGTGTTTCCATCATCGATCCAGCTACTACATATATTGGGAAAAAAGTTACTATAGGTGAAGATACGGTAGTTGAACCAGGTGCAAGAATCGGTGGTAACACTGTAATAGGAAAAAATGTTACGATTGGCATGAATTCTGATATCAAAAATAGTACAATTGAAGATGATGCCACAATTAAACAATCTGTCATTACAGATTCATTTGTTGGTAAATCCTCTACAGTTGGACCGTTCGCTCAATTAAGACCGGGAACAGAACTAGGAAAAGAAACGAAAATTGGTAATTTTGTAGAGGTTAAAAAATCCGTGTTGAAAGATGGCGCTAAAGTATCTCACTTAAGTTATATTGGTGATGCTGAAGTCGGCGCAAGAACAAATATTGGCTGTGGTTCAATCACTGTTAATTATGACGGAATAAACAAATTCCAAACTAAAATAGGAGATGATGCATTTATTGGATGTAATTCAAATCTAGTTGCACCAGTAGAAGTTGGCGAAGGAGCATTTATAGCTGCAGGTTCAACCATCACAGATAATGTGCCAGATGAAAGCTTAGCACTAGGTCGTGCAAGACAGACTACAAAAGAAGGATACTATAAAACGAAATAAAAGGAGCCGTCAAAAAAATGAGTCAAAATGATATCGGAGGAACAAAAATGTTGCATACTGAATATAAGAATTCGTCATTAAAAATATTTTCACTAGAAGGTAACCAACCTTTAGCCCAAGAAGTTGCAAATTTAGTAGGTATTCCATTAGGTAAGTCTACAGTAAAAAGATTTGCTGATGGCGAAGTGCAAATTAATATCGAAGAAAGTATCCGTGGTTGTGATGTGTTCATCATTCAACCTACTTCATATCCAGTAAATGAACATTTAATGGAATTGTTAATTATGATAGATGCATGTAAACGAGCATCAGCTGCTAATATTAATATCGTTATGCCTTATTATGGTTATGCAAGACAAGACCGTAAAGCGAGAAGTCGTGAGCCTATTACTGCTAAATTAGTAGCGAATATTATTGAAAAAGCTGGCGCGAGCAGAATGATCGCGTTAGACTTACACGCTCCTCAAATTCAAGGATTCTTTGATATACCTATTGATCATTTAATGGGTGTTCCAATTTTATCTAATTATTTCTTAGAAAAAGGATTAGACCCTGACAATACTGTTGTTGTATCACCTGATCATGGTGGTGTTACAAGAGCGCGTAAAATGGCGGATCGTTTAAAAACGCCAATTGCTATTATTGATAAGCGTCGTCCGAAACCTAACGTAGCAGAAGTTATGAACATTGTTGGAGACATAGATGGTAAAACAGCAATCATCATCGATGACATCATTGACACTGCGGGCACTATTACTTTAGCAGCAGATGCTTTAGTTAAAAAAGGTGCAAAAGAAGTTTATGCATGTTGTACACACCCTGTTTTATCTGGACCAGCACGTGAACGCATTGAAAATTCAAGAATTAAAGAATTAGTTGTTACAAACTCTATTCAATTGCCAGAAGATAGAAAACCTTCAAATGTTAAAGAATTATCAGTAGCAGAATTATTAGCTCAAGCAATTGTTCGAGTATATGAACAAGAATCAGTTAGTGTGCTATTTGATTAATTGTCATTAATCGTGTATAATAACAAACGGTTCATTTTTAAATGAACTAAATAACCACTTACAAGCAACAATTTATGTTGATGGGTAAGTGTAGGAGCGCTTAATGCGCATGAATGAAAGGTGGAAAAGATAATGGCTTCATTAAAGTCAGTTATCCGTCAAGGTAAACAAACTCGTTCTAGTTTACGTAAACTAAGAGCATCAGGTATTATCCCAGCAGTTGTATATGGTTATGGTGCTAAAAATACATCTGTTAAAGTTGATGAGGTTGAATTCATCAAAACTATCCGTGAAGTTGGACGTAACGGAGTTATTGAATTAGGTGTTGGTTCTAAATCAATTAAAGTTATGGTTTCTGATTACCAATATGATTCACTTAAAAACCAAATCACTCATGTTGACTTCTTAGCTATTAACATGAAACAAGAATTAACTGTTGATGTACCTGTAGTATTAGTAGGTGAAGCAGTTGGTGCTTCTGAAGGTGGCGTAGTTCAACAACCATTATTCGACTTACAAGTAACAACTACTCCAGACGCTATTCCTGAACATATCGAAGTTGATATTAGTGAATTAGCTATCGGTGATAGTTACTTAGTAGGAGACTTAGATGCAACTGATAAATATGCTATCGAAAACGATAAAGAAGAAGCAGTTGTAACTGTAGTACCTCCAACTGAAGAACCAGCTGAAGATGCTGAAGAAACTGCAGCTGAAGATGCTGATGCAGTATCACAAGAAGCTGAAAAAGAAGAAAAAGAAGAAGAATAATTCTTTAATCTTTTAAAAGGAGTCTGGGACATATCAATGTCTCAGACTCTTTTTTGTCTAATTTTATAATGATATAAGTATAGTTAGATGAAAACTAACGTAAAAATGCTATAATAAATACTTAGTATTAATATGGAGGTTACAACATGAAATGTATTGTTGGACTTGGAAATATAGGTAAGAAATTTGACGGAACTCGTCATAATATAGGTTTTGAAGTAGTTGATGAATTGATTGATCGTCATCAATTACAATTAGATAAACAAAAATTTAAAGGTGCCTATACTATCGGATTAATAAATGGTGAAAAGGTTATGCTTATTGAACCGATGACATTCATGAATTTATCTGGTGAGGCAGTAAGGCCACTAATGGATTATTATAATATTGATATTGAAGATTTACTTGTTCTATATGACGATTTAGATCAGCCACAAGGTCATTTGAGACTGCGCCAAAAAGGCAGTACTGGCGGTCATAACGGGATGAAGTCTTTAATACAACATTTAGGAACAGATAAATTTAATAGAGTACGAATTGGTATAGATCGTCCGACTAACGGTATGAGTGTTCCGAGTTATGTTCTACAAAAATTCTCTGAAGATGAAATGATAACTATGAAAAAGGTAATAGAACGGGCAGCAGATGCTTGTGAAAGTATAATTAAAGGTGAAACATTTCCTAATGTTATGAATCAGTTTAACGGTGAAGTAGAATGAGACATGTCATTCATGAAATTATACAAAAAGATGAGCGATTTCAAGATTTAGAACGTATTTTTGGAGAAAAAAACATACTCGTTACCGGTTTGAATCAATCTAGTAAAGCATTGCTTATTCTAGAACAATATTTGAAACACGATAAACAATTAGTCATTGTGACAAATAATTTATACCAAGCGGATAAATTAGAAGCAGACATACTGCAATTATTACCGCCTGAAGAAGTATTTAAATTTCCTGTACAAGATATTATGATTGAAGCATTTTCAACACAAAGCCCAGACTTAATGAGTGAGCGTGTTAGAACTCTAACCCACCTTGCTCAAAGTAAGAAAGGGTTATTTATCGTGCCAATAAATGGCTTGAAGAAACAACTCACACCTCCGTCCATTTGGAAAGATCATTATAAATCTATAAAAATAGGTGATGATATAGAGTTAGAAGAATGGGCTAAGCAATTAGTTGATATGGGATACAAGAGACAGTCCCTAGTTTCAGCGATTGGTGAATTCTCAATTCGAGGTGGCTTAATCGATATATACCCTGTTATTGGAGACCCTGTACGTATTGAGTTGTTTGATACAGAAGTAGATGGTATGAGAGTCTTTGATGTTGAAACGCAGCGTTCTTTACAAAATGTAGAAGAAGTTGAAATAACAAGTGCAAGTGATTATATTTTCACTTCAGAACAAATCAATAGATTATCAGAACGTATGGAAGAATCATATGAGCAAACGCGTGAAAAACTACCGAAAGAAATTCGTCCTGATTTGAAAGACACTTATCAAAATATTTTAATGCAAGATGATGAATTAAAAGATCATCAGATTTTAAGACGAGTTATTGCATTTATGTATGATGAGGTATCTACATTTGTAGATTATTTAGCAGAAGACGCTCTTATTGTAGTAGATGAATATAATAGAATTAAAGACACTGAAAACTCATTAGATGTAGAAATTGAAGAATTCACGCAATCTTTAATTGAATCTGGGCAAGGGTTTATAGGACAACGCTTTATTGTAGAATCAGCGTTTACTGGTTTGTTGAATAAACATAAAATTTCTTATTTTACTTTATTTACAGCAAGCATGCCTGTAGAGATAGAGGAAATGGTCAAGTTTTCATGTAAACCAGTGCAACGTTTTTATGGACAATATGATATTATGCAGTCTGAATTTGATCGCTATATGAAACAAGGATTCACTGTTGTTTTATTGGCAGAATCAGAAACACGCAAAACGAGAATTCAAAGTATGCTCAGCGACATGAAGATACCAACTGTAATAGATCGTATAGAACATATCGATAATAGTGGTCAAGCAGTTGTTACAGATGGGGCATTATCTGAAGGATTTGAATTGCCGTACATGAAATTAGTTGTTGTGACTGAAAAAGAACTCTTCAAAGCACGCGAACGTAAACAATCTAAAAGAAGACAAAAACTGTCGAATGCAGAGAAAATTAAGTCTTATCAAGAGTTAAATGTTGGAGATTACGTTGTTCATGTACATCACGGTGTAGGTAAATATTTAGGTGTTGAAACATTAGAAGTTTCAGGCATACACAAAGACTATATTAAAATTCAGTACAAAGGAACAGACCAATTATTTGTACCTGTTGATCAAATGAACGATGTTCAAAAGTTTGTTGGCTCAGATGATAAAGAGCCTAAAGTTAATAAATTAGGCGGAACAGAATGGAAAAAAACAAAGGCTAAAGTTCAAAAAAATGTTGAAGATATTGCTGATGAATTATTAAAACTTTATCAAGAACGTGAGCAAGTGGAAGGCTATCAATATGGACCTGATTCTGAAGAACAAATGACATTTGAAATGGACTTTCCTTATGAACCAACACCAGATCAAATTACTTCATTAGAAGAAATCAAAGGTGATATGGAAAAACTTAGACCTATGGACCGCTTACTTTGTGGAGATGTTGGTTACGGTAAAACTGAAGTTGCGATTAGAGCAGCTTTCAAAGCTGTGTTAGAAGGTAAACAAGTAGCAGTCTTAGTACCTACAACTATCTTGGCTCAACAACACTTTGAAACTTTTAGAGAGAGAATGCAAGAATATCCTGTCGAAATTCAAATGATGAGTCGTTTTAGAACGCCTAAACAAGTAAAAGAAACAAAAGAAGGTATTAAAAAAGGTTTTGTAGACATCGTAGTTGGTACTCATAAATTACTAAGTAAAGATGTAGAATATAAAGATTTAGGTTTATTAATTGTCGATGAGGAACAACGATTTGGTGTTAAACATAAAGAAAGAATTAAGGCATTAAAAACTAATGTTGATGTATTAACACTAACAGCTACACCAATACCAAGAACCCTTCATATGAGCTTGTTAGGTGTAAGAGATTTATCTGTTATAGAGACGCCACCTGAGAATAGATTCCCAGTACAAACTTATGTATTAGAACAGAATATGAATTTTGTAAAAGAGGCATTAGAAAGAGAGTTGTCTCGAGGTGGACAGGCATTCTATTTATATAATAGGGTTCAATCGATTTACCAAAAGAGTGAGCAGTTATCGATGCTTATGCCTAATGCAAGAATAGGTGTAGCTCATGGTCAAATGACGGAACGTGAGTTAGAAGAGACTATGCTTAATTTTGTTGACGGTGAATATGATATTTTAGTAACTACGACAATTATAGAAACGGGCGTAGATGTTCCTAACGCTAACACTTTGATTATTGAAGATGCGAATCGATTTGGGTTAAGCCAACTTTATCAATTAAGAGGGCGCGTTGGACGTTCTAGTAGAATAGGTTATGCTTACTTCTTACACGAACAAAATAAAGTACTGACAGAAGTTGCTGAACAAAGGTTACAAGCAATTAAAGAATTTACAGAATTAGGTAGCGGGTTTAAAATTGCAATGAGAGACTTGAATATAAGAGGTGCAGGTAACCTGTTAGGAAGTCAGCAATCAGGATTTATAGATTCTGTTGGTTATGACTTATATTCTCAAATGTTAGAAGAAGCGGTCAATGTTAAACGTGGTATAGAGCCTGAATCAGAAGGACCACAATTAGAAGTTGATGTTAAAGTTGACGCTTATATACCTGCAGAATATATCAAAAATGAACAAGCAAAAATTGAAATGTATAAAAAGATGAGAAGTATTACTACTGTTTCCCAGTTAGAAGACTTGCAAGATGAACTAATTGATCGCTTTGGTGAATATCCTGTAGAAGTAGAACGATTACTAGATGTTGTAAGAATTAGATTAAATGGTATTTTATTTGGAATTACCGAGATTAAAGAAACAGGAAATACAATTCAATTAACAACCTCAGAATATACAACAAACCACTTGAAAGGTGACGTATTATTTAAAGTTACAGAACCACTAGGTAGAAAGCTTAGAATAGCTGTTGCGGATAATCAAATGGTGTTTAAGTTACAAAAAACAAAACAGTGGCTTGATGATTTGAAGTTCTTAACAGAAGTTATTAATGAGAGTTTGGTGGATGATGACGCAATCTAAACCGATTTTTAATAGTGTATTACTCTTAACTATTACTATGGTAATCGTTAAGTCATTAAGTGCAATTTATAGAGTACCTTATCAAAATATATTAGGCGATGAAGGTTTATATGCTTATCAACAAGTTTACCCATTAGTCGCGATTGTGAGTGTAGTAAGTTTAAATGCTTTACCTAGCGTAATGAGCAGTTGGATGATTAAACGACCTCAAACTACTATTTTAGCATTATTTTGGTGGTTACAAAGTATTTGTCTAACCATCAGTATAGGGGTGTTAATTTTTGCACCTACTATTAGTAGTTGGATGGGTGACATACAACTAACACCTATGATTCGCATGGCTAGTATTGCCTTAATACCACTCGTGTTTATTTCGATGGTACGAGGATATTATCAAATGAAACACCAAATGAATACTATTGCGATATCACAAGTAATTGATCAAGTATTAAGAGTGATTGTAATATTTATTGCTATTTCTGTATTTATGTACATGGATGTTTCAATTTACCAAGCTGGAACAATTGCAATAAGTGGTTCAGTTATTGGGCTTTTTAGCATTGTTTTATATTTTTATTTGAAAAGAAAGCCAAACATTCATTTTTCCTGGGAAATAAATTTTAATGATTTAAAAGATGTCATTATTATGACTGTATTATATGCCATATCTTATTTGATTCTTATATTGTGGCAATTAGTGGATTCATTTACATTAATCCATTTACTACAAGATACTGGCTATACATTTCAGGAAAGCATAAAAGTGAAAGGTATATTTGATAGAGGGGCTTCGCTCATTCAAATGGGGCTGATTATTACGACTACATTTAGTTTTGTACTCATTCCACTCCTTACGGAAGAGTTACAGAAGAAAAATCATCATTTAGTTAATGAATATGCTAACACGTCACTCAAAATAACAGTACTTTTCAGTATGGCTGCAGCAACAGGTTTAATAAATCTCTTGCCTTTACTAAATACGGTATTCTTTAAGACGAACGAATTAGTAGGCACATTAAGTGTATTTATGCTTTCGGTTGTATTTGTCACATTTATTATTATGTATACAGCGTTATTACAAGTTAAAGCTAGACGGTCAGTATTACTCATTGCACTTATAATAGGATTACTATTTAAAAGCATAGGAAACTATGTATTTGTGATGCAATTTGGAATATTTGGGGCCAGTTTGGCTACTGTAATATCTTTAGGTATTTATGCATTAACATTGCATATCATCGTCATGAAATTATATCGATTTCAAAACATGGGATTATTTATTGCTAAAGTAATCTTCACGCTAACTATAATGTCTGGATTAGTACAAATAGTGCTAAGTATTCCTACTCAATCAAGACTATCAAGTTTGTTAGTCCTCGTTTTAGCGGGTATTGTTGGTGTTATTATTGTGTTATTAGGTATAATTAAATTGAAAATATTAAAAAGAGAAGAGTGTCAACATTTACCTTTAATGGATAAATTGATGAAGGAGAAGTAAAACAATGTCTCAACAAATTACAGTTGTTGGTTTAGGAAACTATAGTCTTGAAGAACTGCCATTGGGCATATATAGAACGTTACAATCAGCTGATAAAGTATATGCAAGAACAATAGAACACCCTGTCGTGAATGAATTAAAAGAAGTGAATTGGGAAAGCTTCGATTATATTTATGAAAAGCATGATCATTTTATAGATGTATATAATGAAATTGTAAATACGTTAATCGATAAGTCTCGAAATGAAGAGGTTATTTATGCAGTTCCTGGAGACCCGATGGTGGCAGAAACGACGACTCAATTTCTATTAGAAACAGATGCTCAAGTAAAAATTTTAGGTGGTAAAAGTTTTCTTGATGATATGTTTAGAGCGATTAAAATAGATCCAAACGATGGTTTAACATTATTAGATGGTACAAACCTAGAAGAAAAGATGTTAAATATAAGAACAAACACGATTATTACACAAGTTTATGATCAAATGGTAGCATCTGATGTTAAAGTCACTTTAATGGAGCGTTATCCAGACGAACATATAGTTAGTTTAGTTACAAATGCAAGATTGGGAGAAGCTGATGTTATTACGTGTCCATTATATGAAATTGACCACCACGCATCACTATCTAATTTAACAAGTTTGTTTGTACCTAAGATAACGGACGATAATGAAATGTATAATGATTTTCAGTATTTGGAAAAAACAATAGATACACTTGTATCTGAAGATGGATGTCCATGGGATAAAGTGCAGACTCATGAAACGTTAAAACGTTATATAATTGAAGAAGCATTTGAATTAATTGAAGCAATCGATGAAGATGATATAGACCATATGATAGAGGAATTAGGTGATGTTTTATTACAAGTCATGCTGCATTCTGCTATTGGGAAGAAAGAAGGATACTTTGATATTAGAGAAGTAGTTGGTGTTTTAACGAGTAAAATGGTCAGAAGACATCCTCATGTGTTTGGAGAAGAAAAAGCAGATAGCTTAGATGATCTACATGAAATTTGGCAAAAAGAAAAACAAAAAGAAGGAAAAGTAAAACGTGAAAAATTGGAAAAAATATTTGCTGATTACTTTTTGAAGTTGTATGATAAAACCAAATTAGACAGTTTAAATGAAAAAGAACTTAAAGCATTAATTAATAGAGGGGATTTGAAACTTTGAGATTAGATAAATACTTAAAAGTATCGCGTTTGATTAAACGTCGAACATTAGCTAAAGAAGTAAGCGATCAAGGCAGAGTTAAAATAAATGGACAAACTGCTAAAGCTGGCACAAATGTTAATGTAGATGATGAATTAGAACTTAAATTAGGTAATCGTATTATTGTAGTGAAAGTAACAGGGCTTTCTGAGCATGCTAATAAAGAGAATGCAAAAACAATGTTTGAAGTTGTCAAAGAAGAGAAAATACAAGATTCTATATAAATAAGGAGGTATTCTTATGGCGCAAAAAATTAAAAATTTAGATAATGAATTTACACAGTCACAAAACAAAAAAAAGAAAACTGTCAATAAAACGCGCCAAGTGGTACGAAAAAGATTAACCTTGTTTGGTGGAATTTTGCTACTTATCATTATCATCATGATTATTATGTTGTTTTTGCAAAAAAATCGTAATGAAGAGTTAGTGCAAGAACGTAAAGAAAAAGCTGTAACTTATGAAAAATTACAGGATCAAGAAATAGAGTTGAAAGAACAAATAAAACGTTTAAATAATAAAGAATATATTGAAAAATTAGCAAGAAGCGAATATTTCCTTAGTAATGACGGTGAAATTATATTTAAATTACCAGAAGACAAAAAAGATTCAGAAAAAGACAAATAATCTATATATGACGTTGTATAATTTTGTATAGAAGCATATAATAAGGTTAAAGTGAAATTATATCAGGAGGATACAGTAATAATATGTCAATTGAAGTAGGCAATAAAGTCAAAGGGAAAGTTACAGGTATTAAAAATTTTGGTGCGTTTGTTGAATTACCTGAAGGGAAAAGTGGCCTTGTGCACATCAGTGAAGTCGCTGATAACTACGTAGAAAATGTTAATGACCATTTATCTGTAGGCGATGAAGTAGAAGTTAAAGTATTAACAGTAGCGGATGACGGCAAAATTAGCTTATCTATTAAAAAAGCTAAAGAACGTCCGAAACGTCAAGCGCCAAAGAAAGAAGCAAAGCCTGAAGACTTTGAGAAAAAATTATCAAACTTTTTAAAAGATAGTGAGGATAAGTTAACGTCTATTAAGAGACAAACTGAATCACGTCGTGGCGGTAAAGGTGCAAGACGATAATTGATTATAACTAAAAGAGGCTAATAACTTGAGCCTCTTTTTATTTTGAGATAATCAATTGAATTTATAGATTGAGGTGTGTAACAATGCTCGAGATAACTTGGGAACATGATGATAATTTAGCATTGGCTGTTTCAACTGGGATAGATAGTATGTCGTTATTACATTTACTAAATACGACGTACAAACACACTTACCAAAAATTGATTTGCTTACATGTAAATCATGGCTTAAGAAAAGAGTCGCAAGATGAAGCGAAATTTATTGAAGAATTTTGTGAAGAACATAATATTGAAATATATATTAAAACATTAGACTTGTCTGATGTAGTGCAACAAAATAAAAGTATTCAAGATGTATCTAGAAACATGAGATATGAATGGTTTGATCAAATAATGAAAGAAACCAATAGTACGATTTTATTAACAGCACATCATCTAGACGACCAAAAAGAAACCATAGCATACCGACTGTTTTCAGGTAGAATCGGTCGATCTTCACTTGGTATTTCTAAAAACCAAACTAGAAATGGTTATAAAATCATACGTCCTTTTTTAAATATATCCAAATCAGAATTAAGACAATATCAACATGAAACTCAATTTACTTATTTTGAAGATCAATCCAACCAAGATACTAAATATACAAGGAATTATATTCGCAACAATATTTTACCTATAGTTGATGAACGAGATGAATTATCAACTTCTCATTTAGTTACATTGAACCAATGGATGGATGATGCTCGGGATTTAGTAAATCAACAAGCACAAGTGTTTATAAACAATGAGGTTGTTCAAGGGTCTAAAATAGTAATAGACCGTCATAAATTTAATGATTTAAACCCACTTATAAAAATTCAGATTCTCGATAATTTGTTAGGAAAGTATGTTCAACGTCAATTTAGTATGAAGGCTTATCGAGAATGGCTCGACATATTTCATAATCAAAAAAAACAATCCGTTATTCCAGTATCTGATGATTGGCAGTTTATTGTAGCATATGATAAATTATTACTATGTAAAGATATTGAGTTCAATGTAAATTCTATATATATTGATAATGATGAGCAATTTATATTTGGGAATTGGGTGATTGAAGCTAAACGATTATCGTCTCCTTTATTTGTAAGAACAAGAGAGCCAGGAGATCGTATTCAGTATTATAACCGGGGAAATAAACAACACAAAAAAGTAAATAGAATCATGATAGACAACAAGATGGATATACATAAACGTGATTACTGTCCGATTATTGTTAACGAGGATGATATTGTAGCAATAGGGGATATTTGGATTGATTCTAACTTTAAAAATGTATTAACTATCACTTATATTGGAGATGACTTTTAATGAAAGATTCGATTAAGTCTGTTGTTTTATCTGCAGATGAAATTCAAGAAAGATGCAAAACACTAGGAAAGCAAATCACAGAAGATTATAATGGAAAAACACCTATTTGTATAGGAATCCTTAAAGGGTCCATTATGTTCATGACAGATTTAATCAAAAATATTGATACGCATTTAGAAATAGATTTCATGGATGTGTCAAGCTATCATGGTGGAACAGAATCAACTGGAGAAGTTAAAATTTTAAAAGACTTAAGTACATCAGTTGAAAATAGAGATGTGATTATCATCGAAGATATTTTAGAAACGGGTACAACTTTAAATTCAATAGTTGATTTATTGAAATACAGAAATGTTAATTCTATTGAAATTGTGACACTATTAGACAAGCCAATGAAGCGTAAAGTGGATATTGAAGCTAAATACGTCGGCGAAAAAATTCCAGATGAATTCGTAGTGGGTTATGGATTAGATTTTGCTGAGAAATATCGTAATTTACCGTATATTGGAACGTTAAAACCTGAAATCTATGAATGATTAGTTAAGTAAGGTTAATTACTAGCGTGTGAAATTATAAATGTGGTAAAATTTTTGTTAGTTTTATTAATTGAGTAGGAGGACAAATTGAATGCAAAAAGCTTTTCGAAATATATTAATGATTGCGCTTTTAGCTATCGTCCTATTTGGTGTGTTCCAGTTCATTAATGGCAACGGACAATCACCAAAACAACTTACATATAATGAGTTTATGACGAAGTTAGAAAAAGGCGATTTAAAAACGTTAACTATTCAACCAGAACAAAATGTTTATATGGTTAGCGGTGAACTAAAAAAAGGTAAAGATGAAAAATATACATCTTCAATCCTATTTAACAACCAAGATGATCTGAAAAAAATTACAGAAACAGCCGATAAGCAAAGTGACTTGAAATTCAATGTCAAAGAAGAAGAAAAACAAAGTGTGTTCGTAAGTGTGTTAACGACACTCATCCCTGTTTTAATTATTGCATTTTTATTTATATTCTTCTTAAGCCAAATGCAAGGCGGCGGTGGCGGTGGCGGCCGCGTTATGAATTTTGGTAAATCAAAAGCCAAACTTTATGACGACCAGAAAAAACGCGTTAGATTCTCTGATGTAGCAGGTGCTGACGAAGAGAAACAAGAATTAGTGGAAATTGTAGATTTCCTTAAAGATAATCGTAAATTCAAGAAAATGGGCGCACGAATACCTAAAGGTGTTTTACTAGTTGGTCCTCCAGGAACAGGTAAAACTTTACTTGCAAGAGCTGTTGCAGGTGAAGCTGGAACACCGTTCTTTTCAATAAGTGGTTCTGACTTCGTTGAGATGTTCGTTGGTGTCGGTGCAAGCCGTGTTCGTGACTTATTCGAAAATGCTAAGAAAAATGCTCCATGTATCATCTTTATTGATGAAATTGACGCTGTAGGTCGTCAACGTGGCGCAGGTGTTGGCGGTGGACACGATGAACGTGAACAAACACTGAACCAATTATTAGTTGAAATGGATGGCTTCGGTGAAAACGAAGGTATCATTATGATTGCAGCTACTAACCGTCCTGATATTCTTGACCCAGCATTATTACGTCCTGGACGTTTTGATAGACAAATTCAAGTTGGTCGTCCAGATGTTAGAGGTCGTGAAGCAGTACTTAAAGTACATGCTCGTAATAAACCTTTAGATGAAACAGTAGACCTAAAAGCAATTTCACAAAGAACACCAGGATTCTCAGGTGCAGATTTAGAAAACTTATTAAATGAAGCATCATTAGTTGCTGCTCGTACAAATAAAACTAAAATTGATATGCGAGATATAGAAGAAGCTACAGACAGAGTTATCGCTGGACCAGCCAAGAAGTCACGTGTTATTTCCGAAAAAGAAAAAAATATTGTGGCTTTCCATGAAGCGGGACATACAATTATCGGTTGTGTATTAGATGAAGCTGAAATGGTTCATAAAGTAACAATCGTTCCTCGCGGACAAGCTGGTGGATATGCAATGATGTTACCTAAAGAAGATCGTTACTTCATGACTGAACCAGAACTATTAGATAAAATAGTTGGACTATTAGGTGGTCGTGTTTCTGAAGAGATTAACTTTGGTGAGGCATCAACTGGTGCACATAACGACTTCCAACGTGCTACTAGTATTGCACGTAAGATGGTTACAGAATACGGTATGAGTAAGAAATTAGGTCCGTTACAATTCGGTAGCTCAGACAGTGGACAAGTATTCTTAGGTAAAGATATGCAGTCTGAACCAAATTATTCAGATCAAATTGCTTATGAAATTGATTCAGAAGTACAACGTATTATTAAAGAACAATATGAACGTTGTAAACAAATTCTTACAGAGCATAAATCTCAATTAGAGTTAATTGCTAAAACATTACTTGTTGAAGAAACGTTAGTCGCTGAACAAATCCACTCATTATTTAACGAAGGAAAATTACCAGAAGTTAAATACGATGATTCTCACTTAGAAGAAGACAATGAACCTGACGAAGATAAATATGAAGGTGACTTAACACAACAAGAAGGCACATTAGATGTCGAAGATGACAAAATTGGTAAATCTTACGAAGAGGTTAAAAAAGAAGAATCTCATAATTCGAAAGATGAACAAGAATCTGATGAAGAAAAATCTAATGATGAGCCAGCACATAAAGAAGAACCAAATATCGATGATTTAGGTGACAATAAACCTACAGATCGTAAAGAATAAATTTATACAAGTCCCTTTCAATAGTTTGATTGAGAGGGGCTTTTTTTAAAGAAGGAGTATATTTATGACAAAAGATTATTTAGTAAGAGCATTGGCATTTAATGATGAAGTACGTGCTTTTGCTGTACAGACTACAAATACAATTCAAGAAGCTCAAACAAGACATTACACATGGCCAACTGCTTCTGCTGCATTGGGAAGATCGATGACAGCAGGCGTGATAATGGGTTCAATGTTAAAAAATGAAGAGAAATTAACGATTACTATCGACGGAGGCGGACCTATAGGTAAAATTATGGTAGATGCTAATGCTAAAGGTGAAGTTAGAGGTTATGTTCAAAATCCTCAAACTCATTTCCCGTTAAATGATCAAGGTAAATTGGACGTAAGACGTGCAGTAGGTACAGATGGTATGTTAAGCGTCGTAAAAGATATTGGGCTAAAAGACTATTTCACAGGTTCTACACCGATTGTTTCGGGAGAACTTGGCGAAGACTTTACTTATTATTTTGTTACGAGTGAACAAGTTCCATCAGCTGTTGGACTAGGTGTACTGGTAAACCCAGATAATTCTATTAAAGCAGCAGGCGGGTTTGTTATTCAGCTTATGCCAGGTGCTTCTGAAGAAACGATTGAAGCGATTGAAGAAAAAATTAATCAAATGGAACCTGTCTCTAAATTGATAGATAGAGGCCTTTCACCAGAAGAATTAATTGAAACGGTGTTAGGAAAAGAAAACATAAGAATAATTGATAACATGGAAGTAGAGTTCAAATGTAATTGTTCAAGAGAAAAATTCTTAAATGCAATTAAAGGTTTAGGAGAGGCAGAAATCGACTCAATGATAGAAGAAGATCATGGAGCTGAAGTAGAATGCCATTTCTGTAGGACGAAATATAATTTTACAGAAGAAGATTTAATGTCACTTAAAAAATAAATGTAAAAAGTAATTTAGTAAATACTTTCACTTTAAGGCGTATTTTGTTATAATAAGTATATCCGATAAAGAAACTAAGATATGAAATTGAAAATACTGACTAGGAGTGAATTATAAATGGCTAAGAGAGTAAATAATATTGTTGAATTAATTGGAGATACACCTGTTGTTAAATTAAATAGAGTAGTGGAAGATGGTTCGGCAGATGTTTATGTAAAATTAGAATATCAAAACCCGGGTAGTTCAGTTAAAGATAGAATCGCTTTAGCGATGTTAGAAGCTGCTGAAAAAGAAGGCAAAATTAAACCGGGCGATACTATTATAGAGCCTACATCTGGTAATACTGGTATCGGTCTAGCAATGGTAGCAGCTGCAAAAGGTTACAAAGCAGTATTTGTTATGCCGGACACAATGAGTAGTGAACGTCGTGCGCTATTAAAAGCTTATGGTGCCGAATTAGTATTGACACCTGGAGCTGAAGGAATGAAAGGTGCTATCAAAAAAGCAAAAGAACTCAAAGAAGAAAAAGGCTATTTTGAACCACAACAATTCGAAAACCCAGCAAACCCTAAAGTTCATGAATTAACAACTGGTCCAGAATTAGTTGAACAATTCGAAGGTACAGAAATAGATGCTTTCTTAGCTGGTGTCGGTACAGGCGGAACATTAACTGGTGCAGGTAAAGTGCTTAAAGAAAAATACCCTAACATCCAAATCGTAGCTATTGAGCCTGAAGATTCTGCTATATTAAGTGGCGGAAACCCAGGACCACATAAACTACAAGGTTTAGGTGCAGGGTTTGTCCCAGACACTTTAGATACAAAAGTTTATGATGATGTTATTAAAGTAGGAAATGAAGAAGCGATGGAAATGTCTAGAAGAGTTGCTAAAGAAGAAGGGATTCTTGGCGGTATTTCATCTGGTGCTGCTATAAAAGCTGCATTGAAAAAAGCAAAAGAATTAGGTGAAGGTAAAACAGTTGTTACAGTATTACCAAGTAACGGTGAACGTTACCTATCTACACCATTATATGCTTTTGAAGACTAATCATTTATAATTTTATAATGTATTAACTTTTAATTACGAATCACGTCTAGAATAAATAACTTAAATAAGTTATTTCATTTAGGCGTGATTTTTTAAATTTGTTATAATAAGTTTATCTATGTAAAAGGTAGGTTTTCTATTGTGAAAAATACGAAAGTTATGGGTATTTTAAATGTGACGCCAGATTCTTTTTCTGATGGTGGTTCTTATAATAGTGTTGAAAATGCTAGAGCACATGCTGAACAATTAATAAGTGAAGGTGCAGATATTATAGATATTGGCGGTGTTTCAACACGTCCTGGACATACTAAAGTAACGTTAGAAGAAGAAGAATTGAATAGAGTTATACCTGTAATAGAAGCATTAAATGATTTAGATGTTCAATTATCGGTAGACACGTTTAGAAGCCAAGTTGCAGAAGAATCGTTAAAACGTGGTGTAACGATGATTAACGATCAATGGGCTGGGTTATATGACCCTGAAATATTTAATGTTGTTGCGAAATATGATGCCGAAATTATTTTAATGCATAATGGGGACGGCAACCGAGAAATGCCAGTGATGGATGAATTGCTATTATCTTTATTGAAACAAGCAAATCAAGCAGAAATAGCAGGAATACCCGAAAAAAATATTTGGTTAGATCCTGGTATTGGATTTGCTAAATCAAGAGAAGAAGAACGTATAGTAATGTCGAGGTTAGATGAATTAGTAGCAACAGGTTATAAAGTGATGCTGGCTACAAGTAGAAAACGTCTCATCAATGATTTACTAGGTGGAAATATAGATGTGAAAGAGCGTGATGAAGCAACTGCAGCAACGACAGCTTTTGGAATTGAAAAAGGTATTCATGCTGTACGCGTACACAACGTAAAAATGAATAAAAGAGTTGCGCAAACTATTGATGCTTTGAAAGGGATATAAAATATGGATAAAATTATACTAGATGGCATGTCTTTTTATGGATATCATGGAGCATTTAAAGCTGAAAACGAATTAGGGCAGATATTTTTAGTAGATTTAGAATTGAAATTAGATTTATCTGAAGCTGGAGAAACAGATGATTTAGAAAAGACTGTAAACTACGGTGAAGTATTCGAGATTGTTAAAGAAATAATGGAAGGCGAACCAGTACAATTAATTGAACATCTCGCAGAACGTATTGCAAAACAATTATTTTCGCACTATAATCGAGTATTGGAAACTAAAGTAAAGATTACGAAAAATAATCCGCCAATTCCGGGACATTATAATGGTGTTGGTATTGAGATCGTGAGGAAGAGATAAATGCATACCGCATATTTAGGTTTAGGAAGTAATATAGGAGAGAGGGAACTTCAATTAGAACAAGCTGTTACATTTTTAAATTCAGAAGAAGGTATCAAAGTAACGCAAGTATCTCCAATATATGAAACAAAACCGGTAGGATACACAGAACAACCTGATTTTTTGAATATGTGTATCGAAATCTCAACTGAATTAGAAGCATTAGACTTGTTGAAAGTATGTATGATGGTTGAGCAACAATTACATCGTGTTAGAAATGAACGATGGGGACCACGTACCATTGATATTGATATATTATTATATGATCAATCCGTTATTCAATCACCAGACTTAGAAGTGCCACACCCAAGAATGACAGAAAGAGCATTTGTGATGGTACCACTTAATGATATCGCCTCAAATGTTGTTGAACCAATATCCAAAAAATATATTTGGGAGCTATTGCCAAACGACGAACAAGTAGTAAAGTATAATAAAGAAAGAGGTTAGACCATGTGGGAAATAGGAAATGAAAAAACATGCTTCATGGTACTTAAAAGATGTAAGAGGTAGAGTTAGAAAAGTTATAAATCAAACAAATACAAGAGATGAGTTAGTAAGTATTCTTGAACAATTTGTTGAAGAGCAACAACAAGAAATAAGTGCAATTTAATTAAGGAGTGGAAGATCATGTCAGAAGAAATGAATGACCAAATGTTGGTTCGAAGAGAAAAACTACAAGAATTAAGAGATTTAGGTATTGATCCATTCGGGCAGAAATTTGTAAGAAGCGGAGATTCTGTTACTTTACATAAAGAATGGGACGAATTTACAAAAGAAGAACTTCAAGAAAAAGAAGAAGAGTCTTCAGTTGCTATAGCTGGACGTTTGATGACTAAAAGAGGTAAAGGTAAAGCAGGATTTGCTCATGTTAAAGATATAACAGGACAAATTCAAATTTATGTTCGTAAAGACCAAGTCGGTGAAGAACAATTTGAAATTTGGAAACATGCTGATTTAGGAGACATAGTTGGAATTAAAGGTGTTATGTTCAAGACAAATACTGGTGAATTATCTGTTAAAGCGAAAGAATTCGTAGTATTAACTAAGTCTTTAAGACCTTTACCAGATAAATATCATGGTTTACAAGACATTGAACAACGCTATCGTCAACGTTACTTAGACTTAATTACAAGTGAAGAATCAACAAAAACATTCATTACACGTAGCCAAATTATTCAAGAGATGAGAAATTACTTGAACCAAAAAGGTTTCTTAGAAGTTGAAACACCAATGATGCATCAAATAGCAGGAGGTGCTTCAGCACGTCCGTTCGTTACACATCATAATGCTTTAGATGCTACTTTATACATGAGAATAGCAATTGAATTGCACTTAAAACGACTTATTGTTGGTGGTTTAGAAAAAGTATATGAAATCGGAAGAGTATTCCGTAATGAAGGTGTGTCAACGAGACATAACCCTGAGTTCACTATGATAGAGTTATATGAAGCTTATGCAGACTATAATGATATTATGGATTTAACTGAAGCAATGGTCGCTTCAATAGCTGAAAAAGTACTTGGTTCTGCTACAATTCAATATGGAGAAGAAACAATCGATCTAGCTTCAAAATGGAAGAGATGGCACATGGTAGATGCTGTCAAAGAATATACAGGAGTAGACTTCTATGAAGTTAAAACTGATGAAGAGGCACATGAATTAGCAAAACAACATAATATAGAAGTAGAAGATCGTATGACATATGGTCATATCTTAAATGAATTCTTCGAACAAAAAGTAGAAGAAGAATTAATTCAACCTACGTTTATTTATGGACATCCAATTGAAATATCACCATTAGCTAAGAAAAATCCAGAAGATCCACGATTTACTGATCGCTTCGAACTATTTATAGTTGGTAGAGAACACGCTAATGCATTTACAGAATTAAATGATCCAATCGATCAACGTGAAAGATTTGAAGCACAAGTGAAAGAAAAAGATCAAGGTAATGATGAAGCACATGAAATGGATGAAGATTTCATCGAAGCATTAGAATATGGTATGCCGCCGACAGGTGGATTAGGTATTGGTATTGACCGTTTAGTTATGCTATTAACAAATTCAGCATCAATAAGAGATGTACTATTATTCCCATATATGAGACAAAAATAATTTTATGTTCGGCAATAACCTTTAATAATAAGGTTATTGCCTTTATTTTTGGTATTAAATGACATAAATAAAGCGTTAAAACGTTTTCTTATTAAAAAAACAACTTTTTTCATAAAAAGCATTGACGAAAGAATATAAATTGGGTATTATATAAAGGTCGCTGAAAACAAGCGGACGTGAATTCGAAAACTTTGTAAAGAAAGTTAACAAGGTGTAAAATTTACTATTGAAAAACATAAACTAACTCTATATAATATATAAAGTAAGACAAAAACGAAACAACATTGTCTGGTGGCGATAGCAAAGAGGTCACACCTGTTCCCATGCCGAACACAGAAGTTAAGCTCTTTAGCGCCGATGGTAGTTGGACTTACGTTCCGCGAGAGTAGGACGCTGCCAGGCAGTATTGTTAATTGGAGAATTAGCTCAGCTGGGAGAGCATCTGCCTTACAAGCAGAGGGTCGGCGGTTCGAACCCGTCATTCTCCACCATTTAGCCGGCCTAG
>NZ_JAJNHQ010000018.1:0-46022 GCF_022386845.1 Mammaliicoccus sp. C-M13 | reverse complement strand
AAAATCAAACAGATTTATTTTGTTAATACATTCTAAAAAACCAATGGTTGATTACTTCTAAAGATATTACACATAAATATGGACTTGACTTCCACGTGCAACATAAAGCCTCTGAATGTTGCAAGAGAAGGCGCACGTGCAATATAAAGACTCTGAATGTTGCAAGAGAAGGCGCACGTGCAATATAAAGACTCTGAATGTTGCAAGACGAGGTCCACGTGCAATATAACCAATCTACTACTCGCGCTTATTGTTTATGAAGGATAAGAAGAGAGTAGATACTCTAGGCAAACATGTACGAACAAAATTGAAGTTTATATAAAAATAATATCTCATTTCTAACTGAATAAATCAGTAAAGTGAGGACTTATTTATTTTGAGTTAGGATTTATTTTCCAAGCTCCTATTTTATTTTATCAGCTATATTTAGCCGTTTTATGCCTTTTCGACTTATATTTGTCACAACTAATGACGATATAAACGTTTTCATAACGTCTTAACACAAACTTTACATTAGGTTTATTTGTAATTAATAAAGTAATTGTAAAGTGAAGATGTAATAAAGATTAAGGGTGTAATTAATAGGAGGATTTGACATGAAAAAATGGCAATTGATTGGAACTACAACTGCATTAAGTTCTGCACTATTATTAGGTGCTTGTGGAGGCGCAGCAGAAAAATCTAGTTCAGGAGAAAGCAAATCTTCTGGAGACGATAAATTAAGTGGTGAAGTTAAAGGTGATGGTTCTTCAACAGTAGCACCTGTAATGGAAAAAATAAATGAAGAATTCTCAAAGGATCAGCCTGATGTGTCAGTATCAATCGGGGTTTCGGGAACTGGTGGAGGATTTGAAAAATTTATCGCTGGTGAAACAGACTTTTCGAATGCATCTCGAGAAATTAAAGATGAAGAAAAAGAGAAACTTAAAAAAGAAAACATAGAATATACAGAATTTAAAGTAGCTCAAGATGGTTTAACAGTAGCAGTTAATAAAGAAAATGATTTTGTAGACGAATTGAGTAAAGATGAACTAGCAAAAATTTATAATGGTGAAGCTAAAACTTGGAAAGATGTAAATTCTAAATTCCCAGATAAAAAAATAAAAGCTTTTTCACCAGACCAATCTCACGGTACTTACGATTTCTTTAGTGAAGAAGTATTAGATGAGAAAGATTTAAAATCAGAAAAAAATGCTGATACAAACGTTATTGTTAAATCAGTGCAAGATAACAAAGATTCAATCGGGTTCTTTGGATATAACTTCTATCAAGAAAATAAAGATTCATTAAAAGCAGTGAAAATTAAAGACGATAAAGATAAAGCAATAGCACCAGAAGAAAAAACAATAAATGATAATTCTTATCCTTTAAGTAGACCATTGTTTGTATACGCTAAAAATAAATCACTAGAAGAAAATGATGCATTCCACGGATTTATGGAATATGTAATTGAACATTCTAAGAAAGCATCTAAAGATGCAGGATATGTTCCACTTAAAGATGAAGAATATGACAAAGATAAAGAAACATTAGAAAAGTTTAAAAAATAATTAAAAATCAATCAAAGCTAAGGGCGTCTTAATGTCGCCCTTTTTCAAAATGAAGGAGTCAATTGTATGAAAGAACAAACTTCTGTTCAAGAATTAATAAAGAAAAATAATAATAATAAAGGAAAAGTATTTGCTGATAAAGCAGTTCCAATTGTATTGCTACTTATTGCCTCTGTTTCAGTACTTACAACTATCGGGATATTATTTACACTTTTAACTGAGACAGTAACTTTCTTTACAAGAGTAAATCCAATGGAATTCCTACTATCAAAAGAATGGGCACCGTTTTCTTCTGATCCTAAATACGGAATTTTCTCTCTAATTCTCGGTACTTTAAAAGTAACTGCAGTTGCAACAGTCTTTGCTGTACCAGTTGGATTAGGAGCAGCACTGTATTTAAGTGAGTATGCATCGGATAAATCAAGAAGAATTATTAAGCCGATTTTAGAAATTTTAGCGGGTATACCAACTATTGTTTATGGTTTCTTTGCTTTAACTTTTGTTACACCAATATTAAGAAGCGTTTTCCCAGAATTAGGCAGCTTTAACTCAATTAGTCCAGGTTTAGTCGTGGGGGTCATGATTATACCAATGATTACAAGTATGAGTGAAGATGCTATGAGTTCAGTACCTGATTCTATTAAAGAGGGTGCATTAGGTTTAGGAGCTACTAAATTTGAACTTGCTACAAAAATAGTGTTTCCTGCAGCGTTATCAGGCATCATTGCTTCAATTGTATTAGCGATTTCTAGAGCAATTGGGGAAACAATGATTGTTTCACTAGCAGCTGGTAGCACACCGGATTCATCATTTAGTTTAATAGGTTCTATACAAACCATGACAGGGTTTATTGTTCAAGTTGCAACTGGTGACGCAACATATGGTTCTGATATTTATTACAGTATATATGCGGTTGGTTTCACATTGTTCTTATTCACATTTATTATGAACATCATTTCTCAGTGGGTAACGAAGCGCTTTAGAGAGGAGTATTAATATGTCAAATACAAATTTAGTAGATCAATCAATAGTTCGCAAAAAATTACCTACTAGGCTAATGAAAAATAAAGTTATTAAAAGTGTATTTTTAATTTGTACACTAATAGGTTTAGTCGTATTAGCTATTTTGTTATTTGATATATTTAGAAAAGGAATGACACATCTTAATGTGGATTTCTTTACTAATTTCTCATCTACGACACCAAGCAGTGCAGGTATTAAAGGTGCGTTAATTGGTACACTTTGGTTAATGATGACGATTGCACCAATATCAATCATTCTTGGAGTAGGAACAGCTATATACATGGTGGAATATGCTAAAGAAAATTGGTTCACAAAATTCATTAGAGTGAACATCTCTAACTTAGCAGGTGTACCATCAGTAGTCTTTGGTTTATTAGGGCTAACAATATTTGTTCGAGGCGCAGGATTTGAGAATTTATCATTAGGGAAATCGGTAATAGCAGCAGCACTAACGATGTCTTTAATGATATTGCCAATTATCATTGTAGCTAGTCAAGAAGCGCTAAAATCAGTGCCTTCGTCTATTAGAGAAGCTTCTTTAGGCTTAGGCAGTACTAAGTGGCAAACAATTAAAAATGTTGTATTGCCAGCTTCTATACCAGGAATATTAACTGGTACCATATTAGCTTTATCGAGAGCGTTAGGAGAAACTGCTCCATTAGTAGTAATCGGTATACCAGCCATATTAATGAAAACACCAAATAGTATATTTGATTCATTCCAGGCCTTACCAATGCAAATATACAACTGGGCTAAACTGCCACAAGCTGAATTTCAATTGGTCTCATCAGCGGCAATTATTGTATTGTTAATCATACTCATAATAATGAACTCAATAGCTATATATATTAGAAATAAATATCAACGTAAACTTTAAATCAAAATGAAGAGGGGTCATAATGATGACAGACGTTAAAATAAGAGAGTTATCTCAAAATGCTACATCAAATGAAAACTTAGAAAATAAAAAGATTATAGAACAAGAAAAAAATATTGTATACAAAACAAACAATTTAGATTTATGGTATGGTGATTTCCATGCTTTAAAAAATATAAATTTAGATATTGCTGAAAATGAAGTTACAGCAATTATAGGACCATCTGGTTGTGGTAAATCAACTTATATCAAAACGTTAAATCGTATGATTGAATTAATTCCAAGTGTAAAAACATCTGGAGAAATTATTTATAGAGATAAAAATATTTTTGATAAGAAATATAGTGTTGAAGAATTAAGAACGAATGTTGGTATGGTGTTCCAAAAGCCAAATCCATTCCCTAAATCAATATATGATAACATAACTTATGGACCTAGAATTCATGGTATTACAGATAAAAAAATTCTCGATGAAATTGTAGAACGTTCTTTAAAAGGCGCTGCAATTTGGGACGAGTGTAAAGATAAATTAGATCAAAATGCTTACAGTTTATCTGGGGGACAACAGCAAAGAATTTGTATTGCACGTTGTTTAGCAATAGAACCTGATGTTATTTTAATGGATGAACCTACATCGGCTTTAGATCCAATATCAACTCTTAAAGTTGAAGAGTTAGTACAAGACTTAAAATCAAAATACTCTATCATTATTGTTACACATAACATGCAACAAGCAGCTAGAATTTCTGATAAAACAGCTTTCTTCTTAAATGGATACGTAAATGAATTTGATAACACTGACAAAATCTTTTCTAATCCGGCTGACAAACAAACTGAAGATTACATTTCAGGGAGATTTGGTTAATATGGTTATAAGAGAAAAGTACGAAGGCGAACTGAAAGCACTTATAGAAGATTTATTTGAATTAGGTAAAGAAGTATATAATATGATAGAACAGTCTGTGTCAGTGTTAAGCGATGAAGATAAAAAAAACGCTAGAGCACTTATTGCTTATGATAGTAAAATTAATAAAATGGAATATGATATTAATGAAAAAGTAGTAATGTTAATTACAAAACAACAACCAATGGCTACAGATTTGCGCGTTATGATTTCTGCACTTAAAATTGCTTCTGAACTAGAAAGAATGGCGGACAACTCAACGAACATTGCACAAATTAGGAAGCGTGTTATTATTACTGATTATTTTATTCTTACAAGATTAAAAACAATGGGTAAATTAGCGATGTTAATGTTAAAAGATTTAGAAAATGCAATTCGAAATAAAGATATATTATTAATCAAAGAGATTATTGAAAGAGATACAGATATTGATGATTTGTATAGAGAAATTAGTAATACAACTTATTTAATAGATGATGATCCATTTATTTCGACTCAAGCACATTTAGCTGCAAGGTATTTAGAAAGAATAGGCGACCATATAAAAAATATAAGTGAAAGTTGTTATTACTATATAACAGGTGAACACTATGAATCTATTGAAAAATAATACTGGAATTCTGTAACCATAGATGGTATTATAAAAAGGTCGTATATTAATTGAAATAAGAACAGGAGGGTTCATCATGCGCGTAAACGTAACTTTAGCATGTACTGATTGTGGTGAAAGAAACTACATCTCTAAAAAGAATAAACGTAATAACCCAGAGCGAATCGAAATGAAAAAATATTGTGCTCGCGACGGTAAACACACTCTTCATAGAGAAACTAAATAATAAAACGAATGAAAACACATGGCTATTTTATAGTTATGTGTTTTTTATTTTTATATAATGAAAATGAATTTATAAGGTGCAACAACTACCTTACCCTGTATTTCTTATGTTATTATTAAAGGTGTCTAACGTGGTTTTAAATAATTTGTTTAGGAAGTGTAGAAGACCATGACTACTAAAAAATTACTTAGAAAAAAAGTACTTCAAGAAATGAAAGAACAAACTAAAGCTCAAAAATTAACTTTTGATGAAGACTTATATGAACAATTATTTAAACATGATTATTTTATACAAGCTAAATCTGTAGCAATTGTTTTGAGCATGGACCATGAAGTGAATACGGATCCTATTATCGAAGAATTGCTTAAATTAAATAAAGAAGTTTATGTACCGACGACAAATTACTTAACAAAAGAAATGAAGTTTCAGCGATTATACGATATGAATTCTATATCATTCGATTCAAAAGGAATAAGATTTATTACTAAAGAAACGGAAATAAGTGATGATATCGATTTAATTATTGTACCTGGTGTTGTATTTCGTCATGATGGTTATCGGATTGGTTATGGTGGAGGATATTTTGACAAATATCTTGCGGATTATACTGGTTCAACTTTAAGTTTAGTATATCCAATACAAATTCATGGTTTTGATATAGAAAGTCATGATGTACCAGTACAAGAATTATTATTACCAAGAGAAGTATATGGAGAAAAATAAATGGAAAAATTAAAAAGAATGTGGAAGTCAATTTATTATTTAGTGTACACAGAAGGTTATACAATATTATCAATTGATGAGGATAATGACGAAATTTGGCTGACTCATGAAGCTAAAAAAACAGTTAAACGATTTATACATAAAACACCAACTCATCAAGAAGTGGACTTTGACTTTAAAAAAGTCACAGACCATCTTAGTAATTTAATAGAGTTTATAGGGTTTAGTTTTGAACAGTTAGATGTATTTTATATATCTGATAAAGAGATGGACTTAACAGAGTTTAAGCAAACTAGTCGTCCTAAAATTAAATACTATGTTATTAATGAAATTAAAGATTTTGAGAAAGTAACATCACATGTAGTGACAAAACATCAAATTAAACGTAATAAATTAATGTCTGTTACAACATATAAAAATAAATTATTAAACGCTAGTTTTATAGATAAATTTATGTTGAAATTTTCACCAGTAACATATTTTTTAATCGCAATTAATGTCATTGTATGGTTATCAATAGTTCTAGTGTTTAAGCGAGATTCACAAATTAGCTTAATAGATTATGGAGGACTCGTTCATTTCAATGTGGTGCACGGCGAATGGTATAGATTGTTTACCTCCATGTTTTTACATGCAGACATCACACATTTACTGATGAATATGTTCTCGTTAATCGTATTTGGTAAATTGATAGAAGGAGCCATAGGTTCTATAAAGATGGGGACGATATACTTAATTTCCGGTTTATTCGCTGGCATCGTTTCTTTAAGTATTGATACAACTTCTATTTCGATTGGTGCTAGTGGCGCAATATTCGGGTTAATTGGTGCGTTTATCGTTTATCTATTTACTAAAAGTAATATTAATAAACAATTTGTTTTACAAACATTTATAGGTATTTTGATTATTTCATTATTTACGTTATTCATAAATAATGTTAACCATTTTGCTCATTTAGGTGGATTTATCGGTGGTGCTATCATTATGTATTGCATTCAAAAATGGATGGACAATGATAAGCGTAAATGGTTATATTTCATTGGATTTTTCGTATTAACTATTATTCTCATAATCATAATTTTTAATAGGCAACAACATTATATTTATGATGAATTAACGAAAGATGCTATGAATCAAGGGAATTTTAATAGCGCTGAAAAGATGATTACTCATATAAAAAATAAGCACTTTGAGTCAGATGAAACATATATACTTAGCGGTCTAATTAAAGCTAATGATAAGTCATTAGACGAGGCTATACTAGAATGGGAAAAAGGATTAAAAGCTTTTCCAGACTCAGCAGATTTAAATTATCAACTCGCATTAGGTTATCGTGCAAAAGATGATTACGATAAAGCAGAGAAATTTAATAACAAAGCGATAAAATTAAATGGAAATAATAAAAATTACAGTGCTTTGAAAAAAGAAATCGCAGCATTTAGGAGTTAAAGATGAATAATTTATATGATGTACAACAATTGTTGAAAAAATTTGGTTATATAATATATTTTAAAAATGAAGATGATCAATTAGAAATGATGGAGCAAGAAATTAAAGATTTATACAAATCGATGTTAATTTCGAAGGAAACATTTTTACAAGCAAGATTAATTATAAATCAGAGAAGGATTGAAAATAAATGACATATATACTATCAGCTGATATTGGCGGAACTACTTGTAAATTAGGGATTTTCGATGAAAAATTAGACATAGTTGAAAAATGGGAAATAGCGACTAATAAAGCAGGGGAAGGAATATTAGAGAATATCTCCGATTCTTTCAACGTACATTTAAAAAAACATGATATTACTTTATCAGATGTACTTGGAATGGGAATTGGAGTACCTGGGCCAATAGATTTTGATAATGGCATAGTTCATGGAGCGGTAAATTTAAATTGGACAGGTAAAATTGAAGTTAGAAAAATCATGCAACAATATTTTGATGGCCCAATTTATGTAGATAATGATGCTAATGTAGCTGCTTTAGGAGAGAAGTTTAAAGGTGGCGGACAAAACGAAAGTGATGTTGTTTGCATCACATTAGGAACTGGTGTTGGAGGCGGAATCGTCTCTAACGATGAATTAGTTCATGGACATAATGGTTCGGGAGCTGAAATTGGGCATTTCGTAGTAGATCATGAAAAAAGGTTCCGATGTAATTGTGGTATGAAAGGTTGCTTAGAAACTGTAGCTTCTGCTACTGGTGTTATTAATTTAGTACACCATTATTATTCAAATATGAGTGTTAAATCTAGTATCCACGACTTAATCACAACTAAAAATGTTTCAGCAAAAGATGTTTTTGATGCAGCAAAAATAGGAGACGAGTTTAGTTTATTTATAATTGATAAAGTTGCTAATTATATTGCGTATGCGGCAAGTATTATGAGTGTCATGAGTAACCCTAAATATATTATAATTGGGGGAGGCGTTAGTAAAGCCGGTGATATTTTAATTGAATATATCAAAGAGCATTATGAAAAAATGACGTTTAAGCCTGCTAAAGAAGACACAGAAATTGTTGTTGCGAGTTTAGGTAATGATGCAGGGATTATTGGTGCAGCAGGATTGATTAAAACATATGTAATAGATAAGGAGAATGCATAATGGCAATTGTAGATGTCGTAGTAATTCCAGTCGGGACTGAAGGACCAAGTGTAAGTGAGTATATCGCTGATATTCAATTAATTTTGGAAAAACATAAAGAAGCTGGTAAAATAGATTTTCAATTAACACCAATGAACACATTAATTGAAGGTGACTTAAAAGATTTATTAGAAGTTGTACAAGAGATTCATGAAAGTCCATTTAATAAAGGACTAGATAGAGTTTGTACAAATATTAGGATTGATGATAGAAGAGACAAATCGAGAAAAATGAATGAAAAATTAGATTCAGTACAAAGACATTTAGACAAATAAAAAAAGACGAGTTTTAACTCGTCTTTCTTTAATGACTTAATATTGGATATCCATAAGTGAATATTGTAGCAAGTGAAAAGAAACCAAATGCTACTACTGTAATCGCACCAAAAAGAATGCCTAAAACATTTTTGTTTTTGAATGCTGAAATTAAACCGAATATTCCGAGTATAAATACCGCTAGCATTAACAATGAGAAAATATTAACACCGATATGTATCTTTACTCCGAATAATTCAAATAGTTCCCCTGTGTCGATAAATGGCATTCCATTACCCCCAATACATTTTTCTTTTATTATCATATTAATTGTATAATTAATATTGTGTTTTGTCGAGATACTTTTTACAAGAGGAGGAAAGAAAATGAAAGTCCATAGTTATTCTTTAGGAATAGTTGAAACAAATTGTTATATAATTGAAGGTGAAAGTGAACTATTAGTTATCGATCCAGGTGATAACGGTGAATTTATAAATGAACGTATAAAAAAATTTAATAAAAAATTAGCTGCCATATTATTAACACATGCACACTTTGACCATATTGGTGGAATAGATGCAGTGGTCAACAAGCAGGGCGTTGAAGTTTATGTTCATAACGAAGAAAAATCTTGGTTAACTGATACTGTAAAAAATGGTTCTAAAAAGTTTGAAGCATATCAGTTACCTCAAGTAGTACAAAAAACAATACCAACAGTGATTGATGAAGGACATCATGTTATAGGTGAGTTTGAGTTTGAAGCTCTGCATACACCTGGTCATTCACCAGGTAGTTTAACGTTTGTATTTGATGACTTTGCAATCGTTGGAGATACACTGTTTAAAGGTGGAATAGGTAGAACAGATTTATATAAAGGAGATACTCAAACTTTATTAAATTCTATTGAAGATAAACTTCTATCTTTAAATCCAGATACAACCGTGTTCCCTGGCCATGGTCCAGATACTACAATAGAACAAGAAGAAATGAGCAATCCTTATTTAAATGGTTTTAGTTAAAGCTATAAAAAACACCAATTCGTTAAATAACGAATTGGTGTTTTTAGGTTGAGATGAACTTCTATTAACCATGATGTCCGAAACTTGGCTCTAGTAAGAATGTTGAATAATATGTAAATCCAACAAAGCATACAACTAAATATAGTGCGAATATATACATATACATTCTTTCTGTTAATTTTAAGTATCCCAACAATACGAAAAATCCTGTTTGAGCTACGAAGAAATAAGCCATCATGTTCATACCGCCAACATAAAACATTGTAGCAAATATAGCAGTCCAGAAGCCTAGAGTTTTAAAAACTTTATCCATCTTCTTATGAACCCCCTCTGTGTTTACTTTCTTAGTCACTTACAATTATAAAGTTACTATGTGTAAAAGTAAATAGGCATTACTACAAAATATAAAGTATATAGTAAGTAAAACAAGGTTTTCATTACGTTTATATATATTAGGAGGCGATTATGGAAACTTTATTTAAGACAATTATCAAAGATGCTATTATTTTGAAAGCAACTGACATTCATTTTATTCCAGTGAAAGAGGATCGGGTTAAAGTTCAGTTGAGGATAAGTGGTAAGAACACGATTTATGATTGTGATATTAATAACGCTTTATATAACCGTTTATTAATTTATATGAAGTTTATTGCTCATCTAGATGTAAGTGAAAGGAATAAAGCTCAAAGTGGTCAATATATATTTGATGACATATATAAATATTATTTAAGAATATCCACTTTACCTTTAAGTCTAGGAATTGAGTCTTGCTCAATTAGGTTAACACCTAAATATTTCGAAGAATATATTGACCATAATATTGATGACAATTATAAAATGATTAAAGAAGAAATGTTTAATTCCGAAGGCTTATTTTTGTTCACAGGACCAACCGGTTCGGGTAAATCGACGATTATGTACCAATTTTTATATGACTTACAACAAATTAAAGATAAACATATTATTACGATTGAAGACCCAGTTGAACAAGTTTTAGATGGTGTAGTACAAGTTTCTGTAAATGAAAAAGCAAACATAAATTATCATAATTCTTTTAAAGCCATTTTAAGATGTGATCCAGATGTTGTCATGATAGGAGAAATTAGAGATGAAGAAACAGCCAAGCAAGTTTAAGTGGTCATTTAATATTATCTACAATGCATGCGAAAGATAATTTAGGGGCTATTTATAGACTTTTAGAACTTGGAATATCTAAAGAGCAAATAAAACAAGGTATCGCATGTATAGCCAATCAAAGACTTTTAAATGACCAATTAGGAAATAGATATAGACAAATGACTTATATATTTAGTCATGAAATTAATCTATATTTAGAAAATAAATCATGATGAAGAAAGGCAATATATTAAAGAAAGACCAAATACTATTTTTAACACGCTTATCAGATATGTTAAAGCAAGGTTTCACATTAATGGAATCAGTACAATTACTAACAGATCAATTTTCGCAATTATCAAGGTTACGTATTAAGGAAAAGCTTATTGAAATAGTAAAAAATACTGGTCAACTTCATGAAGTTGTTTCATTTTTAAATTATCCTCAAGTTATTATCACTCAAATTTATTTTGGTGAACAATATGGCAATATGATTGATTCTATAGATCACTCAATTTTGTATTTAAAAAAGATAGAACAAGTGAAACAAAAATTTATAAAAACGATTCAATATCCAACACTTTTATTTTTTATATTTTTCATGTTACTAACCGCAGTTAATCACACAATTATCCCTCAATTCAATGAAATTTATCAATCAATGAACATAAATGTCTCTACCTCATTAAAAGTATTATCTACAATATTTTCTTACTTACCAACTTCGTTATTAATTATATTTTTAATCGCAATTCTCACATTGTTATTAGGTTATTTTTTCTATATAGGTATAGAAGTATCAAAGAAAATCTATTTTTTTAATAAAATTCCTATTTTGAATCAATATATTTCGATGTATCGCTCATATAGATTATCTAGAGACTTTTCATTTTTTATTCAAAATGGTATACCGCTTCATAAAATAATTGAAATTTATATTATGCAGACTAAAGACGATGTATTAAAATATATCGGATTATTTATTCAACAATCGATGAAATCAGGAGACTCCTTACCTCAAGCGATTAATAACTTGAATTGTTTTGATAGTACTCTGATTCAATATATTACACATGGAGAACATAAATCTAAATTAGACTTAGAATTATATTATTTTAGTGTATATATGCTTGAGAAACTAGAAAAATCTATTATCAAACATTTAAAGTGGGTACAACCTATCGTCTTTGGAACTTTGGCATTCCTAATCGTCACATTATATTTAATTATTATTTTACCAATGCTACAAATGGTTGATGGCATTAAATGAAAGGATGAAATAAATGAAAAATATAAAGTTTTTTAAAAAAGAAGAAGGCTTCACGTTGATTGAGATGTTAATCGTATTATTAATTATAAGTATTTTACTTATAATTATAATCCCTAACATAAGCAAGCAGTCTGAAACCGTGAAAAGTACTGGTTGTCAGGCACAAGTTAAAATGGTTGCTGGCCAGGTAGAAGCATATACATTAAAACACGATGCTAAGCCAAATTCAATTAATGATTTAGTAAGTGATGGGTTCATAAAAGAGAATCAATTGACTTGTAAATCTGGTCAGAACATTGTTTTAAATAACGGAGAAGTAGTAGCTCAATAATGAATAATAAAGGCTTCACGTTAATAGAAATGGTAATTGTGTTGAGTATTCTAAGTATTATTGTTCTCATAACAATACACATTTCAATTAATTCTGTAGATAAATTTGGTTTAACAAGTGGCATTAATGATTTTGAAACAAAATTAGAATATTTAGAAACCAAATCTTTATCAACTAAACAACCTATACTTGTATGGTTTAAACCAAATTCAACCAAAATACAATATCAAATTAATAACGGAAATATACATTCAATTAATCTATATAAAGGAAAAATATCTAAAGATAATAAATTCACTACATTAGTTTACGATGGAGAAGGTAATATCAATCAATTTGGAACATTAAAACTAGAGTTTAATAATAAACGTTATCTTGTCATATTTCGTATTGAAAAAGGGAGGTATAGAATTGTTGAAGAAAAATAATGGTTATGTATTTATAGATTTAATGTTATCTATATTTATTATCGTATTGTTAGGAGGCACTTTATTACCGATAGTTCATACATTAAATAAACATATACAAAGTGAACAGAAACAAATTAAGCTTTATCAAATTCTATATCAATCAGTACAATCCAAACAAATAAAGTACGATACTACTAAAATAAAATTAAGTCATTTGAATGACAAAGTATGCTTGGAAGACGTGTATAGTTATGAAAAAGTTTGTGTTCAGAAATAACAAAGGGTTTACGATGTTAGAAATGTTATTATCTTTATCATTTTTAATGATTATATTAGCGTTAATACCATTCTTAATTCAAAGTATATATGCTCTGAAAGAAAATGCTTTTAATCATAGTGAATATGAATTAATAATGTTTAGAAAAGATATTATAGAAGAGAGCAAAGAGGCTGAAATCAAACTTAATCAGGTTCATAATAAAATAATTTTTACCCATAAACACTCGAGTTCTGAGTATACCTTATTAAATTCTAAAATTTATAAAAGTATAAATGGCAGAGGAAATATAACTTTATTAAATAAAGTTAAATCTTTTAAAATCAATAAAAACGATAATGGTAATATACAGATTGACTTAGAAATCATTAAGGGGAGAATCACAATTCGTGAAACGATATTTATTTAAAAATGATGGATTTATTTTACCATTTCTTCTTAGTATATTATTTGTCTATTCTGCTTTTTTATCATTTTATCTCGTTCAATATAGTTATAAAATAAAAATCTATAATCATCTAGAAGAATACTACAAAAACGAAATAAAAATTATTTTAAATAAATGATTTATAGTCTTTTTATTTTCTGAATAATGAGATAGAATATAGTTTAAGTTGGAATATAGCAACTAAGGAGTCGATATAATGTCAGTAGTATTAATAGGATTTATGGGCGTAGGTAAAACTTCAATCGGTAATTATTTAGGTGAACATTATGACAAACCTTTAGTTGATATCGATACTTATATCGTTGAAACAACTAAACTATCAATTCCAGAAATTTTTGCTAAGTATGGAGAATCACATTTTCGAGATTTGGAAAAAAAATCACTGGAAGAATGGATTGATAAAGACGTTATTATTTCAACTGGTGGTGGTATTATTGAGTCTGAGGCATCAAGAAATGTTATGAAAGGTAATCCTCATAACATTTGGTTAAAATGCGATGTTGATACAGTTTATGAGAGAATTAATCATGACCCAAACAGACCAAATGCTAATGGAAAATCACTAGAAGATTTAAAAAGCTTGTATTCAAAACGAGAATCAAGTTATAATGATATCGCATTCATACATATTGATGCAGATAGACCTAAAGAAGTAGTTGTTACAGAGATTATTAATTCTCTGGACAAAGATATATTTGCGAATGATCAAAGTTAGAGAGAATGAATGAATAATTCATCGCCGAAGGAGCAAGCCATGTTAGTGTGAATCTCTCAGGCAAAAGGATAACTTTGTGACGCATTCCTGAAGAGTACTTCAACAGGGTAGCTTAAGCTACCCTGTTTTTTTATTATACATAACAAGAAGGGAAGAAAAATAATGGCTAATGAATTAAAAAAGACACCGTTATATCAAACGTATCTTGATCAAGGTGCAAAAGTGATTGATTTTTCAGGTTGGGCTTTACCAGTCCAATTTACAAGTATTAAGGAAGAACATAATGCAGTAAGAAATGAAGTCGGTATTTTTGATGTTAGTCACATGGGAGAAATTTTAGTAACTGGGGAAGAAGCGTCTAATTTTGTACAATATGCACTTACAAATGACATTACAAAACTTAACGATTCTAAAGCTCAATATACAGCCCTTTGTACTGAAGAAGGCGGTATTATTGATGACTTAGTGATTTATAAACTGAAGGATTCTGTATATTTATTAGTTGTTAACGCTGGTAATACTGATAAAGATTATGAATGGTTGAAAGAAATAAAAGGATTTAACGCAAAAGTAGAAAATAAATCATCAGATTATGGTCAATTAGCGATTCAAGGACCTAAAGCTAGATCAATTGTTCAAAAACTAGTAGACGTTGATATTAGTGAAATGAAAATGTTTGAATTCAAACAAAATGTAACGATATTTGGTAAAGAAGTTATACTTTCTCAATCAGGCTATACAGGTGAAGATGGTTTTGAAGTATATTGTCATTCTGAAGATACGAAATTAATTTGGGATGGTTTTATAAAAGAAGGTGTAACACCATGTGGTCTTGGTGCACGTGACACTTTAAGATTAGAAGCGGGTCTACCATTACATGGACAAGATTTATCTGAAGATATTACACCATATGAAGCCGGGATAGGTTTTGCTGTAAAGCCATTGATTGAAGATGACTTTATCGGAAAAGAAGTTTTAAAAGAGCAAAAAGAAAATGGTGCTGACAGAAAATCAATTGGAATTGAAATGATTGATAAAGGTATACCAAGAACTGATTATGAAATTTTAGATACTGATGGTAATGAAATAGGTTATGTAACATCAGGTACTCAATCACCTTCTACAGGTAAATCAATTGCTATGGGCTTAATTAAAAAAGAAGAGTTTGAATTGGATAAAGAACTACTTATTCAAGTAAGAAAAAGACAAGTTAAAGCTAAAATTGTTAAAAAATCATCATTTAAATCATAGGAGTGAAAAAAATGGGTCATCGTTATATTCCTTTAACAGAGAAGGATAAATCAGAAATGTTAGATGTAATTGGTATTAAATCAGTAGATGAATTATTTACTGACATCCCTGAGTCAGTTAGGTTTAATCAACCTTTAAATATTAAAGAAAAGAAATCAGAAACAGCTTTATTAAGGGAACTGTCTCAACTAGCTAATAAAAATATTACGAGTGAAACTCATGCTTCATTTTTAGGAGCAGGCGTATACGATCATTATATTCCTACGGTTGTTGACCATGTAATTTCTAGATCGGAATTTTATACTGCATATACACCATACCAACCAGAAATTTCTCAAGGCGAGTTACAAGCGATTTTTGAGTTCCAAACATTAATCTGCGAACTTACAGGTATGGATGTTGCAAACTCATCAATGTATGATGGCGGGACAGCATTTGCAGAAGCAGCTGTATTAGCAGCTGGTCATACAAAAAAGAAAAAAGTTATTGTTTCTAAATCTGTACATTATCAATCTATCGAAGTACTTAAAACATATACGAAAGCTCAAGATATTGATGTTGTAGAAATAGATTTAGATGGCACTGTTACGGATTTAGAGAAATTAGAAGCTGCAATAGATGATGATACAGCAGCAGTTTGTGTTCAGTATCCAAACTTCTTTGGTTCTTTAGAAGATTTAGAAAAAATCCAAACATTAATTGAAGACAAAAAAGCTTTATTTATTGTTTCTAGTAACCCATTAGCTTTAGGTTTAATTACTCCTCCTGGAGATTTTGGTGCAGATATTGTAGTCGGTGATGCACAAGTATTTGGTATTCCAGCTCAATATGGAGGACCTCATTGTGGTTACTTTGCTTCAACTAAAAAATTAATGCGTAAATTACCAGGTAGATTAGTTGGACAAACTCAAGATGATGACGGGAACAGAGGTTTTGTATTAACATTACAAGCTCGCGAGCAACATATTAGAAGAGATAAAGCAACTTCTAATATATGTTCAAACCAAGCATTGAACGCATTAGCAGCTTCAGTATGTATGAGTGCATTAGGCAAAAATGGTGTCTATGAAATGGCTGAAATGAACATGGAAAACACGTATTATATGAAAAATAAATTAAAAGAAAATGGTTTTGAAGTTTTAGAAGGCATTTCATTTAATGAATTTGTTGTTAAATTTAGCCAGCCTATTGCAGAAATTAATGAAAAACTATTGCAAGATGGCTTTATTGGTGGTTTTGATTTAGGATTTGTAGATGACAATTTAAAAAATCATATGTTAATTGCTGTAACTGAACTAAGAACGAAAGATGAAATAGATACATTTATTGAAAAAGTAGGTGAATATAATGCGTAAACCATCAAGTGAATTAATTTTTGAAAGATCAAGAGAAGACAGATTTGCATATTCATTACCTGAAAAAGAAGTAGACAATCAAAACATAAAAGAAATTTTAGGGGATAAATTCACTAGAAAACAAAAAGCCGAGTTACCTGAAGTTAGTGAATTGGATTTAATGAGACATTATACTGAGCTATCTAATAAAAACCATGGGGTTGATACAGGTTTTTATCCACTTGGTTCATGTACGATGAAATATAATCCTAAAGTTAATGAAAAAGTAGCAAGAATGTCTGGGTTTGCAAATGCTCATCCACTTCAAGATGAAGCAACTGTTCAAGGTTCTTTAGAAATCATTTATGATTTACAAGAACACTTAAAAGAAATTACAGGTATGGATGAAGTAACATTACAACCAGCAGCAGGTGCACATGGTGAATGGACTGCATTATTAATGATTAAAGCTTATCATGAAGCAAACGGTGACTATAATAGAACGAAGGTTATCGTACCAGATACTGCTCATGGCACGAACCCAGCTTCTGCAAAAGTCGCAGGTTTTGATACTGTCACTGTAAAATCTAATGATAAAGGATTAGTCGATATAGAAGATTTGAAAAAGGTTGTAGGTGATGATACTGCAGCTATTATGTTAACGAACCCGAATACTTTAGGTTTATTCGAAGAAGATATACTTGAAATAAGAGAAATTGTTCATAAAGCAGGCGGTAAACTTTATTATGATGGCGCAAATTTAAACGCAATTATGAGTAAAGTACGTCCGGGAGATATGGGATTCGATGCTGTTCATTTAAACTTACACAAAACGTTTACTGGTCCTCATGGAGGTGGCGGTCCTGGTTCAGGTCCGGTTGGAGTCAAATCTGATTTAATTCCATATTTACCAAAACCAACTGTTATTAAAGAGAATGATGTATATAAATTTGAACATGATATGCCAAATTCTATTGGTCGAGTAAAACCATTCTTCGGCAACTTTGGTATATATTTACGTGCTTATACTTATATTAGAACTATGGGTCCTGATGGTCTAAAAGCAGTATCTGAAGCAGCAGTATTAAATGCTAATTACATGTTGAGAAGATTACAAGATCATTTTGATACACCATATACGCAACATTGTAAACACGAATTTGTAATTAGTGGTTCAAGACAGAAAAAGCTAGGTGTAAGAACTTTAGATATGGCAAAACGTTTGCTTGATTTCAATTTCCATCCACCTACAATTTACTTCCCGATAAATGTTGAGGAATGTATGATGATTGAACCAACAGAAACAGAATCAAAAGAAACACTAGATGCATTCTGTGATACATTAATTCAAATTTCAAAAGAAGTTGAAGAAGATCCAGAATTGGTATTAGATGCACCGCATACAACTGTTATTGGTAGACTAGACGAAACTCAAGCAGCTAGAAAACCAGTATTAAAATTCGAACTTTTAAAAGAAGAAAAGGTATAATAATAAAATAAAAATAGCAGTGATGAATTCCAAAAAAACGGAATTTTTCACTGCTATTTTTTAAATATTAAAGCTTTTAATCTGGACGTTTTTAATCTATTTAGATTTAACTTTTCCTGTCCATTTTTTATATCCGCCTTTTAACATGTAAAGATCTGTGTAACCTTTTTTCTTCATCATTTTTGCGGCTCTATAACTTGCTACGCCATTGGCATCACAAAAGTATATAGGTTGATCTTTACGTAACCCTTGATATCTTGTGCGGAAAACACTCATTGGTATGTTTCTAGCACCAACGATATGACCATAGTCAAAATCGGCTTTTTCCCTTAAGTCTATGACTTGCGCCTTTCTTAATCCTTTGTGAAACTCATTTTGATCTAATTCTGTGACTGCGCGCTTATTTAAAGTGTAGTTTATTGCCATATAAATGATAATCAAAACTAGGACGATGAGCGCGATGTACCAATAATTCATGGTCTAATTCCTCCCAATTTAACTCTATAACTACTATTATAAGATTTATTGTGAGATTTATCAAAATATATTTGCTAAAATAATAAAGTATATAGAATTTATCGAATAGGAGTTTTTATTGTGAAAGAAACTTGGCATTTTGTAAATACAAAATCTAGCAATCCGTTTTATAATATGGCTGTTGATGAAGCGCTTATGAATTTTGTAAGCAGGGAGGAAATTGATCCTGTAATAAGGTTTTATACTTGGAATCCAGCAACTTTATCAATCGGTTATTTTCAAAAACTCACTAAAGAAATAGATATTGAAAAGGTTAAAGAAAAAGAATTTGGTTTAGTAAGACGCGCAACAGGAGGCAGAGGTGTCTTACATGACAAAGAATTAACTTATAGTGTTATCGTACCAGAGTCGCATCCAAACATGCCTCAGACTGTAACTGAAGCATATAGAGTTATATCTGAAGGGTTGCTCGAAGGTTTTAAAGCATTAGGTTTTAAAGCTTACTTTTCGGTTCCGAAATCTAAAGAAGCAAGAGAAAAGTTAAAAAGTCCAAGAAGCTCAGTTTGTTTTGATGCACCGAGTTGGTATGAACTTGTAGTTGAAGGTAGAAAGATAGCTGGTAGCGCCCAAACTAGACAAAAAGGTGTTATCTTACAACACGGTTCAATTCTTCAAGATATTAATGTAGATGAATTGTTCGATATGTTTACATATAGAAATGATAGATTAAAAGAAAAAATGAAAGCTGCATTTATGGATAAAGCAATCGCTATAAATGATATTTCAGATCGTCACATTACATTAGAAGAAATGGAAACAGCATTCTATGAAGGTTTTAAAAAAGGACTAAATATTGAATTTAAACCATTAGAATTCACAGAATCTCAAAAAGAAGAAATAAAACACTTAGAAGATAAATATCGATCAGAAGAATGGACTTATAGAAAATAAAAAAATCCCAATCCGAAGTAAAAAAATCAACGGATTGGGATTTTAATATTGAGAAGGGAATTTAACTCCCGATTTCATATTTATCTATTTTTTCTTTTGTTTTTACGAACTGCTTTTTTGTATTTTCTTTGATCGGGTGTTAAGAAGAAGAAATAATAAATTAAATAAATGATAATACCAAATATGATTAATGAAATAACCATTCTAATGAATCCCATAATAAAGAAATCAAGATTCATAATTAATCCAAACAATGCAATTATTATAATTAAATAAAACAAAAACTTTTTCATAAAATCTCACCTTAGTTTATTAGTCTATTTAATATATCATATTTTAGATAATACCTCACTTAATTTGACCTATTTCATCCTTCAAACCATTTAATTTATTAATAGATTCTTCTATTTTCTTTTTATCTTTTTTCTCATAAGCGTCTTTTAAATCTTTGAAAACATTTTCTATATTTTTAGATAGACTTTCCAAATTTTCATGTAAATTTTTAAAATCTTTTGGAATGGTTTTGCCTTTCATTTCATTTTTATACTCATTTGAAATTGTCTTTTGATTTGTATATATATTTTCTATTTTATTTTTAATATTTTCGTCTCCAAGTTTTTTCTTAATATCATCATTTATTTTATTATATTCAGATATGTTCGATCTTGTTTCATTTATAAATTGAGTAGAAGAACGTAAATATGTAATAGAAAATTGTGATGTTACTTGGCTTTCTTTGTTTTTAATAGAATTTTCTAATGTTTTTTCCTTTTGTTTATATGTTTGATTTTTATCTTCTAGATTCGTAATTTCTTGTTTAGCTTTTCTATTTTCTTTTTTTAATTTTGATTTCTTTTGTTCTAATTGATCTATTTTATCATTGCCACATGCTGATAATATGATTGTACTCGTCATTAATATTGTTATTATTTTTTTCATATTTTTTAACTCCCAATGTTTTACTCTGAAAAATTTAAACTATGTATGATATTATTTTAATGTATATAGATTTATTGTACAAATAGAAAGGGGATAAATATGAAATTTACAAACTTAAGAAAAGTAATGGAACAAAAAGGGTTAGATGCTATTGTTGTTCTTTCGCCATACAATAGAAGATACCTTTCTGGATTTACTGGTACAAGCGGGAGTTTATTAATCACCCAGGATACGAAACAATTAATTACTGATTTCAGATATATACAACAAGCGAATTCGCAAGCTGAAGATTTTGAAATTATTAATCAAAATGGTCCTATGATTAATAAAATTAATGAATTAATTCAACACGGTGATTATAAAAATCTAGGTGTTGAAGCAGATTTAATTACGTATAATGAATATCAAGCTTTAAATACAGACGAAGTACAATTATCTTCTATTGAAGGTGTAATTGAAACAATTCGTATGATTAAAGATGATTTTGAAATTAAACAAATCCAAAAAGCAGCTGATATCGTTGATGAAACATATGAACATATTCTTAAGTGGGTTAAACCAGGTATGACTGAGAACGAAGTAAATAATGAAATGGAAATGTTCATGCGTAGTAAAGGTGCAACATGCTCTTCATTCGATACAATAGTAGCATCTGGACATCGTGGCGCTTTACCTCATGGTGTTGCAAGTAATAAAGTAATTGAAGAAGGAGACATGATTACTTTAGATTTTGGTGCGTTATATGAAGGTTACGTTAGTGATATTACGAGAACATTTGCTATTGGTGAACCTAAAGAAGAAATGAAAAAAATATATAATATTGTATTAGAATCACAATTAGCAGCTTTAGAGCAAATTAAACCAGGTATGACTGGTAAAGAAGCAGACTCTATCGCACGCGACATTATCTCTAGTTATGGTTACGGCGAGCAATTTGGACATTCTCTTGGACACGGTATAGGATTAGAAGTACATGAAGGTCCTGCATTATCACAAAAATCTGATATAGTTCTTGAAGAAAATATGTGCGTTACGTTAGAACCAGGTATATATGTAGAAGGACTTGGTGGTGTAAGAATAGAAGATGACGTATTAGTAACAAAAAATGGCTTACAGCGCTTTACTAAATCCACAAAAGACCTTATTATTTTATAAGAAGGATAATTAGGAGGAAAATGAATGATTTCAGTAAACGATTTTAAAACAGGCTTAACAGTTAAAGTAGATAATGGTATTTGGAAAGTTATGGACTTCCAACACGTTAAACCTGGTAAAGGTGCAGCATTTGTTCGTTCTAAGTTAAGAAACTTAAGAACTGGTGCCATTCAAGAAAAGACATTTAGAGCTGGTGAAAAAGTAGAAAGAGCACAAATCGATAACCACCGTATGCAATATTTATATGCTAATGGTGACAGCCATGTATTTATGGATAATGAAACATATGATCAATTAGAATTACCTGGCGACACTTTAGAAAATGAACTTAAATTTATTAAAGAAAATATGGAAGTTCATATTCAAACGTACGAAGGTGAAACAATCGGTATCGAAATGCCTAACACAGTTACTTTAACAGTCACTGAAACTGAACCAGGTATTAAAGGTGATACAGCAACTGGTGCTACTAAACAAGCTACTGTAGAAACAGGATATACTTTAAATGTTCCTTTATTCGTTAACGAAGGTGACCAACTTGTTATTAATACAAGTGATGGAAGTTACGTATCAAGAGGATAATATTTAAACAATTTAGGCTGAGACATAAATAAGTGTCTCAGCCTAAATTATTATATGGATAGTGTGCGACTGTTTTGTAAATGTATTTATATAAGGCTTTTTAAAATTCAAAATTTGTATTACACTCCCAAATTTTAATTAAATATTAAAATCGCTTGAATTGGTATGACCACTAAAGTAAAATGTATGAAGTATCATGAATTTGAATTTAAAAGGAGTTTTTTTACATGAACTTGAAACAAATTAAAGAACTTGTTGACGTACTAGACAATTCTTCTTTAACTGAAATTGACATTAATGATAAAGAATTTAAACTGACTTTAAAAAAAGAAATTAAACAAGAAGTTATCTATAATCAAGAACCTACACGTGTAGCAGAGCCTGCACCAGTTACAAATCAAGCTGACACACAACCTGCTCCTGAAACTGAAGTAGATAATAGCATCACTATTAATGCACCAATGGTAGGTACTTTCTACAAATCTCCATCACCAGATGAAGGCCCATATGTACAAGTTGGATCTAGAGTTGAGTCTGATACTACTGTATGTATATTGGAAGCTATGAAACTATTTAATGAAATACAAGCCGAAGTATCAGGTGAAATAACTGAAATATTAGTTGAAGACGGACAAATGGTAGAGTATGGCCAACCGTTGTTCAAGGTGAAATAATATGAAAAAAGTATTAATAGCAAATAGAGGGGAAATAGCCGTAAGAATTATTAGAGCTTGTAGAGAACTTGATATACAAACAGTAGCCATTTATTCTGAAGCAGATAAAGAAGCATTACATACTCAAATTGCTGATGAAGCATATTGTGTTGGTCCAACACAATCTAAAGATTCATATCTACACATACCTAACATTCTATCAATTGCTAAATCTACAGGTTGTGATGGCATACATCCTGGATACGGATTTTTAGCTGAAAATGGCGACTTTGCAGAAATGTGTGAAGCTTGCCAAATTAAATTTATCGGCCCTAGTTACAAATCCATTCAAAAAATGGGGATTAAAGATGTTGCTAAAGAGGAAATGATAAAAGCTAATGTACCTGTTGTACCAGGTAGTGACGGGTTAGTAGATACGGTTAAAATCGCAAAAAAATGCGCGAAAAAAATTGGTTATCCAGTAATTATTAAAGCAACAGCTGGCGGCGGCGGTAAGGGTATTAGAATAGCACGCGATGAAGAAGAGCTTGTTACTGGATTTAGAATGACTCAACAAGAAGCTGAAACAGCGTTTGGTAACAAAGGCGTTTATTTAGAAAAATTCATAGAAAACTTTAGACATATTGAAATTCAAGTATTAGGCGATTCATTTGGAAACGTGATTCATTTAGGAGAACGTGATTGTACGATTCAACGTCGTATGCAAAAATTAGTAGAAGAATCACCTTCACCTGTATTATCAGAGGAAATGAGAAAAGAAATGGGAGAGGCAGCTGTCAGAGCTGCTAAAGCCGTTGAATATGAAAATGCAGGTACGATTGAATTCATTTATGATTTAGATGAAGATACATTTTATTTCATGGAAATGAATACACGTATCCAAGTAGAACATCCTGTTACTGAAATGGTAACGGGTATGGATTTAGTTAAATTACAATTAAAAGTTGCAAGTGGTGAAGCATTACCATTGACGCAAGAAGATGTAGATTTATCAGGTCACGCTATTGAGTTTAGAATCAATGCAGAAAGTCCATTTAAAAACTTTATGCCTTCACCTGGTAAAATCAATCAATACTTAACACCTGGTGGATTTGGTGTACGTATAGATTCAGCTTGTTATGCAGGTTACACTATACCGCCTTATTATGATTCCATGGTTGCTAAGCTAATTGTATATGGTTCAGACCGTACTGAAGCAATACAAATTGGTAAAAGAGCTTTAACAGAATTTTTAGTAACTGGTATAGATACAACTATCCCTTTCCATCTAAGATTATTAGAAAATCATGTTTTCAAATCAGGTGATTTTAATACCAATTTCCTCGAGATTCATGATATTATAAATAATGAAGATAATTAAGGAGGGATTCAAGTGGCTAAAACAATTGAAAATGAAAAGCCTTCTTTAGGTAAAATAGAGATCGCGCCAGAAGTAATTGAGGTAATAGCAAGTATAGCAACTACAGATATCAAAGGTGTCTCTCACATGCAATCCGTTTTTAATAAGAATTCCTTAGAAAAATTCGGGAAAAAGAATTTTGGTAAAGGTATTAAAGTCGATATAAAAGAAGATGGTATTTATATTAATGTTTACTGTACATTTGACTACGGAACAAAAATTTCTGAAACAGCGAGAAAAGTCCAATCAGAAATTAAACAAGCATTAAATACAATGACTGCATTAACACCTAAAGAAGTTAATGTTCATATCGTCAATATACACTTTCAATAATAAACAATGATTAATTAAGAGGATGCGTGCATCCTCTTATTCTTTGAAGGAGAAGAATATGAAAAGACAAGAATTAAGAGAAATTGTGTTCAAAACTTTGTATCAATTAGAAAACAACAAAACTGAATTAACTGTAGAAGAAGCTATTTCTTATTTAGTTGAAGATTTTAAAGGTGAACAATATTTATATGTAAAAAACTATGTCAATCAAGTTATTGAAAAATCTAACGAATTAGATGATATTTTCAAACCACATTTGAAAAATTGGACGCTTGAACGATTACTGAAAACAGATAGAATTATTTTAAGAATGGCCACATATGAATTAGAATATACAGATACACCTGAAAAGGTCGTATTTAACGAAGCGGTAGAAATATCAAAAACTTATAGTGATGATGATCATTATAAATTTATTAATGGTGTACTAAGCAGCCTATCAAAATAATAAAGAGTGATAATTAAATGGATAAGTATTTAACAGTTACAGCTATAACAAAATATATAAAATATAAATTTGACCAAGACCCTCATCTCCAAAATGTATTTATTAAAGGAGAAATATCAAATTTCAAAAGACATTCAAGCGGGCACCTTTATTTTGCTTTAAAAGACGATAAAGGTGTATTAAGCGCAATGATGTTTAAATCCAATGCTAACCAATTATCATTTGAGCCAAAAGAAGGCGATCAAGTTTTAATTGAGGGACGTATAGGCGTTTATGAGTCAAGAGGTTCATATCAAATTTATGTCCAAACTATGCAATTAGACGGTATTGGTTTGCTATATGAGAAATTTGAAGCACTTAAAAAAGAGCTTGCTGAGAAAGGTTATTTTAATGCCGATCATAAATTAAGTATTCCAAAATATCCTAAAAAGATAGCAGTTTTAACTGCTTCAACAGGTGCAGCAATAAGAGATATTTGTTCTACCCTAGACAAGCGTTACCCGCTTGCTGAACAAGTACTCATAAGTACTTTAGTTCAAGGTAAAGGAGCTAAGGATAATATTATTAACAATATTAAAGAGGCGGACTCTATGGGTGTTGATGTTATTATCGTTGGCCGTGGTGGTGGATCAATTGAAGATTTATGGAGTTTTAACGAGAAAGAAGTAGTTGAAGCTATATATAATTGTTCTACTCCTATTATTTCTGCAGTAGGACATGAAACTGATACGACATTAAGTGATTTTGTAAGTGATGTTAGAGCTGCTACACCTACACAAGCCGCTGTTATTGCAACGCCAGATATAAATGCGTTGTATCAACTTATTCAGAATGCACGTCAATATTTGACGAAACATATCACACAAGATATTCAAAGAGAAAAACAAAGGCTGAATCAGTTATCATCTTACTATAAATTGAAAACACCATCATTATTATATGATCAGGAAACTCAATTACTAGATGATTATCAAAAGCAATTAAATAGAAATCTCGAGCAAACAATACTCCGATATAAACATCGAATGGATATATTACAGAATAAATTAAGAATTGGACCAATTTCCAATAGAATTTTTCAATACAGACAAGATTTTGATCGTTTGAAATATGAACAGAATCAGCTGATTAATCGTATTTTGACTGATAAAAAGCAACTATTAGCTAATAAGCTTGTACAATTAGATACTTTAAGTCCTACACAAACAATGTTACGAGGTTATTCTATTATTGAGAAAGATGATAAAATAATCACAAGTAAAGATGATTTAAGTGTAGAAGATGAAATTACGGTTAACTTAAAAGATGGTAAAATAAAAGCTAATGTTAAAGAAATTAGGTGATGATTGTGACTAAAGAACAGACATTTGAAGAAATGATGACAGAACTTGAAAAAGTTGTAGGTAAATTAGATGAAGAGAATATTTCATTAGAAGAATCTATAGAACTTTATCAACGTGGCATTGAATTGAGCAGTAAATGTGAAACAAAACTTAAAGAAGCTGAAGATAAAGTTAACAAGCTAGTAAAAAAAGAAGGTGATTCTAATGAATCAGATAATGAATAATTATGTTGAACAATTTAATGAATCACTCAATAACACCAAACTTATCCCTATAGTTGAGACTCAATTAGAAGAAAGTATGCGCTATTCTCTTTCTGCTGGTGGTAAACGAATTAGACCTGTTTTATTATTAATGACGTTAACTATGTTGAAGACTGACATAAATAAAGGTATGGAAACTGCCAAAGCTCTAGAAATGATACATACGTATTCATTAATCCATGATGATCTACCTGCAATGGATGACGACGATTATAGACGTGGTAAAAAGACAAACCATAAATTATTTGGCGAGGCAACAGCTATCTTAGCAGGAGACGCTTTATTAACGAAGGCATTCGAACTTATTTCTAAAGATAAAGAGTTAGCCTCTGAAGAAAAAGTTAAATTAATAAGATTATTATCTGAAGCAGCTGGGCATCAAGGTATGGTAGGTGGCCAAATTCTCGATATGGATAGTGAAAATAAAGATATTTCATTAGATACTCTACGTAAAATTCACAGATATAAAACTGGAGCGCTTATACGTTTTTCTGTTGTTGCAGCTTGTACAATTGCTAAAGTAAATAGTAAAACATTTTTATTATTAGATTCATTTAGCCAAGAATTAGGTTTAATTTTCCAAATAAAAGATGATTTATTAGATATCGAAGGTGACTTTGATAAAATTGGAAAAGCTGTTGGAAGCGATGAAACAAATAATAAGAGTACATATATAAGTATACTTGGGACAACTAATACAAAAATTGCTCTAGAGCAACATGTTAACCAAGCGTTATATTTACTTGAGCAATTAGGTAAAGATTATAATACTGAAGAACTTAAATCGTTAACTAAATTATTTGCAAATAGGGAAAAGTAATAATCTCGAACTTATAGGTAATAGGGCTAAAGGTGGTAAAATAATGGATGTTTCAAAAATAAAAAATCCTTCCTTTATAAAAGGACTATCAAACTCTGAACTTGAGGAATTAAGCGCAGAAATCAGAAAATTTTTAATTGAAACATGTTCTATAACTGGGGGACACATCGGGGCGAATTTAGGTGTTGTTGAATTAACACTGAGTTTACATAAACACTTTAACAGCCCAACAGATAAAATTATTTGGGATGTTGGTCATCAAGCTTATATCCATAAAATTTTGACTGGAAGAGGACACGAGTTTGATTCTCTAAGACAATATAAAGGATTATGTGGCTTTCCTAAAATGAAAGAATCTGAACATGATGTTTGGGAAGCAGGACATAGTTCCACTTCATTATCAGCTGCCATGGGGATGGCAAAAGCACGCGATATTCTTGGAAACACAAATCACATCGTTCCAGTTATTGGAGACGGTGCTTTGACAGGTGGTATGGCTTTAGAAGCATTAAATCATATCGGTCACGACAAAACTGATTTAACAATTATATTAAATGATAATGAAATGAGTATTGCTCCGAATGTAGGTGCGATGCATAATATGTTTGGACGAATTAGAACAAATCATAATTATAATCGTTTTAAATTTGATGCTGAGAGCTTTATCACAAGATTACCAGGTGGAGATAAATTGAGGGACTCAGCTGATAAAATTAAAGACAGTTTAAAATATTTAGTCGTTGATGGTATATTTTTTGAAGAGTTAGGTATCAAATATATTGGTCCAGTAGATGGTCATAATTTTAAAGAATTAGACGAAGCAATAAATGCTTCTAAACAAATAAATAAACCTGTATTGATTCATGTTGTCACTAAAAAGGGTAAAGGTTATAAACCCGCAGAAATTGATACAGTAGGCACTTGGCATGGTTTAGGACCATATAAACTTGAAACTGGTGAAGTGATTAAAGGAAAAGCAGAAGGCCCTGCCTGGAGTGCTTTAATGAGCAATGAAGTACTTAATTATGCGAAACAAGATAAACGTGTAGTAGCTATTACACCAGCAATGCCAGTTGGTTCAAAATTAACGAAGTTTCAGCAAGAACTACCTGAACAATTTTTTGATGTAGGTATTGCAGAACAGCACGCTGTAACAATGTCTGCTGGATTAGCGACTCAAGGTATGAAACCATATGTAGCTATATATTCAACTTTCATGCAAAGAGCTTATGATCAGTTACTACATGATGTTGATAGACAAAATCTTGGCGTTTTATTTGGTGTTGATCGTTCTGGTTTAGTTGGTGCAGATGGAGAAACACACCAAGGCGTCTTTGACATAGGATTTTTAAATCAATTTCCCAATTTCACGATTATGATGCCTAAAGACGGTAATGAAGCAAAGGACATGCTTAAAACTGCCTTTGAAACCGAACATGGTCCAATGGCGATTAGATATCCTAGAGGTAATGCACCAGCAGTAGAAGATAGAGAAGAAATAAAAGTATTATCCATAGGAAGTTGGACAAAGGAACGAGAAGGCAATGATGTAACATTAATAAGTTACGGTCCAACTTTAGAATTAATTACTGAAGTAGCCGATGAATTATTGAAAGAAGGAATAAATGCTACCGTAGTAAATGCTAGATTTATTAAGCCGATGGATGTAGAGTTGTTACATGAACTAGGTGAAAAAGGTATACCGTTTATTACGATAGAGGAATCTATGTTAACTGGTGGTTTAGGTACACAAATTGCAACATTCATTATAGAAAACGATTATGAAAATAAACTGCGAAGAATCGGTATAAATGATGAATATATAGAACATGGAGATGTTAATTTATTATTAGAAGATATAGGTATCTCCAAAGCAAATATAAAATCAGTTGCTAAATCAATAATAAAAAAATAATTATAAACAGATGAATAATTATGATAAAAAGGACGCTTTAGTAATAATAAAGCGTCTTTTAAATATTTAATAGCGCTTACATTACTCATTTTACAAATTTTATGCTATTATAATTGTATAAATATTCATTAGTTGAGGTGTTATAAATGGCAAATAAAACAATGCGACAAATTAAAATAAGAGAAATTATTTCAAACGAACAAATAGAAACACAAGAAGAATTAGTTAGAAGGTTAAACGAGCTCGATTTAAACATCACGCAAGCTACTATTTCTCGTGACATTAAAGAGTTGCAATTAATCAAAGTCCCAGCTCCATCAGGTCAATATATATATAGTTTACCTAGAGATAGAAAATATCACCCAATTGATAAATTAGGTAGATATTTAATGGATTCATTTGTGAAAATCGATGGTGCAGATAATTTACTTGTACTAAAAACATTACCCGGGAACGCTCAATCAATCGGTGCTATTATAGATCAAATTGACTGGAAAGAAGTTTTAGGCACAATCTGTGGTGATGACACGTGCTTAATTATCTGTAAAGACAAAGAATCTGGAGAAATTATTACAGATAGAATTTTCAATATGCTTTAAAGGAGATTTAATAAACTATGTTACAAGCACTTACAATCAAACAATTCGCAATAATTGAATCTTTAGAAATAAATTTTTCAAATGGTTTAACTGTACTAAGTGGTGAAACGGGTGCAGGTAAGTCTATTATTATAGATGCTATAGGTCAGTTAGTAGGTGCGAGGGCGTCACAAAGTTTTGTAAGACATGGTGAACAAAAATCAACAATTGAAGGTGTGTTTGACATTGATAATGTTCCAAACGTCAATAAAATCCTTCGAAATTTAGACATTGACGTTGATGAAGATTTTCTATTTGTGAAACGAGAAATATTCGCATCAGGTAAGAGTCTTTGTAAATTAAATAACCAAAATGTAACTTTAGCTGAATTAAAAACAGTTATGCAAGAATTGTTGGATATACATGGACAGCACGAAACACAAGTTCTATTAAAGCCCAAATATCATTTAACACTTTTAGATAATTATGCTGATGGTAAATACCAAAAAGAAATTGATAATTATATTAATGTTTATGAATCTTATAGAATTAAAAAGCAAGAGTTAGAGAAGTTAGAATCTCAAGACCAGGCTTTACTACAAAGATTAGACTTGATAAAATTTCAACGTGATGAATTACATGATGCTAATTTAAAAGAAGATGAATTAGACTTTTTAAACCAAGAAATTAAAAAGCTACAAAATCATGAGAAAATTAGCGAAAGTTTAAATAAAGCTCATTTATTTTTAAGTAGTGAAGAAAATATACCAGATAAAATTTATGAACTTAATCAAGAAATTCAAAATATTAATGATATAATACCAGATAAATATACTGCTTTTAGTGAAGAATTAGATCAAATGTATTATACGTTAGAAGATTATAAACATGAATTATATAATGATTTAACAAATAATGAGTTTGATGAATCATTATTAAATGAATACGAATCTCGATTAAATGTTTTAAATGATTTAAATCGGAAATATGGTAAAAGTATTCCTGAGCTTATTAAGTATCGTGACAAAATTGATGATGAAATTTTCAAAATTGAAAATTACGAACAAAGTACTACTCAACTAAGAGAAGAAATTCAAAGCTTACATGAAGAAGTTCTTGAAAAAGGAAAGTTATTATCTACAAAAAGACGAAAAATCGCATTGAAGTTAAGAGATAGACTTATTGATGAAGTTCAAAACTTGCATATGCAAGATGCTAATATTGAAATAGCATTTACTGAAACATCACCAGGTAAAAATGGTTTAGAAGAAATTGAATTTCTAATCAGTCCGAATAAAGGTGAACCACTGAAAAGTTTAAATAAAATCGCTTCAGGTGGTGAATTATCAAGAATAATGTTAGCATTAAAAAGCATATTTGTATCTAATAAAGGTCAGACAGCAATCTTATTTGATGAAGTAGATACTGGTGTTTCTGGTCGTGTAGCTCAAAAAATGGCAGAAAAAATGTATCAAATATCTCAATCAATACAAGTGATATGTATTTCCCATTTACCACAAGTCGCTGCGATTAGTGATAATCATTTATACATTACTAAAGAAACTGTAAACGATCGGACGATTACATCTATCAAACAATTAGTCGGAGACGATAAAATAGATGAAATAGCTAGAATGATTTCGGGTGTTGAAGTGACAGAATTAACAAAACAACATGCTAAAGAAATGATAATTCAAAATAAAAATTAAAATAGTATGATTTGATAGGGTGTTAAATATGAGTATTAAGGTAGCGATAATAGAGGATTCGAAAGCTTATGTGAGCGAAGTGTCTCATTATTTGAAAACACATGATATTGAAATAGTTAATATAGGTTACAATGGTAAAGAAGCACTGGAGATTCTTAATACAGATACTTTCGACGTTCTTTTATTAGACTTAATTTTACCTCATATTGATGGCATGACTTTGCTAAAAAAATATATAAAACCTAATAAAAAGTATAAAGTAATTTGTATGAGTGCATTTGTCAGTGATGACCTATTAAAGGAATCTGTTTCCTTAGGCGTAGATTATTTTCTTATCAAACCGGTAGAATTTGATGTATTACTTAATACAATTCAACGTGTTCTTAATAATAATAAACCTATTATAGCTGAAATAGATGCTATAGATTTATTATTAGAGAAAATAGGTTTTTCTTATAATCTTAATGGTTATAAATATATCAAATATGGCGTACAAATAATGCTAGAACACTCACATAATATGCAACTTACAAAAGAATTGTATCCACGTATATCAGAATATTTTAATGTACAATCGAATAATGTAGAACGTTCAATTAGACATGCAATTAAATTAGCGTGGGATAAAGATTTAAAAAAATATTGGTATAAACAAGAAAATTCATATGTAAGACCTACAAATGGTGAATTTATTATTCATTTATATCAATTATATAAAGACGATCAAATTAAAAAAAGCTGATAAATCTATTTAAGATTTGTCAGCTTTTTTTGATTGTTTCCTTTGATTATCTTTGTTTAAAAAGTATTCTTGAGCGCGTTTATTTTTCTTTTCTCTATGCAATATATATCCACCGATGAAAACAACACCAAACACAAAAAATATAAGACCTAGTAAAAACTGTAGCCATATAAATTGTAATTGGGGGACGAGCTCTCCAAAGACAGCATCTCGCATCCATTTAATACCTAAGCCTGCTAAAATTCCCGGAATAACTAAAATGATTAATGCAATATATTTTTGCATAATTGAAAACTCCTATTTATTAATAACTTATATTATATATGAGATGATGAATGAAAGTAAACAAGGAAAAGATGGAATAATCGGTGAAATTTGATTATGATTAATATTAGGAGGGGTTTATATGCAATTTAATGAAATGATAAATAAAGGTCAAAATATAGATGCTACTATAGCAGTTTGCAAATCAAATGATGAAGGTATTATTAAAGCGATTATAAAATGTATTAAACAGACAAGAGCTAAATTTATTTTATTTGATGAAGAACCACAAGACGAATTAATACGTTCTTTTAATTTAAGTCATGAGGAATTCGAAAAGATTAAAATTGTTCAAACAAGAGATTATGAACATACGATTTCAGAATGCGTTAGGGCGGTTAATGAAGGCACTGCAAATTTAATAATGAAAGGATTAGTATCGTCGTCAGAAATTTTAAAAGAAATACTTAAAGATAAATATTCTTTAAAAACGACTCAGAGAATTAGTCACCTATCTTTCTTCAAAATCCCAACATATCATAAAATGTTAGCAATTTCAGATGTTGCAATGAATATTGCACCTGACGTAAATCAAAAAATAGAAATTACTGAAAACGTAATATCAAATTTAAAGAAATTAGGCATTGATACACCTAAAATTGCTGTATTATCTGCTATTGAAACAGTTAACCCTAAAATGCAATCTTCAGTTGATGCAAAGGAAATAGTAGATTATATTAAAAAAGAAAAAACAGATGTTGAAATTGAAGGCCCATTAGCTTTTGATGCTGCGATTAATAAACGAGCTTCTATTATAAAAAAAATATCTTCAAATGTTTCTGGGAATATTGATGCTGCTATTGTTCCACAAATTGAAAGTGGAAATATATTGTATAAGTCTCTAGTGTATTTAGCTAATGCTGATGTTGCTTCAGTAATAGTAGGTGCTAAAGTTCCTGTCATATTAACTTCTCGTTCAGATTCATCTAAAGATAAATTTCATTCAATTTGCTGTGCATTAACATTAGTATAATTTAGTATATTTAAATAATAAAATGTTAATTATGCTTTAATTTAGAATAACTGGAAAGTTATTACAATCTATAGATACCAAGTTATTTAGAATATTCTAAAAATTTTTACTTTTTGTAAGCGCTATCATTTTGCATGAATTTATTTGATAAATAAAACATTTGATGTAAAATTAAAGATGAAGTTTATTATATATAGAATGAAAAGGGGATTATTATGTTATTCGAAACAATTGAAAAATATGACTATGAACAAATCGTTTTTTGTCATGATAAAAGTTCAGGTTTGAAAGCAATCATTGCTATTCATGATACAACATTAGGACCTGCATTAGGTGGTTGTAGAATGTGGCCATATGAAAGTGAAGAAGAAGCGATAAACGATGCACTGCGTTTATCAAGAGGTATGACATATAAAAATGCTGCTGCCGGTTTAAACCTTGGTGGAGGTAAAACAGTTGTGATCGGAGATCCGAAAAAAGATAAATCAGAAGCATTATTTAGAGCATTAGGTAGATATGTAGAAAGCTTAAATGGTAGATATATCACTGCAGAAGATGTGGGCACTACGGAAATGGATATGGATACTATTTTTGAAGAAACAAATTATGTTGTTGGTTTATCAGAAAGTCACCATTCAAGTGGTAATCCAAGTCCGAAAACTTCTTTAGGTGTATTTGTATCAATGAAACGTGCAGTTAAAGAAGCTTTCGGTTCAGATGATCTAGAAGGTAAAACTGTAGCAGTTCAAGGTGTAGGTCATGTTGCTTACGAACTTTGTCGCTATTTAAATGAAGCAGGTGCTCATTTAGTCGTTACAGATATTAATCAAGAAGCTGTAGACAGAGTTGTAAATGATTTTAACGCTAAAAGTGTAGGTATCGATGAAATTTATGATGTTGAAGCTGACGTATTTGCACCTTGTGCATTAGGTGGAGTATTAAATGACGACACAATTAACAGATTAAAAGTTAAAGTTGTTTGCGGTAGTGCAAATAACCAATTAGAAGATATTGATAAACATGCTGACCAACTTGAAAATAAAGGTATAGTATATGCACCAGACTTTGTTACTAATTCCGGTGGTGTTATCAATGTTGCTGATGAATTAGATGGCTATAACGAAGCGCGTGCAATTGCTAATATTGAAAAAATTTATGATCAAATGGATAAAGTATTTGAAATAAGCAAGCGTGATAAAATTACATCGGCTAGAGCTGCTGAAATTTTAGCTGAAGAACGTATTAACCAAATGATGAATGTAAGAAGTACTTACTTAAGTACAGAAAAATCTATTTTATCTAGAGGTAAACGTTAATGAAAAATATTCTTGTACTTAATTTAGGAAGCACTTCATCTAAAGTAGCAGTATTTACTGATTATGAAATGCTATACGAAGATGTTATAAGACATGATATGAATGTGACAAATCTTCCACTAATTGATCAAGTTCCATATAGACTTGAAAGTATCAAGAATTCTATGAATCAACACAATGTTTCTCTACAAGCAATAGACGCTATTGCTTGTAGAGGTGGTGTGTTGAAGCCTATACAAGGTGGTACTTATCTTATAAATGAAAAGATGTTAGAAGATTTAAAGACGTTTAAATATGGATTTCATGCATCTAACTTAAGTGGTTTGATAGGTTATGAATTATCTAAAAAGTTCAAAATTAAAGCATACATAGTTGATCCTGTTGTTGTAGATGAATTAATTCCAGAGGCAAGAATAACAGGTATTAAAGGAATAGAAAGAAAAAGTATTTTCCACGCATTAAACCAAAAATCTGTTGCAAAACAATATGCTGAAGATAATAATAAAGTATACGATGATATAAATGTTATCGTTGCACATTTAGGTGGTGGAATTAGCGTAGGGGCACATAAGAAAGGCCGTGTCGTTGAAGTAAATGACGGGTTACTTGGAGAAGGACCATTTAGTCCTGAAAGAGCCGGCTCAATACCCAATGATGCTTTAATTAAATGGGTGAAAGAAAACAACTTCACTGTTGAAGAAGCAAATAATCAACTCAGTAAATCATCTGGTTTACTTTCATATTTTGGGACAAATGATTGTAGAGAAGTAGTAAGAATGATAAACGAAGGAAACAAAGAAGCCAAATTAGTATTAGATGCTATGGCTTACCAAATAGCAAAATCAATCAGTGCTTGCGCTGTACCATTAGAAGGTGAAGTTGATCAAATCATTATAACTGGTGGGTTAAGTTATTCTGAATATTTAGTAAATAAAGTAAAAAAATATGTATCTTGGCTACAAAATGTTACGATATACAAAGGAGAAAAAGAAATGCAAGCCCTAAATGTTGGCATTTTGGACCTTTTACAAGGTAAAATTAGTACCAAGTCATATGAATAAGGAGTAATACTATGTCTAAAGAATACGATTTAGTTATTCTAGGCGGTGGAACGGCAGGTTATGTATCTGCTATTCGTGCTGCTCAACTTGGAAAAAAAGTCGCAATTGTCGAAAAATATAAATTAGGTGGTACATGTTTACATAAAGGATGTATACCTACTAAATCTTACTTAAAAACCGCTGAAATATTAAGATATATTAATCATGCAGATCAATATGGTATCAAACAAGCTTCCGCGAATTTTGATATCCAAGATGTTGTCGCTAAAAAAGATGAAACCGTTACAGCTATGTACACAGGTGTACAAAGTTTAATGAAAAAATATAAAATTGATGTATATCAAGGAAATGGAAGATTACTTGGACCATCACTTTTCTCACCACAAGCTGGCACTGTGTCAGTAGAATTAGAAAATGGTGAATCTGAATTACTTGTTAACCAAAATGTTTTAATTGCTACAGGTTCTAAACCTGTGGAATTACCATTCTTAAAGTTCAATCATAAAACAATCATTTCTAGTGATGACATGATGAATATGGAAACTTTACCTAATAATATTTTAATTATAGGCGGTGGCGTTATAGGTCTTGAGTTTGCATCTTTACTCAACGATTTAGGGGTAGATGTGACAGTAGTAGAAGCAGGGGCTTCGATTATTCCAAATGAACAGCAAGAAATTAGTAAAATAATCAAAAAGGATTTTCAAGAAAGTGGTATTAAAATCTATGAAGATTTACCATTAAGCGAAGAAAATATATCAATTACTGACCAAAATATTAAAGTACAATTACGAGATGATGAAATAACGTTTGATAAAGTACTAGTAGCTGTTGGCAGAAAGCCAAATACTGAAGATATTGGAATTCAAAATACAAAGATTAAAACAGATGATAAAGGCTATATCGTTACAAACAATGTATATCAAACAGAAGACAAACATATATATGCAGTAGGTGATGTAATAGGTAATTATCAATTAGCTCATGTTGCAACTAAAGAAGGAACCATATCTGTGGAAAACATGTTTGATCAAAATCCAATTCAGTTAGATTACTTAACGGTGCCTAGATGTATTTATACAAATCCTGAAGTAGCTTCAATTGGTATGACAGAACAAGATGCTAAAAATGAAAATATAAATTATAAGAAATTCAAAGTACCTTTTAAAGCCATAGGTAAATCTGTTATAGAAAACAATGGATTAGGAGAATGCATATTAATAAAAGACATGGAAAATGACCGTGTGTTAGGCATTCATATGGTTGGTGCTAAAGTAACTGAGTTAATTAATGAAGTGTCTTTATTTACTTTTATGAATGGTTCTACTGAAGAATTAGCAACAGCAGTACATGCTCATCCTTCAATTGGAGAAGTATTAATGGAATTAGGATTAAAATCAGAAAACCGTGCAATTCACGTCTAAAAAAGGAGTGACGAAATGTTAGATTACAAAACTGTTGGTTTAACACATGAAGATTTAAAAGAAATATATAAATGGATGTTGCTCGGTAGAAAAATCGACGAAAGAATGTGGCTTTTGAATAGAGCGGGTAAACTTCCGTTTGTTATTAGTTGCCAAGGTCAAGAAGCAACCCAAATCGGTACTTATTATGCATTACAAGATGATGATGTATTAGCACCATATTATCGAGATTTAGCTTTAGTTACAGCTAGAGGCATAACTGCAGAAGAATCGATGCTAGCTGCTTTTGCAAAAGAAGGAGACACTTCAAGTGGTGGTAAGCAAATGCCTTCACATTTCAGCAAGAAAGACTTAAATATATTAACTCAGGGTTCATGTGTAACTACACAAGTATTACACGCAGCTGGAGCAAGCTTATCTTTAAAAATGGATAATAAAAAGAACATAGCACTTGCAACTCTAGGTGAAGGTAGTACGAGTCAAGGTGATTTCCATGAAGCGATGAACTTTGCTGGTGTACATAAACTACCTTATATTTGCATAATAGAAAATAATAAATATGCTATATCAGTTCCAACTGAATTACAGTTTGCGACAGATGATTTATCTAAAAGAGCTGAAGGATATGGCGCTTTTGGTGAACAAGTAGATGGGAATGACCCAATAGCAGTATATAAAGCTGTTAAAAAAGCGAGAGAACGTGCAATAAATGGAGAAGGTCCAACTTTAATTGAAGCAATTTGTAGCCGTTTAACACCACATTCTTCAGATGATAATGATAACTATCGTCCAGCCGAAGAATTAAAAGAAGAAAAAGAAAATGATTGTAATATCAAATTCAAAGAATATTTGATTGAAAATGAAGTTGCAGATGAAGAGTGGTTTAATCAGATAGAAGAAGAAATTAAACAAGAAATTAATACGGCGACAAAAAATGCAGAAAAAGCACCTTATCCACGACCTGAAGAAGCTTTAACACATGTATATGATCAAGGAGGCGAATCAAATGCCTAAATTATCTTATCTAGACGCTATTAATCAAGCGATGGATCAAGCTATGGAAAAAGATAATAATGTCTTTGTTATCGGCGAAGATGTTGGTCTTAAAGGCGGCGTATTCGGAGCAACAAAAAATCTGTTTAATAAATATGGTGCAAGTCGTGTTCTAGATTCACCATTAGCTGAATCAAATATTGTAGGTGCTTCTATAGGTGCAGCAATGTTAGGGAAAAGACCAGTTGCAGAAATTCAATTTGCAGAATATATCGTGCCTGCTACAAATCAAATTATTAATGAAGCAGCAAAAATTCGTTACCGTTCAAATAATGATTGGGATTGTCCGATGACAATACGCAGTCCTTTTGGTGGAGGAATACATGGCGCTTTATATCATTCGCAAAGTATTGAAAGTATTTTTTGTTCCACACCAGGTCTACGTGTTGTTATTCCATCAACACCTTATGATGCAAAAGGTTTATTACTAGCGTCTATTGAAGAGAATGACCCTGTATTATATTTTGAACATAAAAAAGCTTATCGCTTATTGAAAGAAGAAGTACCTGAAGAATATTATACGGTACCAATCGACAAAGCAGACGTAAAACGTGAAGGTTCAGACATTACAGTGTTTACTTATGGACTATGCGTGAATTATGCATTACAAGCTGCAGAAATCCTATCTACTGAAGATATAGATGTAGAAGTAGTAGATTTACGAACTTTATATCCATTAGATAAAGAAACGATAATTAACTGTGCTAAGAAAACAGGTAAAGTATTACTTGTTACAGAAGACAACCTTGAAGGTAGTGTTATGAGTGAAGTATCAGCTATTATAGCAGAGCATTGCTTATTTGATTTAGATGCTCCGATTGCTAGATTAGCAGGGCCTGATGTTCCAGCTATGCCATTTTCACCACCAATGGAAGATTTCTTTATGATGAATCCAGAAAAGATAGAACAAAAAATGAGAACATTAGCTGAATTTTAGGAGGTAAAAAAATGGAAGTAAAAATGCCGAAACTCGGGGAGAGCGTCCACGAAGGCACAATTGAACAGTGGCTAGTTAAACCTGGCGATCATGTCGAAGAATATGACGCACTTTGTGAAGTTATTACAGATAAAGTCACAGCAGAGGTTCCTTCTTCTTATGCGGGTGTAATTAAAGAAATTAAAATAGAAGCGGGAGAAACGATTGATGTAGGTACTGTTATATGTACTATGGAAGTAGAAGGTGAAGTTAGGGAAGAAAATGATTCAAATAATAAACAAGAGAATAAAAAATCTACCGAAGACACATCAGAGCATCAAAAAAATGAGAACCAGTCTGTAAATGAACCTAATAACAAACCTAAAAACAATGGACAATATTCACCAGTAGTATTTAAATTAGCAAGTGAAAACGGGATTAATTTAGAACATGTTGAAGGCACTGGTAATCTGGGAAGAGTAACTAAAAAAGATATTGTAAAAGCAATAGAAAATAAAGGGAATACAGAAACAAGCGAGCCGATTGTAAATGCTTCTACAAAACAAAACACTCAATCTGACAGTACAGATTTAGCGTCTAGTTCAAATTCAAATAGCGATACAATACCAGTTAATGGTGTTAGAAGAGCAATTGCAAATAAGATGTTACAAAGTGTACATGAAATACCTCATGCATGGATGCAAGTTGAAGTTGATGCAACTGATTTAGTAAAAACAAGACAACATCATAAAACATCGTTTAAACAAAATGAAGGATACAATCTTACTTTCTTTGCATTTTTTGTAAAAGCAGTAGCAGAAGGGTTGAAAAAGTATCCAATGCTAAATAGTAGTTGGCATGAAGATGAAATCAAAATTAATAAAGATATTAATATATCTATAGCTGTAGCAAGTGAAGATAAATTATATGTACCTGTTATTAAAAATGCTGATGATAAATCAATTAAAGGAATTGCAAAAGAAATTAATGATTTAGCTACAAGAGGTAGAAAACATCAACTAACATCTCAAGATATGCAAGATGGTACTTTTACTGTTAATAATACAGGTTCATTTGGTTCAGTATCATCTATGGGTATTATCAATCATCCACAGGCAGCTATATTACAAATTGAATCTATTGTTAAACGACCTGTAGTAATTGATGACATGATAGGCATTCGTGATATGGTTAATTTATCTTTATCTATTGATCATAGAATATTAGATGGCTTATTAGCAGGCGAGTTTTTAAACTTTGTTAAAGAACGTATACAAAGTATGACGATTGAAAATACATCTATATATTAATAACACCTACGCATTGTTTTAACTAGAAATCTCCTGTAAAATAAAGATAACTATTATTACAGGAGGCTTTTCTTATGGAAATGGATTTCAATTTATATATGAATGACGTTGTAAGCTCTGCAAGAAATGAAATTGAAGCAGCAGGATATAAACAATTAACAACAAAAGAAGAAGTAGAAGAAACTTTTAATAAACCAGGTACAACATTTGTTATGGTCAATTCAGTTTGTGGCTGTGCTGGTGGAATCGCAAGACCAGCTGCGCAACATGCTTTACATTATGATAAATTACCAGATCAATTAGTTACAGTATTTGCTGGGCAAGATAAAGAAGCAACAGAAACAGCAAGAGATTATTTTGAAGGTTATCCACCTTCAAGTCCGTCATTTGCTTTCCTTAAAGACGGTAAAATTGTAAAAATGATAGAAAGACATGAAATCGAAGGGCATGACCCTATGAGTGTTATCACAAATATTCAAGCTCTATTCGAAGAACATTGTGATGAAATCTAAAGGATTGGTATAGAGGCATGCAAATAAGACCGTATAGAATAGGGTATAGAACATTAAAGACCGCATTAGGGATGACATTAGCTGTCATCCTTTCTAAGTTAATAGGACTTGATAATTATGCTTCAAGCGCTATTTTAGTAGTGTTATGTACTAAAGATACAAGAGTGAAATCAGTTGAAGCGGCTATGTACAGATTTATAGCATGTTTAATTGCAATTCTAGTAGCATCATTATTCTTTACATTCTTAGGTACTAATCCTGTAGTTCTTGGGATTATGGTATTATTATTCATCCCTATTACTGTCATGATAGGTGTTCAAGAAGGTATTGTAACGAGTTGTGTTATTATATTACATTTATTTTTAGCACCTAAAATTGATTTAGACTTAATTATTAATGAAGTATTATTATTGATAATTGGTATAGGCATCGCGCTTATTATGAATATGTTTATGCCAAGTCTAGATACAAAACTTAATCATTATAAACGTAAAATTGAAGATGACTTTATTTTAATAACTTTTGTCTTTAGCCAAGCGTTATTAGATCCCAATAAAGAACTTAATATTCCTTCTTTTGATAAAGTTGAAGATAATATTAAGAAAGCAAAATCTCTTGCTTTTAGAGATGTAAAAAATCATTTTGTAAGAAATGAAAATTCCTATTATCATTATTTTGATATGAGACAAGAACAATTAACCTTACTTATACGGATGAAGAAACTAATAGAATCTATGCAACATAGTCAGCATGCACATCAACTCTGCAGCAAATTACTTTTAGATGTATCGCAACATGTTCAAAGTAATGATTATTCATTAATGAGACTACATGATTTATATGCGATTAGAATTAAACTACAAACGATTGATTTGCCTAAAGACCATATAGAATTAGAAAGTGTAGCCTCTGTATTCCAATTATTAAATGAAATTGAAGAATACTTGCATATTAAATCTGAATTCGGAAGTTTGAAAAAATAATATAATAAAAGCCGGAGAAAATTCTTTTTAGAAAGATTTTTTCTCCGGCTTTTTGCTTCTAGGACTTTCTTGTCCATTGCTATGAAATATTATTATTAAGTTATTTTATTATGATAATAAGAATGGCAATACGCCCGATAATATTAATGAAGCTACGATAGCAACTAACATTACAATAATAATAATTTTTCGTACATTTTTGTTTAACATGATTACCCTCGCTTTGAACATTAGTTTTGTATATATTTATCAACTATTATACACTAGAAAGTGAGATAATTAAATAAATGAAACGAGGGACAAGCATGATCAATGAAGAACGCTTAATTAACACATTTTTAGAATTAGTAAAAGTCGACTCTGAATCTTCTAATGAGAGAAAGATTGCAGATTTATTGAAACAAAAATTCACTCAACTAGGTGTAGATGTTAAAGAAGATGACTCTCAAGATGAAACGGGATACGGTGCTGGAAATTTAATTTGTACGTTACACGCACAAGATACAAGTAAGACACCTATTTATTTTACGAGTCATATGGACACTGTAACACCAGGTAATAATATTCAACCAGAAATACGTGATGATGGATATATTTATTCTAACGGTGAAACAATTTTAGGTTCTGATGATAAAGCTGGTCTTGCAGCTATTTTAGAAGCAATTGAAGTAATGAAAGAAGATGAAATTCAGCATGGAGATATTGAATTCATTATTACAGTAGGGGAAGAAACAGGTCTTGTTGGAGCGAAAGCATTAAATCCTGATGATATTAAAGCTAAATTTGGATATGCGATAGATGCTCCTGGTAAAGTTGGAACGACAGTTGTAGCAGCGCCTACACAAGCTAAAATCGAAGCTACAATTAAAGGTAAGACTGCACATGCTGGGCTTGAACCTGAAAAAGGTGTTTCAGCTATAAATATCGCTGCTAAAGCAATAAGTCATATGAGTTTAGGTAGAATCGATGAAGAAACTACAGCTAACATCGGTAGATTTGAAGGTGGTACTGCTACAAATATCGTGAGTGACCATGTATATATTTTAGCTGAAGCGCGTTCTTTAAATGATGAAAAAATGAAACAACAAGTTGAACATATGAAAGAAGCTTTCGAAAAAACTGCTGAAGAATTTGGTTGTACCGCTGATGTAGAAGTCAATATAATGTACCCTAGCTTTAATTTAAGTGAAGAAGATGATGTTGTTAAGTTAGCTGTAAAAGCAACTGAAAAAATAGGTAGAACATCAGAATTAGTTAAATTAGGTGGTGGCTCAGACGGAAACGTAATTAGTGGTTTCGGTATTCCTACAGTTATTTTAGGAGTTGGTTATGAATATATCCATACTAAAAATGAGCGTATGCCAATTGAAGAATTACAAAAAATTACAGAACAAATTATAGCAATTTCAGAATTAGCGTAATTTTATAAATTGTAAACGTATTCATTTCGTTTTTCAAGAAAATTAAGCTTTCATAGACGCGAAACAGTTGTGAATTATGTTAAAATATATATGAAAACGATAAAAAGTGAGGTAAATTTCATGACACAACAAATAGGTGTAGTCGGTTTAGCTGTAATGGGTAAAAACTTAGCTTGGAATATTGAATCACGTGGATACTCAGTATCAGTATTTAACCGTTCTAAAGAAAAGACAGAACAAATGGTTGAAGAGTCAAAAGGTAAAAATATATATCCGAATTATTCTATAGAAGAATTTGTAGATTCATTAGAAAAACCAAGAAAAATTTTATTAATGGTTAAAGCTGGTGAAGCAACTGATAAAACAATCGATAGTTTATTACCGTTATTAGATAAAGGTGATATTTTAATCGATGGTGGTAACACTAACTATTTAGATACTATTCGTAGAAATCAATATCTAGATGAGAGTGGCATTAACTTTATCGGTACAGGTGTATCTGGTGGAGAAGAAGGTGCATTAACTGGACCATCTATCATGCCAGGTGGACAAGAAGAAGCTTACAAACTTGTAGCACCTATATTGGAAAGTATTTCTGCTAAAGCAAAAGATGGCGCACCTTGCGTAACGTATGTAGGACCAGATGGTGCTGGACACTATGTGAAAATGGTACATAACGGTATAGAATATGCTGACATGCAACTAATTGCTGAAAGTTACGACTTAATGAAACGTGTTCTTCACATGGACCATAATGAAATCGCAGAAACATTCAAATCTTGGAACGTTGGTGAATTAGAAAGTTACTTAATCGAAATCACTGGCGAGATCTTTAAAAAATTGGATGAAGATGGTGTTCCATTAGTAGAAAAAATCATGGACAAAGCTGGTCAAAAAGGTACTGGTAAATGGACATCTATTAATGCTTTAGAATTAGGTATCCCATTAACTATTATCACAGAATCAGTATTTGCTAGATTCATATCTTCATTTAAAGATGAAAGAGTGAAAGCAAGCCAAGCATTTAATCCTGAAGTTACAGAATTTGATGGAGATAAAGAAGCTTTCTTAGAACAAATTAGACAGGCGCTTTATATGAGTAAAATTTGTAGTTATGCACAAGGCTTTGCTCAAATGAAGACAGCTAGTGAAACTAATAATTGGAACCTAAAATTAGGCGAACTTGCTATGATTTGGAGAGAAGGCTGTATCATCCGTGCACAATTCTTACAAAAAATTAAAGAAGCTTATGATAATGATAAAGAATTAACAAACCTTTTATTAGATCCATACTTCAACGATATCGTTTCTAAATACCAAGGTTCATTAAGAGAAGTTGCAGCTACAGCTATTAAAGCTGGTATTGCTACACCTGGTTTCTCATCAGCAATTAACTATTTCGATAGTTATAGATCAGAAAACCTACCTGCAAACTTAATCCAAGCACAACGTGACTACTTCGGTGCTCACACATATGAACGTAAAGATCAAGAAGGTATTTTCCATACAGAATGGACTAAGTAATTAAGAGTTATAGTCAAGAGACTAGGACATAAATCCCAACTCAAAATAAATAACATCTCATTTCACTGATTTATTCAGTTAGAAATGAGATGTTATTTTTATATAATCTATGATTTTGTTCGTGCATGCTTGTCTATGATATGGTTCGATTTTGTAGTCTCTCACACATACTTGTTCCTTAAAGGTGTCTGTAGTTGGATTAATGAGAAAGAAAATCCAATAAAAGCGTGTCTATTTGGATTAATGAGTTAGAAAATCCAATAAAGTTGTGTCTACTTGGATTAACGAGGTAGAAAATCCAATAAAAGCGGAATATGTCCATATAATTGTGTAATAAAAAAAGAGCCAAATATAGCTCACTTTAGTACAATGTAATCGACTAAGAAAATATTGTAGAGGT
>NZ_JAJNHQ010000017.1:0-47469 GCF_022386845.1 Mammaliicoccus sp. C-M13 | reverse complement strand
CGGGGTGGCGGAACTGGCAGACGCACAGGACTTAAAATCCTGCGATAAGTGATTATCGTACCGGTTCGATTCCGGTCCTCGGCACCATTTTAATATGCGCCCGTAGCTCAATTGGATAGAGCGTTTGACTACGGATCAAGAGGCTAGGGGTTCGACTCCTCTCGGGCGCGTAATGACCAGTTAAGGTTACGGGAAGTAGCTCAGCTTGGTAGAGCACTTGGTTTGGGACCAAGGGGTCGCAGGTTCGAATCCTGTCTTCCCGACTCTTTAAAAGTTATATATTAAATGGGGGCTTAGCTCAGATGGGAGAGCGCCTGCTTTGCACGCAGGAGGTCAGCGGTTCGATCCCGCTAGTCTCCACCATTTAAAATTAATACATTACCATTATGGCGGCGTAGCTCAGCTGGCTAGAGCGTACGGTTCATACCCGTGAGGTCGGGGGTTCGATCCCCTCTGCCGCCATTAAAATTAAATATGTCATACATATTTTGATTTTGGACCTTTAGCTCAGTTGGTCAGAGCAAACGGCTCATAACCGTTGGGTCGCAGGTTCGAGTCCTGCAAGGTCCATACTTATATAGTGGAGGAATACCCAAGTTCGGCTGAAGGGATCGGTCTTGAAAACCGACAGGGGCTTAACGGCTCGCGGGGGTTCGAATCCCTCTTCCTCCGCCATTATATTTGTACACTAATTATTTATTATTAAAGCGGGATGGAGCAGTTCGGTAGCTCGTCGGGCTCATAACCCGAAGGTCGGTGGTTCAAATCCGCCTCCCGCAATTATTATTTTTAGGTCCCGTGGTGTAGCGGTTAACATGCCTGCCTGTCACGCAGGAGATCGCGGGTTCGATTCCCGTCGGGACCGCCATTTTTTAAAATTTAATGTATGGCTCAGTAGCTCAGTCGGTAGAGCAAAGGACTGAAAATCCTTGTGTCGGCGGTTCGATTCCGTCCTGAGCCATCTTTTAAAGTTTAAGCCGGCCTAGCTCAACTGGTAGAGCAACTGACTTGTAATCAGTAGGTTGGGGGTTCAAGTCCTCTGGCCGGCACCATCTATCGGAGGGATAGCGAAGTGGCTAAACGCGGCGGACTGTAAATCCGCTCCTTCGGGTTCGGCAGTTCGAATCTGCCTCCCTCCACCATTATTATTTATAGGGGTATAGTTCAACGGTAGAATAGAGGTCTCCAAAACCTTTGGTGTGGGTTCGATTCCTACTACCCCTGCCATGGCGGTTGTGGCGAAGTGGTTAACGCATCGGATTGTGGTTCCGACATTCGTGGGTTCGATTCCCATCAGCCGCCCTTATTTTTATTAATGGGCTATAGCCAAGCGGTAAGGCAACGGACTTTGACTCCGTCACTCGCTGGTTCGAATCCAGCTAGCCCAGTTGTTTGGCGGCATAGCCAAGTGGTAAGGCCGAGGTCTGCAAAACCTCTATTCACCGGTTCAAATCCGGTTGCCGCCTCCATTAATAAATATTGCGGGAGTATTTCAACTCTTAGAATACATTCCTTCCTGGAATGAGATATAGGTGCAAATCCTATCTTCCGCTCCAATTCCATTTTTCCTAAATGATTAATTATTAAAATGCGGGAGTATTTCAACTTTTAGAATACATTCCTTCCCGGAATGAGATATAGGTGCAAATCCTATCTTCCGCTCCATTATTTCTTCCATAGGGAAGATTTTTTTATAGGATAAAGTTATGCCGGCGTGGTGGAATTGGCAGACACGCGGGACTCAAAATCCCGTGTCCATTGCGGACGTGTCGGTTCGAGCCCGACCGCCGGTACTATATTGAAAGCCATAAACTTAGGTTTATGGCTTTTTTATTTTATATAATATTAAGAAGTTTAGGATAAATGTGAAAATACGATTGTTTAAAAAGATAAAGTCCTATATCATTAATACATATTTACATCTGGAGGAATACTATGGATAAACATTTCACTGCAAAAGAATTTTTTTCTAATATTTTAAATGGTATTGGTGTTGGTATCGTTATTGCTTTAATACCAAATGCTATTCTTGGCGTACTCTTTACATACTTAGCACAGTTTCATCCTATATTAGAAATGTTTAACCAAGCTTTACTGTTAATGCAGTTTGGTATGAGCTTTATAATAGGAGTGATTGTAGCAAATCAATTTAAATTCCAAGCTACTGATGCTGTTATGATTGGAGCTGCGGGATTGATTGGATCAGGTGCTGTTAAAATAGAGAATGGTACATATACATTTGCAAGTATTGGGGATGTAGTAAATTTAATCGTTGTATTGGTAATAAGTTGTTTCTTAATGATTAAATTAAAAGGAAAATTTGGTTCATTAGATATGCTTATATTACCAATTTTAGTTTCTGTTGTGAGTGGATTTATTGGCATGTTAACTTTACCTTATGTAAGTACTGTAACTAAAGGTATTGGCAATTTAATTGGTCATTTTTCTACTTTAAATCCATTATTAATGTGTATCTTAATAGCAATTACATACTCTTTATTAATGGTAACACCTATTTCCTTAGTTGCTATTGCTACTGCTGTAGGATTAGAAGGTTTAAGCTCTGGCGCAGGTAATATGGGTATTGTAGCAGCTTGTATGACGTTCTTAATAGGATCATGGAAAGTTAATAATAGAGGCACAAATATTGTATTGATTGTTGGTGCAGCAAAACTAATGATACCAGTTTATTTCAAACATCCTATAATCGCAGTACCGTTACTGTTTAATGGATTAATTTGTGGACTATTAACTTACTTTGTTGGAATCAAAGGAACACCAATGTCTACAGGTTTTGGCTACACAGGTTTTGTCGGACCAGCTAATGCTATAAAATATATGGACGGACAGTTTATAGTTAACGTATTATTATTGTTATTAGCATACTTCATTATACCTTTAATAAGTGCATACATTATACACACACTATGTTTGAAAGTATTACCAAAATATCAAAAAGATATATTTGCTTTTAATAATAAAGCATAGAGAGAGGGCCAGAAACCTCATTTTGTTAAATAAGATTTCGTAGTCCATTTTTGAGCTAAGGATTTATGTCCTTGGCTTTTATTTATGTAAAAAAGAATAAGCCCTAAAACTACATATTATATTCTGAATAGTAAGAATATATTGAAAAATAGATTGTTTGTTTCTTTGTTTTCTTGTACAATTAATGATTATTCACAATATTGCATATTGAAAGGAAGTAAATGATGAAAATAAAATTATTTGATATAAGAGAAGATGAGAAAAATTTTGCTTATAATTGGGGAAAAATAAATAATCATGAAATAGTATGTGTTGAAGAACATTTAACATTAGATAATGTATCTTCATTAGAAGCATTTGATGCTATTAGTACTCAACAACTACATAAATATGATGATGATATATATGAGGCACTTAATAAGGTAGGAATTAAGCAAATAGCTGGCCGAACTGCAGGCTTTGATATGTTCAATAAAGAAGAAGCAGCAAAACATGATATTAAAATTACTAATATACCAGCATATAGTCCTAATGCTATAGCAGAGTTTGCGGTATGTAGAGCATTGGAATTAGTTCGTAACATTAATAAAATACATAAACGTGTTTCTAATCAAGATTTTACATGGGATGAAAATGTTATTGCTAATGAATTAAGAAGTATGACCGTACTTGTTATCGGAGTAGGCCGAATAGGAAAAGTCTCAGCTCAATTATTCAATGGATTTGGTGCAAAGGTTATCGGTTATGATCCTTATGACCAAAGTTGTGATAATGTTGAATTTTTTGATGACTTAAAAGAAGCTATATCTAAAGCGGACCTTATAACTCTGCATGTTCCTGCTAATGATGAAACAATGCATATGATCGATGAAGAAACGATAAGTTATATGAAAAATGGTGCATATTTAGTGAATACTTCAAGAGGTATTACAGTTGATACTAAAGCCTTATTGAAAGGATTAAATGAAGGAAAAATACATAGCGCTGCTTTAGATGTATATGAACATGAATTTGATTATTTTGCATATGATTATTCAAATAAATCTATTAAAGATGAAATATTAAAAGATTTATTGTCGCGTGATGATGTGTTAATTTCACCCCATATAGCATTTTATACAAAAACAGCTGTTCAGAATATGGTTGAGATATCACTTGATAGCGCACTTGAAGTAATAAACACAGGGAAAAGCTTAAACGAAATATAATGATAAACAAGTATGAGTGTTTGAACATTCATACTATTTTTTAAAAAACACTGTTGCATAAAATTACAATAATGCGTATAATAATGAATATTATTAATTCAGGAGGTTGGAACTGTGAAAAGAAATGTATTATTAAAAATTGTCTTTGCCATCATTTGTTTATCACTTATGATTCCAAACATTAGTATAAGCCAAGCTAATGCAGCACAAACGGATCAATGGGAGAAAGCAAAAGAACGTGGAGAATTAAGAGTAGGATTATCAGCTGATTATGCACCATATGAATTCGAACATACTAAGGATGGTAATCGAGAATATGCCGGGATTGATATCGAGCTCGCTAAAAAAATAGCAAAAGATAACGATATAGAATTAAAAATTGTGAATATGCAATTTGATAGTTTACTCGGCGCATTAAAAACTGGAAAAATCGATATGATTATTTCTGGTATGGCACCAACTCCTGAAAGAAAAAAAGAAGTAGATTTTTCGGATTATTATATGGAAGTCAAACAAAGGATGATTGTCCAGAAAAAAGATAAAGACAAATTAAAAACGGTCGATGATTTTAAAGGTAAAATGATTGGTGTTCAAAAGCAAACGACTCAAGAAGAACTTGTAAAAACTGAAATGCCTGAATCACAACTTAGCTCTCTTACTAGGGTACCCGAAGTTATCATGTCACTTAATTCTGGAAAAATAGACGGAATGATTATAGAAGGTCCAGTTGCAGACGCTTATCTAGAGAAAAATCCTAATTTAACTTATTCTGATGTTGAATTTTCTGATGCCGATAAAACAACCGCGATTGCTTTACCGAAAAACTCGCCAGAATTAATGGATAGAGTAAACAAAAGCGTAAAAGATGTGAGAGATAATAATTTGATAAAGGATTATCAAGACAAAGCAACAGAAGCTATGTTTGATGATGGTTCATTCTTTAGTAAGTATGGTTCTTATTTCTTACATGGTATCGGTATTACAATTCTATTATCTTTCTTAGGTGTAGTAGCAGGTGCAATTATTGGTTGCGTATTAGCACTAATGAAATTAGGTAATAGCAAAATACTTAAGTCTATCGTTTCAGTGTACATAGAATTTATTAGAGGTACACCTTTACTTGTACAAGTATTTCTAGTGTACTTCGGTACAACCGCAGTACTCGGACTCGATTTATCAGCACTTATTTGCGGTATTATCGCATTAATCATTAATTGTAGTGCTTATATTGCAGAGATAATTAGAGCAGGTATTAATGCTGTAGATAATGGACAAATGGAAGCAGCTAGGTCATTAGGATTAAATAGAACTCAAGCGATGAAGCAAGTAATTATGCCACAAGCTATTAAAAATATTTTACCTGCTTTAGGTAATGAATTTGTAACTGTTATTAAAGAATCATCAATTGTATCTGTAATAGGTGTAAGCGAACTGATGTTTAATGCACAAGTAGTACAAGGTGCTTCGTTCGATCCATTTACACCGTTACTAGTCGCAGCGGTATTATACTTCATATTAACCTTTACATTATCAAGAGTAATGTATTTCGCTGAAAGGAGGTTCAGTGTAAGTGATTAAAGTTAACGATTTACACAAAACATTTGGAAAAAACGAAGTATTAAAAGGCATTAATTTAAATATTAAACAAGGTGAAGTTGTTGCTATTATTGGACCTTCAGGAAGCGGTAAAAGTACGCTTTTAAGATGTTTGAACTTATTAGAAGAACCAACCTCAGGACAGATATTATTTAAAAATAATGATTTAACGAATGCTAAAGGGACAAAGTTAGACCAATTAAGACAAAAAATGGGGATGGTTTTCCAAGGATTTAATTTATTCCCACATAAAAAAGTAATAGAAAACGTCACTTTAACACCATTAACATTAAAAAAAGGAAGCAAAAAAGAATTAGATGACCAAGCCATCCAATTATTAAATAAAGTTGGACTAGAAGATAAATATAATGTTTATCCGTCTAAACTATCAGGCGGACAAAAACAACGTGTTGCAATAGCACGTGCGCTTGCAATGAATCCTCAAGTTATATTATTTGATGAACCAACTTCGGCATTAGACCCCGAAGTTGTAGGTGAAGTATTGAGTGTTATGAAAGATTTGGCTAAAGAAGGTATGACAATGGTAGTGGTGACGCACGAAATGGGATTTGCTAAAAATGTAAGTGATCACGTTATATTTATGGACGAAGGAATAGTACAAGAAGAAGGGACTCCCGAACAAATATTTGATAATCCTCAAAATGATAGAACAAAGCAATTTTTGTCAAAAGTTTTATAATACAAATATAAAAAAGAGGTGTCGTAATGATTGAAGTTGGAATTGTCGGCGGAAGTGGATACGGAGCAGTGGAATTAATTAGATTATTAAATCAACATAAAGAAGTTGAAATCAAATATATATTTTCACATTCTAAATCAGGAGAAGCGATTAAAAATACTTATCCTCATTTACAAAACAGTATTCAGGCAGAATTCTCAAGCTTAGATGTAAAAGAGGTACAATGTGATTTAATATTTTTTGCAACCCCCTCAAATGTTAGTAAACATTTTATTCCTGACTTAATCGAAAGAGACATTAAAGTAATTGATTTATCAGGTGATTTTAGATTAAAAGATCCAAATGTATATAAATCATTTTATGGAGAACAACCAGCCAAACAATCTGTATTGAATCAAGCATTTTACAGTTTACCCGAATGGTCAGAGGTAAATGAAAATAACCAAATTATTGCAAACCCTGGCTGTTTTCCTACATCTATTTTATTAGCATTACATCCGCTAATAACTGATGAGTTAATTAAACTTGATTCTATTATTATTGATGCAAAGACTGGTGTATCAGGAGCTGGACGAAGTTTAAGTCAAAATGTTCATTATGGTGAAATGAATGAAAATTTATCAGCATATAAATTAGGTGGACATAAACATATACCAGAGATAGAACAATATCTCACGAATCTTTCTAATACCGAAGTTAATGTAACTTTCACACCACACCTTGTGCCAATGACAAGAGGTATATTATCAACCATTTATATAGATTTAACAAAAGATTACACAGAAGAAAGTCTACATGCTTTATACAAAGATATGTATAAAGATAAGCCTTTTGTAAGGATTAGAGATTTAGGAGATTTTCCCAAAACTAAAGAAGTTCTTGGGAGTAACTATTGTGATATAGGAATTTATGTAGATGAAAAACGAAATAAAGCTATTATTGTTTCAGTAATTGATAACCTTGTAAAAGGTGCTAGTGGACAAGCAATTCAAAATTTAAATAAACTATATAACTTTGATGAGATGGAAGGTTTAGATTTATTACCAATATACCCATAGAGTGGAGGAATTTGATGATTGAAGAAACTAAGCAAGTTATAGACTCTGAAATAACGATTTTGCAAGACGGGGATGTCGCATCTCCTAATGGTTACACAGCAGGTGGAATACATGTTGGATTACGTCGAGCAAAGAAAGATTTTGGTTGGTTATATTCATCAAATCCTGCTCAATGCGCAGCAGTATATACTCAAAATGCGTTTAAAGCTGCACCTTTACAAGTTACACAAGCAAGTTTAAATGTTTCAAAACAATTATCAGCAGTGGTTATTAACTCAGCAATAGCTAACGCTTGTACAGGTGAACGTGGTTTAAGGGATGCAATACAAACAAAAAAATGGATTTCTGAAAAACTTCAACTTCCAGAACATGAAATAGCTGTCGCATCTACAGGTTTAATCGGAGAATTTTTACCTATGGATAAAATTAAATACGGCGTTGAACATATAGATATTGAAGGTGCAACTTGTTCTAAAGATTTTAATGAATCTATTTTAACAACTGATAAAGAAACGAAGCATATCGCTGTTCAAGTAACCATAGATGGTGAAGTTATAACTGTAGGTGGATCTAGTAAAGGTTCAGGGATGATAAATCCTAATATGGCGACAATGTTAGGGTTTATGACGACAGATGCTAACGTACAAGCTGAGGATTTAGAGGACATATTAAAGCCTACAGTAGATGATACCTTTAACATGATTACTGTAGATGGTGACACGAGTACAAACGATATGGTGTTACTTCTAGCTAATGGAATGGTAGGTAAACAACAGTTAACTAAAGAACATCCTGAATGGCATAAATTTGTTGAAGCGGTTCGCTATGTTTGTGAGCATCTTGCAAAAAGCATTGCCCAAGATGGTGAAGGTGCTACAAAACTAATAAAAGTTGAAGTTGAAGGTGCAATTTCAAAAGAAAAAAATAATGCTATAGCCAAAACAATCGTTGGTTCTAGTTTAGTTAAAACAGCTATTCATGGTGGCGACCCTAATTTCGGAAGATTTGTAACAGCAATTGGATATGCAGACAATACAATTTCTCCAAATAATGTGGACGTGTGGCTTTGTGATCATTTGATTGTGAAACAAGGTATGCCAGTTCCATTCGATGCATTAGACCTTAAAGCAAATATGGAACAGGACACTATTGTTATTAAAGCTAAAGTTGGTAACGGCTTATTTAAATCTACAGCATTTGGTTGTGATTTATCATACGAATATGTGCGTATTAATGCTTTATATAGCACCTAATAAGGAGTTTTTAAAATGAAGTATGCAGTAATTAAAATAGGCGGTAGCATATTAAGTGACCTTTGCGATACGATTATAGAAGATATACATGCTTTAAGAAAAGATAATTACACACCTATTATTGTTCATGGTGGAGGACCATTTATTAAAAAACAGCTCAATAGATTAGGGGTTGAAAGTAAGTTTTTAGATGGTTTACGTGTTACTGATGAACAAACTTTGCTTCAAACTGTAAATACATTGATAGGTGAAGTCAATCCAAAAATTGTACATCAAGTGAACCGTAAAGAAACATTAGCTATAGGATTAAACGGAATAGATCTTAACTTATTTGAGATTGAACCTATAAATGAAAAGTATGGATACGTTGCAGAATGTCTCTCAGTAAACAAACCAGTTTTAGCAGATATATGTAAGTTAGCTATACCTGTAATAGCACCGATTGGTATTAATCATGAAAATGGTCAAAAATATAATATTAATGCAGATAGTTTAGCATATAAAATAGCGAGCGAAATGAATGCAGATTTATTTTTAGTAAGTGATATTCCTGGTGTATTAATAGAGGATGAAGTTAAATCTGAATTAAGCATACAAGAAATTAATACTTATATTGAAACTACTGAAATATATGGAGGCATGATACCAAAGGTGAGTGGTGCTGTATCGGCTATTAAAGATGGATGTAGTAGTGTTAAAATTATTCCAGGCACAGTTAAACACGCTTTAATAAATAGTTCTAATTCAAATTCAATCGGTACTACAATTATTTCTTAAGTTATTTACTACAAAAAAATTAAAAATAAATGCTAAAATAAGTCCAAGACATAAATATTTGTCTCGGACTTATTTTTAATTTTGTTTCATTAAAAGATATGCAATTTTTAAGAATTAAATATGTTAAAATATATAGGCATGTTTGATAGTGAGGTGAGTAAATTTGAATTTAGATCAATTAAAACAAGAAGTGATAGATTATGCGCATTCAATAGGAATAGATAGCATTGGGTTTACAACTGCAGATCCTTTTGATGAGTTAAAAAAGAAACTAGCAGATTACCATAACAAAGGTTATGCTTCTGGGTTTGAAGAAAGTGATATAGCTTTAAGAACAGAACCAAAATTATCACTGCCTTCAGCACGCTCGATTATCGCTATCGCAGTAGGTTATCCTAACAAATTAAAAGGCGCTCCAAAAAGTGTGCGCGGTGATAGAAGAGGTATGTTTGCGAGAGCTTCTTGGGGACAAGACTATCATACAATTATGAGAAATCGATTAGATAAACTTGGAGAATTTTTAAAAGAAAAAGTACCAGATGTTGAAATCCAATCAATGGTAGATACAGGTGTATTATCTGACAGAGCTGTTGCTGAAAGAGCGGGACTTGGTTTTGCAGGTAAAAATGGTTTCATAATTAATGAGGATTTAGGGACTTGGACTTATTTAGGAGAAATGCTTGTGAGCATTCCGTTTAAGCCCGATGATCCAGTGATAGATAGTTGCGGAGATTGTAATATATGTGTAGACAGATGTCCTACAGGTGCACTAGTAGGTAATGGTCAATTAAACAGTCAAAAATGTATAAGCTTCTTAACACAGACTAAAGGATACTTAAAAGACGAGTATCGATATAAGATAGGAAATCGTCTTTATGGCTGCGATACATGCCAACAAGTGTGCCCAAGAAATAGAGGTATAAACACTCAACATGATGATATCGTGCTAGAACCTGAAATTTTGAAGCCGAGATTAGTACCGTTATTAAAGATGTCTAATAAAGAATTTAAAAATACTTATGGACATTTAGCTGGTGCATGGAGAGGTAAAAAGCCTATTCAAAGAAATGCGATTGTTGCATTGGCACATTTTAACGAAGAAAGTGCTATACCTGAATTGAAAGATGTTGCTTTAACAGACCCTAGACCAATGATTAGAGCTACTGCTTATTGGGCGATTGGCCAAATTCAAGGGGAAGAGGCAAGAACCTTTATCATGTCGCATTATGAACATGAAATTGAAGAAGTACAAGAAGAAATGATTAAAGGATTAGAAATGAGGAGACAATAAATTATGACGAACCACGTAGTTTTATATCAACCAGAAATACCAGCTAATACAGGAAACATTGCACGTAGTTGTGCTGCTACAGACACACATTTACATTTAATTAAACCATTAGGATTTAGCACTGACGATAAGATGTTGAGAAGAGCAGGATTAGATTATTGGAAATTCGTTAACATCACTTATTACGATAGCATTGAAGAGTTTTTTGAAGAAACAGAAGGTGGTCACTATTATTTATTAACTAAATTCGGTACACAGCCGCATACTGATTTTGATTACAGCAATACTGATGAAGATCATTACTTTGTGTTTGGTAGAGAAACAAGTGGTTTACCTGATTGGGTTAAAGAAAAATATAAAGAAACAGCTTTAAGAATACCTATGAATGATAATGTAAGAGCTTTAAATCTATCTAATACAGCAGCTATATTAATTTATGAAGCATTAAGACAACAAGATTATCCAAATTTAAAATAAAAAAACTGAGGCCGTAGGGGTCTCAGTTATTGATTATTTTGTTTTAAAGATTCAAGCTCTTTGTTTAAATCTTCTTCTTTAAGTCCATAGTCTTTAGAATCACGACCAGCTGTTAACATTGAAGTAAGAAACGCTACACCAACCATGCAGATTAGTAATGTATTCATTTAATTAGCCCCCCAGTAATGTTATGTTATCTTTATTATATACGAATTAGGTGAATATTTAAATATAATTTTTAAGGAGACTTTAAAATGGGACATTATATTTTAGATAATGCAGTAATTTATACTGAACAAGGAAAAATAGAAAATGGTTATATTAAAATACAGGATGGATATATACAAGATATACAAGAAGGTTCATATAGCGGCAATTTAGAAGTTGTTGATGTAAATGGTCAACATATTATTCCAGGCTTTATTGACATACATATACACGGGGGATATGGTCAGGATGCAATGGATGCAACACCGGAAACATTGAATATACTATCTGAAAATCTTTTATCAGAAGGAACAACAAGTTTCTTAGCGACTACAATGACACAATCATCAGAAGCAATTAATAAAGCGTTACAAAATGTAGCAGAGTATAAGCCTTTAGATGATAAACGCGCAGAAATATTAGGAGTACATTTAGAAGGTCCATTTATTTCTGAGCATAAAGTTGGTGCGCAAAATCCTAAATATGTAGCAAGACCTTCAGTTGCAAAGTTTGAAGCATTTCAATCAGTAGCTAAAGATAAAATAAAAATTATATCAATAGCTCCGGAAGTAGAAGGTGCTAAAGAAACAATACAGGCACTTAATGATAAAGTGATTTTTTCTGCTGGTCATACGATTACGGATTATGATGGTATAGAAGAAGCAGTTGATAATGGCTTACAGCATATTACTCATTTATATAATGCTCAAACTACATTTACTCACAGAGAGCCGGGCGTTTTTGGAGCTGCATTGACAGATGAAAGGTTAACGACAGAAGTTATTGTAGACGGTGTACATTCACATCCAGCGTCTGTTAAATTAGCTTATTTATCGAAAGGCAACAAAAATTTCTGCGTGATTACTGATGCAATGAGAGCAAAAGGTATGAAAGATGGAGAATATGATTTAGGTGGACAAAATGTTCACGTGAAAGATCATGAGGCGCGATTAGAAAATGGTTCATTAGCTGGAAGTATTTTACTCATGAATAAAGGATTGAAAAATTTGATGAACTACGCAAATATCCCGTTAGAAGAAGCTTGGAGAACAACTAGTTTAAATCAAGCTATACGATTAAACGTAGAAGATAGGCTAGGTTCAATCAAAAAAGGTAAACAAGCAGACCTTGTTATAGTTGATTCAGAAATAAATGTTTTAACTACGATTAAAAAAGGGTATATTATAGATAATGAACAATGATTATTGACATGATAATAGATAAGTTGAAATGAGGAGTGGAGAAAATGGCTTTAAATTTTAAAGTATTCGAAACAAAAAGTATAGCTGCACGTTATGCCGCTGATATTGTACGTAAACAATTTAATGGTGACAGTACATCGGTAGTAGGCGTACATCTAAATGACGAAAACACAACATTTTTTGATGAGTTATTCGATAATGTAAAAAAGAGTCCAGTTAATTTTAGTCAAATTCATGTTTTAGATTTTGACGGTAAAGAAGACTATTACACTGAATTAGGTGTTCCTAGTAAGCAAGTCATAAAAACTGATGTTGGTGGCGATGTTGAATCAGTGATTAAAGATAAAGTAAATACTGATAAGAAGAAAAATAAATTAATGTTAAATGTTTTAACATTAACTGACGATAGTAGAATCGGTTTAGATTATGATTCTTCGATACATCCTGCTCGCGAAGTCGTATTACTTGTTACAGGTAAAGAAAAAGCTAAAGCAGTAAAACAATTATATGAAGAACCTGCTAATGGTTCTGTTGATTCAGCAAAATTAAAACAACATAGAATGGTTACTGTTGTACTAGATAATGAAGCGGCGCAAGGTCTACCTGAAGATGTAAGATCTTACTTCTCAATTCAATTTTCGTAAGAAGGTGAACAATTTGGATAAACACATTGATCATAATGAAAATGAAGAAGAAAATGAAATGGTTCAAGATTTAGAAGACGTCAAAGAACTAGGTAAAGAGATGGAACAAATCTCTGAACAAAATGACGAAGAAAAAGAAGAAGAAAAAGAAGAAAAATAATTTAGTGTTGATATATCTTCAAACATTTTCAAAAAAGGATTTATGCATGAGAACTTAGTGCATAAATTCTTTTTTTATTTAAAAAATATCAAATATCAAAATCTTTATTTGTAAAAAATTGAATTATGCACTTTTACGATTGTATATTGTTTACAAATTTGAATTATCAGACTACTAACAGTTTTATTCATTATATTTATAGGCTATAATAAAGGTGAAGTTAAATTGATTTAAACATGTAATAAAGGGGAGTAATGTAAATGGATTACAGAATTGAACATGATACTTTTGGTGAAATAAAAGTACCGAGTGACAAGTTTTGGAAAGCGCAAACACAAAGAAGTAAACAAAATTTCCCAGTTGGTAAGGAACAAATGCCAATTGAAGTAATATACGGATTCGCTCATTTGAAAAGAGCGGCAGCTATTGCTAATCATGAACTAGGTAAGCTATCAGATGATAAGAAAGATGCTATCGTATATGCTACTGATGAAATTTTAAAAGGTAACTTAGATGAACATTTTCCATTAGTTGTATGGCAAACAGGTAGTGGTACACAAAGTAATATGAACGTTAACGAAGTTGTTAGTTACGTTGCAAACAACTATTTAGAAGAAAAAGGTTCAGAGGAAAGTGTACATCCAAATGATCACGTCAACATGTCTCAAAGTTCGAATGATACATATCCAACTGCGATGCATGTGGCATTATATCATGAAATAGAATCAAAATTATTACCTGCATTAAGTAAGTTAAGAGATACATTTAAAGAGAAAGAAACTTCTTTCAAAGACATTATTAAAATAGGTAGAACGCATCTTCAAGATGCGACACCATTAACTTTAGGACAAGAAGTAAGCGGTTGGAGATACATGTTGGATAAATGTGAATCTTTATTAAATGAATCTAAAGGTCAGCTTCTTAACTTAGCAATAGGCGGTACAGCAGTAGGTACTGGTATAAATGCTCATCCTGAATTTGGAGATAAAGTTGCGAAACAAATTGCTGAACAATTAGGTTATCCATTTGTTTCTTCTGAAAATAAATTCCATGCTTTAACAGCTCATGATGAAGTTGTTTATGTACATGGTGCACTTAAAGCATTAGCTAGTGATTTAATGAAGATAGCGAATGATGTAAGATGGTTATCTTCAGGTCCTAGAGCAGGTCTAGCGGAAATTTCAATTCCTGAAAACGAACCTGGATCTTCAATTATGCCGGGTAAAGTAAACCCAACGCAATGTGAAATGCTAACAATGGTATCAGTTCAGGTAATGGGTAACGATACTACGGTTGGAATAGCAGCATCACAAGGTAATTTTGAATTAAACGTATTCAAACCTGTAATATTATACAATACATTACAATCAATTTATTTATTAGCAGATGGTATGGAAACATTCAATGATAACTGTGCAATAGGTATTGAGCCTATTGATGAAAATATTGATAAATATTTAAATCAATCATTAATGTTAGTTACTGCTTTAAATCCACATATTGGATATGAAAATGCAGCTTCAATAGCTAAAAATGCTCATAAAAATGGTTTAACATTGAAAGAATCTGCAGTACAGTCTGGTCTATTAACAGAAGAACAATTTGATGAATGGATCAAACCAGAAGACATGATAAGCTCTAAAGAATAATAGCAGCTATTAGAAATATAAAGAAGTCAAAAAGGTGCTATAGGCACCTTTTTGCATATCAAAAGATACACTCGGAGGTATATATGAAGAGAATAGGTTTAATTGACATCGGTTCAAATACTATTAGACTCGTTATATTTGAATGTTCAGATGAAACAGGATTAAATGAATTACAAAACATTAAAACCCCAGCTAGATTAAGTCAATATTTAACAGAAGATAAAGTTATGACTGAAGAAGGTATCGAAATATTAAGTGAAACATTATATAGTTTCAAAAAAGTTGCTATGAAGTTCAATGTAGATGAATTAGTGCCTGCAGCCACTGCAGCTGTTAGACAATCGAAGAATTTAAATGAAATTAAAGAAAAAGTAAAAACTAAAACAGGTTTAGATATAGAAGTCATTCCTGATGAAGATGAAGCATTTTATGGTTTCTTTGCTGCTACTCATACGCTTAATATTCAAAATGGAATCACTGTAGATATCGGTGGTGGTTCAACAGAAATTACACATTTTGAAAATAAAAAACTAATGAATGCAGTAAGTTTCCCATTTGGAGTTGTAACGCTACAAAAAATGTTCTTTGAAGGAAAAAATCATAATGATAAGAACGCTATAAAAAAATGTGAAAAATATGTTAAAGATCAATTTGAATCAGAAAAATGGATTAAAAATAAAGGATTACCAATTATAGGTATCGGTGGTTCTGCACGAAATAATGCGAGAATTCATCAATCTTTACACAATTATCCGATAGCAGGTGTTCATGGTTATGACATGAATAAAAAAGGTTTAGAAGAAGTGTATGATGTATTGAAAAAATCAGACAAAAACGATTTGAAAGATTTAGATGGATTAAGTAGAGATAGAGTAGACATTATTATGCCAAGTTCAATTGTATTTAATACTTTATTCGAGGTTGTAGATGCAACAGAATTTAGTTTCTCTAGAAAAGGTTTAAGAGAAGGACTTGTTATGACCATATTAAAAGAAGATTTTTCCAAAGCTTTTAATAAAGATAATGTGGCCACTGATGCACTTAAATATTTAGCAAATGAGTACAATATTAATCCTTCTAATGGACGACAACGCGTAAAACTTGCAGAAACTCTACTAAATAAAGTAATGGAAATAAACGATATTACTATTTCTGAAAGTGATAAATCATTATTTAAAGATGCTGCTTATTTATACTATTTAGGTTCATTTATTGATGCAGATTCCAGTTCTCAACACACATATTATATAATCGCAAATAGTAGTATCAATGGATTGTCGCATAAAGAGAGAGTGAAATTAGCTTTATTAGCAAGTTTTAAAAATAAAACTTTATTAAAATTTTATGCAAAAGAAACTAATTGGTTCAAAACTAATGAGATAGATCAAATACAGAAGCTAGGCGGTTTAATTAAATTTGCTCATGCACTTAATGTATCAAATACAGACTGTGTTGATTCATTAACATTGACAGAATCTAAAGATGAATATGTACTAGAAGTACAATATGTAACAGATCCTATAGCGGAGCAATATCAATCTGAAAGACAGAAGAAACATATAGAAAAATTATTACCAAAAAAACTTAATATAAAATTTACTCAAGGTTAATGTTTATACGTTTTAATAGAACAGTACTAACTTTTTAAACGATGCAAATTTGTAAAGGGTGTGGTAATTATGGGAGAACAAGCTAAACAATATAATCTAGATAATTCAAAATACTATAATAACAGAGAACTTAGTTGGTTAGACTTTAATTACCGTGTTCTTGAAGAAGCATTTGATTCTAATAATCCATTACTTGAACAATTAAAATTTATAGCAATTCACAGTTCTAATTTAGATGAGTTCTTTATGGTAAGAGTGGCCGGGTTAAAAGACCAAATTAAAATGAACTTTAATGAACCTGAGAACAAAGCGCAATTAACACCTAAAGAACAACTTATTTGCATTGAAGAAAAAAATAGAATCAATGTCGATTTGCAATATAAAAGATTTAATGAATTAAAAGAAAAATTAAAAACTTATAATATTTATATTACTCAACCAGAAAGGTTACCAGAAATTCTAATTGAACAATTACACGCTCAATTCAACTCAGAAATACTGCCAACTTTATCACCATTAGGCATTGATGCATACAGACCATTACCCAAATTAAATAATAAAATGCTTAATTTATTTGTAGATATAAAACTAGATGATGGAGAAATCAGATCAGCAATTGTACCCGTTCCAGTTCTATTGGACAGAATTATTAAACTTGAACACGAAGGTAAAAAATATATTGTATTTCTTGAAGATGTGATTTCTTTATTCATCGAACAATTATTCAATGGTTATGAAGTCATTAATACTTATACTTTTAGAGTTACAAGAAATGCAGATTTAACGATACATGAAGATGGTGCTGAAGATTTACTTATTGAAATTGAAAGATTTTTAAAAGAAAGAAAAAGTGGTGTGGCTGTCCGATTAGAAATTGACAGTAGACATATTGATTCTGAAGTAAAAAGTATATTTCTCATGAATGAGTTTGAAATAGATAATCATGATATATACAGGGTAAATGGGCCTGTAGATTTAACTGTTTTATTTTCGTTAGTTAGTCAATTGGAGGATTTGTTACCGAATGAATTATTCAAACCACATACGCCTCAAATTCCTGCGTCTTTAAATAAAAATAATATATATGAGTTAGCATTAGAAAAAGATATATTCTTCCATCACCCATACGAATCATTTAAACCAATTGTAGAGTTTATTAAAGAAGCTTCTGAAGACCCTGATACACTTGCCATTAAACAAACACTTTACCGTGTAAGTAGTGATTCACCTATTATTCAAGCGTTGAAAAATGCTGCAGAAAATGGTAAACAGGTTACTGTATTAGTAGAATTAAAAGCAAGGTTTGACGAAGAAAATAATGTACAGTGGGCTAAAATGCTAGAAGATGCAGGTTGTAATGTTATTTATGGAATGACATTTTTAAAAACCCATAGTAAAATTACTCTCGTGATAAAGCGTGTTAACGGTAAAGTTATGCCGTTTGTACATTTAGGAACAGGTAACTATAATGATAAAACTGCAAAATTATATACAGACATGGGCATCATTACTACTAATCCAGATATAGGAGAAGATGCGATTAATTTCTTTAATTATTTAAGTGGTTATTCATTAAAGCCAAATTATAATGAGCTGATTGTAGCGCCATTTGAAATAAGAGATGTATTTGTTGATCACATAGATCAAGAAATTGAAGCTCATAAAGAACATGGTAATGGACTTATTATTGCTAAGATGAATTCTTTAACAGATAAAAAGGTCATAAAGAAATTATTTGAAGCTTCTCAAAATGGAGTGAAAATTAAACTGATAATTCGTGGTATCTGTTGTTTAAAGCCAGGTATACAAGGTGTAAGTGAAAATATAGAAGTAATTAGCATTGTGGGGAGATATCTAGAACATTCTAGAATATATTATTTTTATCATAACGGTGAAGAAAAAATGTACTTATCATCAGCAGATATGATGACAAGAAATATGATAAAACGAGTTGAAATTTTATTTCCAATTTTAGATGAAAGCATCGTTAAAAGATTAAAAGACTATTTGAATTTACAACTTGATGATGGACTGAAGGGAAGGATCCAAGATTCAAATGGAAAGTATCATTACAATGATGCTGGAAACAAACAAGCTAGTTCTCAACAAATATTGATGGAAGAAGCAATTCTTAAGGCTAAACAATTACAGCAAAGTGAAATTAAAATAGGAAAACCAATAAGAAGTAAAAAATCTAATTTATTTAATAAATTCAAACGAAGGTTTAAAAGATAAATAATTATAAGTAATGTATCCTTGAAAACATATAATTAGAGTCTGGGACATAAATAATTGTCCCAGACTCTCTTCCTACGATTAGTCAAGTGCTTAAGTTTAAAATAGTCATCACTTAATAAGACCGTCCAATTTTATTTTTTTGAATAAGGTGTTAGACTATATGTGATTATACGATTTAATGTGGGGACATTTCGTAATCGTATAGTTTATGTTTCATTATTAAATAATGAAATGTTTTTAATAGTCGATTAATACATGCGACAACAGCAGTCTTATGAGATTTCTCATTAGGCTGCTTTCTTAATTTATAGTAATAATCTACAATATGATTATTATAACGATGTTGTCCACGAATAATATTCATTATTACCAAAAATAATAAGCGTCTCGCCTTTTTATTACCGCGTTTATTGATGGTATCTCTATAATGTGTCCCACCAGATTGATATCGTTTGATATCAATTCCTACAAAAGCATTTAACTGTTTATTTGATTTGAATCGAGATATATCTCCAAGCTCACCGATTATCATGGCTGCAGTTAGATCTCCAATTCCTGGTATAGAATAAATAATTTCAAAGCAGTCAAGTTCTTGAGCTAATTGAATCATTTCTTTATCTAATTGTGATAATTGTCCAATGGACTTTTTCAATTTTTGAATTAATAATTGTGCTTTTTTAACTAGGAACGAAGATGAATTGACGTTAGGGTAACTATCATTCGCTAATTTAAAAAGTGTTTCTCCATAACTTTCTGCTTTTTGTTGAGATAATCCTTTATCTGTAGATTTTAAAATTGTAGAAATGATACTTTCCATATCATTCTGTTGAACAAAATCAGGATGAGTAAATATTTCAGCGATATTTAAGGCAATCATTGAATAACGATTTTTAAATAGTTTTTCTAAGCCAGGAAATGTTTGATGAAGTATCTCAATAATTTCAACTTTCAATCGATTTTGTTCATTTTCGAATTCTAGATGAAATCGAGCACGCTCACGTAATTCAAAGTAAATATCATCATTTGTATTATTTAAACTATCGGAATCATTTAAAAAAGGTGCTATTTGGGCTAACTTATGTGCGTCTGATTGATCTGTTTTCCAAGACCTTAAAGAGCTTGTTTTGAACTTTGCTTCTAAAGGATTCAACTCAATATAATTAATTTGGTTAACTCGACAGAACCGAACCATAGCTCTTGAATATATACCTGTGGATTCAAAAATTAATTTTGGCTGATTTACACGATTCAAATAATTTAATAAATAATTATAACCATTTTTGTTATTTTGAATAGTAAATTCCTTTTGGAATTTTTCATCGATATAGTGTGCAATCACACTATCTTTTTTACTAATATCAATGCCTAAGTAATCGATAAATAAAACCTCCTTAATAAATTTGAGAAGTTATAACTTTACTGAACCTTTCTCATTTCACTTTCCTATACACGGTTTCAAGAACCCAACATACTACAATCGAATTTCAAAAGGCGAGAGTAAAGCTGACTAGTTTTTTTTACGGATTTCAAACCCAAGAGATCGCACAGTCTACTCCTCTCTATAACTATAAAAAATAGCTATGAAAAAATCTATCGTCATAGATTTCTTCATAGCTAATCTTAGTATGTTTTTTGTATTAGCAGTAGCTGACTGGTATGAAAATGCGATTATATCAAGCTTTTTTCATACCTAGTCATCCTTGCCGGGGTGGGACTACGAAATCTTTTTAATAAAATGAGATTTCTGTCCCACTCCCTAATTCATTTTATATTTTAATCTTCAAGCGTAACTGAAACGAATTCATCTTTAAATGGATGTTCAAATTCAATTTTGTAACTGTGCAGTTTCAATTGTCTCAGTTTACTATTGTTATAAAGTGGATCTCCAACTACTGGATGACCAATCTCTGCTAAGTGTACACGGATTTGGTGTGTTCTACCTGTGTCTAATTTTAGTTCGACTTCTGCTGTGTGCTCATCAAGCATATGACTTTCAAGAATATGTGTTACAGCGCGCTGACCAGTAGGTGATACGCGACGTTTATTAGGGTGAAACTTATCTTTACCGATAGGCATATCGATTGTTTGTGGTTTCAAAGGCAATAAACTATCTACTTGTGCTTTATAAGTACGCGTAATTTGTCTATCTTCTAGCATACGATCCAATATTTTTTTAGCAATAGGATGTTTTGCTACTAGTAATAACCCAACTGTTTCCTGATCTAATCTGTGCACGGGCTCTACATAATCAGAATCTATAGTATAAATAGCATGGTTCATTAAAGTATTTGCTTCTTGTAAATCGTTAGGATGAGTTTTAACGCCTTTAGGTTTTACAACGATTGCAAAATATTCATCTTCATATTTAACTTCAGCAAGACGATAGCTTGATACATACTGACTTGTTTCATTTAAGACAGGAATATGAAGTTTATCTCCTTTTGACACATGACTACGCAACGTGCTTGGTTCGTTATTAAGTGTTATTTCTTTAGACATTCTCAATAAATGTAATTCTTTCTTAGGTAATTGCAAAGATTTAAACATTTCTTCTATTGTTTGTCCTTCGTATTTCGATGGTATTATTATTTTCATGATATCCTCCAAGAATATTTAGCTTAAAATCGGAAAAATGATGTTATAACTAAATTTAAGTTATAATTAGTATAACAAGAAAATTACATAAGAAGTATCTTTACCGCTTAATTTAAACATTTAAATGATAAAGAGATGGTATGTATAATAGGTGTATAACCAATGATGATAAAGGTGATGTAAATGGAGAAACCGACACGTACAAGTTTATTGAAAGAAATTGCAGAGTTTTTAAATGAAGAAACAGAAATGTATAGTATGATGCATGGTGCTCTTAAAAAATTAGTGAATGGAAGTAATTTTCATACAGGGTGGATTTTTTTCATTGATGAAGAAGGACGTCATGAATTAGTTGCAGAAGAAGCATTACCGCCTGCTTTAACACATAATGATTGTCAATATATGACTGAAGGTACGTGTTGGTGTGTTACAGCTTACCATAATAAAAAATTAACAAAAGCCTCTAATATCATTAATTGTTCTAGAATTGTTAAGGCAACTAGAGAACATCATGATAAAACAGATGGTATTACTCATCACGCTACAGTGCCTTTAAGATCAGGAAATGAACAATTTGGCTTATTAAACATTGCCACGCCAGAAACAAAAAGATATTCTGAAGAAGACTTAGAATTATTAGAATCAGTAGCTTTTCAAATAGGTTCAGCAATCAAAAGGATTATATTAACAGATCAAGAAAAAGAAGCTGCAAGAATAAATGAAAGAAACAGATTAGCGAGAGACTTGCATGACTCAGTAAATCAAATGTTATTTTCTTTAAAGATTACAGCTCATGCTGCTAAAGGTATCACAGATCACGAAGAGGCTAAAAAAGCATTCCAAACAATTGAAGAAACAAGTCAAAGTGCGGTAAATGAAATGAGGGCTTTAATTTGGCAATTAAAACCTGTTGGTCTAGAAAACGGTCTTATTTCTGCAATTAAACAATACAGTCAATTTATTCACGTTGAATCTGAATTTGAAGTTGAAGGTTTAATTGACTTACCGAATACAATAGAAGAGAATGTTTATCGAATTATTCAAGAATCATTAAATAATATTAAGAAACACTCTGGAACACATCATGCCAACATTTATATGGAACAAAACAAATTACAATTTAAAGTGGTTATTATAGATGAAGGCATAGGATTTGAAAGTAGTAAAACAGAAAAAACAGTTTCTAATGGTTTAAGAAATATGAAACAGCGTGCACAAGTTATGAAAGGACATATAGAAGTCAGTTCTAGTACAAATAAAGGTACCAAAATAGAATTAACAATACCACTTTAAATGTGATTAGGGGTTGTAAAAATGAATTATCAAGTAATATTAGTGGATGACCACCATATAGTAAGACAAGGATTAAGATTTTTGATTGATACAGTAAAAGATTTTAATATCGTAGCAGATTTTCCAACTGGAAAATTATTGTTAGATTATTTAGAAGAAAATGAACAACCAGATATCATATTGCTAGATTTAGTAATGCCTGAGATGAACGGTATTGAAATAACTGGTATTCTAAAGAAAAAATATCCAAACGTAAAAGTATTAGTTTTAACGAGCTTTCTTGATGAAGAACATGTCATATCCGCGCTTGATAAAGGAGCGGATGGATATGAAATAAAAGATGTAGAACCAGAAGCACTGATACAAACAATAAGAGACGTATTAAAAGGTGAACGAAAAATTCACCCTAAAGTTCAATCTGTTATCTCTGAAAGTGAACAAAAACCACACAGAGCTAATAAATTATCAAAGAGGGAAATAGAAGTACTAAAAGAGATGGTAAAAGGGAAAACTAATAAAGAAATAGCAGAAACACTTTTTGTATCTGAAAAAACGATAAAAACCCATGTTAGCCATATATTAAATAAGCTTAAAGTTTCAGATAGAACTCAAGCTGCTGTTTACGCTATGGAACACCAATTAATCAATTAAATACTTGATTATTTCAATGAGTTAATATCAAAATTTTTATATTAACTCATTTTTTTTGTATAAAATTTTAAATAAGTCTTACAAAAAGAAAGCGCTTACTATATAATAATGACATGGAGAAATTATTTTACGCTAACAATTGGGGGTAGTATAAATATGAAAGTAAAAAAGAATTTAACTTTAAAGATTGTTATAGCGTTAATATTAGGTATAGCAGTGGGATCTATATTTAATATTTTCGAAGGTAATAGTTTTGTTCAAAATACTAATCAGTATGTATTTAATGTACTAGGGCAAATATTTCTGAATCTAATATTCATGTTAGTAGTTCCAGTAGTGTTTGTTTCTATCGTATTAGGTGTTGTAGGTGTCGGTGATCCTAAGCTGCTTGGTGGTATTGGTTTAAAGACCGTTATCTTTTTCTTAACAACAACAGCTATTGCAATAATTATCGCAATGGCTTTAGCACTTGTATTTAAACCAGGTGCTGGCCAAGGAGACTTATTAAATAGTGACGAAGTTAAGAAATATGGAGCTGAACAGAAAGCTAAATCTGGGGATGCTGAAGCACCAGAAAATCAAACATTCGATCAAACGCTCATTAATTTATTCCCTAAAAATCCAATGCAGTCTATGGTTGAACAAGATATGTTACCAATTATCACATTTGCGATTTTCATTGGTATAGGAATGATAGCATTAGGTAATAAAATTGAAGTCGTCAGGACTTTTCTCGAACAGACCAATGATATACTCATGTATATCGTTACAATGATTATGAATGTATTTGCTCCAATAGGTACATTTGGTCTAGTTGCAACGGCATTCACGAATGCCGGTTTTGGAGCTATCAAGCAACTAGGTATGTACTTCGTCATTGTATTGTTGGCTTTATTCATACATTTCTTTGTTGTTTATGGTGGAGCAGTCAAATTCTTAGCAGGAAAAAATCCTTTATGGTTCTTTAAAAAGTTCTTACCAGCAATTGCTGTAGGATTTAGTTCATCTAGTTCAAATGCAACGTTGCCTATCTCTCTAGAATGTACAAAAGATATGGGAGTTAGAAAGGAAGTTAGTTCATTTGTTCAACCACTTGGTGCAACAATCAATATGGATGGGACAGCCATAATGCAAGGTGTAGCTACAATATTCATTGCTCAAGTATCTGGAATAGACTTGACAGTAATGCAAATGGTTACTGTAGTTATAATAGCTGTTATAGCATCTATTGGTACAGCTGGTGTACCTGGGGTGGGATTAGTGATGTTAGCTATGATTTTAACATCAATCGGTATAAACCCAGCCGCAATCGGTATGATTATCGGTATAGATAGATTATTAGACATGACACGTACATCAGTAAATATTACAGGTGATGCAGCATGTGCATTAATTCTTTCTGAGAGAGAAAAGTCAAAATTGGCGAAAAATTAACATTTCAACGTATTAAAGAGATAAATTGATAAAAAATCAATTTATCTCTTTTATTTTTATGCAAAATGTATTATGATGATACTTGTGCTCGAAAAAATCGTGTATTTTTGCAACATAATATAATAAATTAATAATAGAATTTAAATAGAAAGGTAGTTATTGATGGATAAACAAACTTTTACAACGATAATTCAAACAAAATTTAAAATGGTTCGTATTGAGGCAGGTTACACTCAAGATACAATGGCGAATACAGTAGGATTATCTAAAAAAACTTTAGTACAAATAGAAAAAGAACGTGTATTACCAAACTGGACAACTTGTGTATCTATCTGTGCATTATTCAGAGATTCAGACGTTTTAAACACAACATTTGGTTGTGACCCTCTAGAGGTAATTCAAATTATTTCTCGTCATCATTGTGCATATCCAAACCATGATAATACGAGTGATATTTATTGGACTACTATTGATGCAAAATCAGGCTACATTTTACAATCTAATAAAAAAACAGATTTGTATAGAGTTTTAAATGACGAACGTCAACCAATATTTGGTACTGCGAAGAAACGTGAAGCAGAAACATATTTCTTACGTAAAACTCAATCATTATTTGTTTAATATTTGTGAAAAGCTACTTCTTAGATTATTCTAAAGAAGTAGCTTTTTTTAAAGGAGAACAGATATGACAACTATATTAACAATAATAGGAATGATGATAATAGGTTCAATTATTGGTGGCTTTACTAACTTTGTCGCTATTAAAATGTTATTTCATCCATACCATGAAAAGAAAATTTTTGGTTATAAACTACCATTTACTCCAGGACTTATTCCAAAAAGAAGAAATGAATTATCGGAAAAAGTAGGTCAGATGGTAACAAACCATTTATTGACTCCGGAAGTATTTAAAGAAAAACTTGTTAACCCTAATACTAAAAGTGTTCTTGAAGATACAATTAAAGTTCAATTTAAAACATTAAAAGAAAAAAACTACACACCACAAGATTTTATAAATAGAATTGATTATCCATTGGAAGAAAAATTAAATGAAACTTTAAAAAATACAATAGAACAAAAAGTGGATAAATATTATGAAATTCATCAAAAAGATGCAATTCATAGTTTAATCCCTGAAGAAATATATGAGGATTTAAGTCGACAAGTGAATCGTGTTACACCTGAGATATTATCGAAAATTGATATTTATTTAGCATCTGATAAAGGCAAAAATGATATATATACAATGGTAGAAGAATTTTTCGAACAAAAAGGAAAAATGGTGGGCATGATTCAAATGTTTATGACTACTGAAGACATTGTATATAAGGTTCGAAAAGAACTGAGAAATGTAATTAAGCAAGAAAAAATTCATAATATGATTGATTTACAAGTACAAACACAATATGAAAAGTGGATGTCAAAATCATTAGATGAAGTTGTTACACTTGAAAGGAAAGATAAAGCAAAAGTTCTTATCGCTGATGAAATAACTGAATCTGTTAATATGCATAAATATTTAAACACACCTTTATATGAACTTGTACCAAGTTTATTTGAATATATGGAAGGTAAAGGTACAGAAAGATTTATTGACTATATGATTCAAAAAGTTGGAGATAATATTAGTTTAATTCTAGAAAGAATGAAATTAGCAGAATTGATTAAAGAACAAATTGATCGCTTCGAATTGTCATATCTTGAAAAGTTAGTAATAGAAATTTCAAACAAAGAGTTGAAATTAATCACATTACTAGGATTTGTATTAGGTGGTATAATAGGCTTGTTCCAAGGTATAATCGCTATTTTTGTATAAGCTTTCGAAGTGTGATACAGTATTATTGGAATTGATATTCTAATACACTTTTTAATTATAGGAGCGAATTTATTATGGCAGAAGTAAATATTTATGACAAAGCGAATGAACTAGAACAAACTTTACGTGAAAGCAACGAATATAACAAAATTAAAGAGCAATACGAAAAAGTAAATGCTGACCCAGAAACTAAAAAATTATTCGATGAATTCCGTGAAGTTCAACTAGATTTACAAAACAAACAAATGCAAGGCGAAGAAATCTCAGAAGTAGATATCGCTAGAGCTCAAAAGTCAGCACAAGAAATTGAGCAAAACGAAACAATTTCTGAATTAATGCAAGCTGAACAAGCTATGAGTCAACTTATTCAAGATTTAAACCGTGTTATCATGAAACCATTAGAAGATATTTATGGTAGTCTTGAAGATAATCAAGAAGGTCAACAATAATTCTTAATTTCAAAAGTCTTGTTAGGTACGTAGTCGTATCTAACAAGACTTTTTTTAGGTTTAAACCGTTGTTTATTACCTTTGTCATGTATCGTATATGCCTTGAATATGGTAAAATTAATACATTAAAAGACTACTTATTAATCTGATTATTCTATTGAATTGTGCTTGAATAAAATAATTAAGAAAATGAACTAATAGTGAAAGAGGTTAGTTAAATGATTAAATTTATACATTGTGCAGATTTACATCTTGATAGTCCATTTAAATCTAGACATTATTTAAGCCCTTCTATTTTAAACGATGTTAAACAGAGTGGTTATAATAGTTTTACTAATATTATTGATGATGCAATAAAAGAACAAGTTGACTTTGTTATTATTTCAGGTGATTTATTTGATCAAGATAACAGAACTTTACGTGCGGAAGTTTACTTGAGAGAACAATTTAAAAAGCTAGAACAAGAACAAATATTTGTATATATTATCCATGGTAATCACGACCCATTATCAGATTCAGTTCATACTGTTTGGCCAGAAAACGTTACGGTATTTAGTGATAAAGTTTCAACATATCAACTTATCACAAAAAATGGTCAAGTCGTTTATTTACATGGATTTAGTTATCAAAAAGATGCAAGTTATGAAAATAAAGTTGATGAATACCCTGAATCAACTGGCAATAAAGGTATACATATTGGATTACTACATGGAACTTATTCTCAAGCTTCGAATGTCAAAAACAGATATACTGAATTTAATGTGGAAGACTTAAACAGTAAACTTTATCATTACTGGGCTTTAGGACATATACACGAGCGCCAAATGATTAGTGAACTATCTCAAATTCACTATCCAGGTAATATTCAAGCACGTCATTTTAAAGAAAAAGGCGAAAAAGGCTATTTATTAGTAGAAGGTGATGAGGCGAAGTTAGAAGCCAGATTTAAACCGACACAATATATACGTTTTGAAAAAGCTATAATTGAAACAAAAGCTAAAGGTAAACATGCATTGTACGAAGCGATTCAAAAGTTCAAAGATAGTGTGCGAACTGAAGGGAAAGCCTTCTACCAATTAGACGTATATGTAAAGCATGATGAAGTACTTAAGCAAGAAGAAATTAATCAAGTTATTCAATTGATTCAAGAGTATGAAGAAAATCAAACTAATTTTATTTTTATTGAAGAATTAAATGTATTTTATGAACAAGATTCTGAAGTGATGTTAGCTAACGAATTTAATGATGATATTTTAGAAGATGACCAAATATTAGAAGATGCATTGAGCGATTTATATATGAATCCTAAAGCAAATCGTTTCCTAGAACCGTTTAGTGATATTGATAAAGAAGCACTCATTGAACGTGGCGAAGAAATTTTAAAAAGAAGAATGAGAGGTTAAAGCGATGAAATTAAAATCATTAGAAATTTATGGCTATGGCCAACTCATGTCTCGTAAAATTAAATTTGACCAAAGTTTTATGCAGATTTATGGAGAGAATGAAGCCGGTAAATCCACTATACAAGCATTTATTCATTCTATTCTATTTGGGTTTCCAACAAAGAAAGAAAATGAACCGAGACTAGAGCCACGATTAGGCAATCAATACGGCGGTAAATTAGAACTAGATTTTGATGGTCAAAGTGTAGAAGTTGAACGCGTTAAAGGTCGTGTTACTGGAGACGTTAAAGTTTATCTCCCAAACGGTAAAGTTAAAGATGAAGAATGGCTTAAACAAAAACTAAATTTCATTAATAAAAAAACATATCAAGGTATTTTTTCATTTAATGTTTTAGGATTACAAGACATTCATAAAAATTTAACTGAAGATCAATTGCAAATGTATTTATTACAGGCTGGTGCTTTAGGTTCTACAGAATTTACTGGTATGAGTAATTTAATGCAGTTAGAAAAAGATGCATTATATAAGAAAAATGGGAAAAACCCAATTTTAAACGTTCAACTTGAACAGTTAAATGATATAGAAATAAAAATTAAAAACGAAGAAAAGAAAATGGCGGAATATGAACGGTTACAAGATGAAAAAGATAAAGTATCTAGAAGGTTAAACCAACTAAAAGATAATTTAGGTAATCTTACAAATCGTTTATCTAGTAAAGAAAAAGAAATATCTTTACATAAAGATGTAGCTGAATGGAAAGATTTAGAAACAAAATTAAACATCGAACCATATACATTCCCTGAGCAGGGGATAGAGCGTTATGAATCCGCTATTAGAGCTAAAGAAAGTATTAAGCGAGATTTAACTTTACGAAATGAAAAACTTACACAAGTAAATCATACATTAAATCAAGTCAAAGTGATGTCAGAACGTGATGAAAAGGCATTAAATAGCATTCGTCAAAGAGAAACTGATATTAAAGAAAGACATCAAGAATTAAAGCAGTTAAATAAACAAATTGAAGATACAGAACGTGATAATACGTTACTACGTCAAGATATTGGTTGGGATGAAGAATATTTATCTGTAGACACATCTGAAGCAATGAAAACACATATTGCTGAGTTAAATAGAATTAAAGATGAAAATATCGCTGAACGTGAACAAATTAAACGTGCGATGAACCAACAAGATATTGAACAAGAGCGTTATAATCATAGCATCGAAAGATTACACAATGACTTAGTTTCAGATGAAAATTATGAACAAAAAAAAGTATATAATCAAAAGGCTTTAGAGCTCGGTGAAAAACGTTCACTCTATCAAAAGATGGAAGACAGTTTTAAAAAGCAAAAAGAAGAAAATGAGAAAAGAACAAAACAATATCGTTTAGGCTCAGTAATTGGTGGAATTCTGTTTGTTGCGATAGCAATATATGCATTTGTTATATCTCAATTTGTATTTTGTGGTATATTTGCCGTTGTTGGTTTATTACTTCTTGTACTATCATTTTTCATTAAAACAAAAGAGTTAGATCATGATGAAGCATTTTCAAGAGAAATTGATGAACTTGAGGAGAAGGTGTCTCAGCTTAAACAGTTTTATAGTTTGGACTTTAATTTAGAAGAACAAACAAAAATAAGACAAGAATTAGATCGTTATTATCAATCACAAGAAATACTTGCTACAAAGCAAGCAGAACTAACTAAAGAATTAGAAAAAGTGGAAGATATCATAGCGAAAAAAGAACGAGCGATTGAGGAAACAAAATCAAGTCTACACGTTTCAAATCAATTATCTTCTCAGTTATTAAATGATGCTCTAAATACAATTAAGAAAATTAAACAAAACAGAATCGAAATAGATAGGCTATTTAAAATAAGAAATGAAAAAGAAGAAACAATAAATGCATTTTACAGAGAAGCTGATAGTATTGTCAGTCATGCGGGTATTCATTATCAAGAAATCTCTTTATTCCATGACGTCAAACAAACTCTAGACGAACAACAAAAAGAATCTAATATTAAAGCGAGAAATATCGAACAACAAGCTTTACTCACAAATGAAATTAATGCTTTAAACGAAAGATTAGAAGAAAATAACAACGTTATACAGACTCTGTTCGATTATATTAATGTACAAGATGAAGAATCTTATTATCGTCATCATAAAGAGTATGTAACGTACCATGAGAATTTAAATAGATTTTCTCAATTAACAAACTATTTAAGTAATCAAAACTATGATTACGACAAAAATACGCAACTTAGTTATATGACAAAAACAGATTTAGAAAATGAAAGAACTCAATTAGAACATCAAGTCGATGAATATAATGATAAATATTTATCAGTACAAGCTGAAATTAGTGATTTAACCGCAAAAATTAACCAGATGGAAACAGATGAAACATTATCTAATTTAAGACATGAATATCATTTATTAAAAGAAAAAGTGAACGAAACAGCAAAAGATTGGGCAGCTTTAAGTTATTTACAAAGCTTAGTTGAAGCTCATATTAAACAAATTAAAGATAAACGTTTACCATTTGTAGTGAAAGATGCCACAGATATCTTAAAAACATTAACAGAAGGTAGATATAATCAAGTTATATATGATGAACAAACGGTGAGTGTAAGGCATGAGAATGGTCAAATATTCCATCCAACTGAATTAAGCCAATCAACTAAAGAGTTATTGTATATTGCTTTAAGATTTAGCTTAATTAAGTCGTTACACAAATATTATCCGTTTCCAATTATTGTTGACGATGCATTTGTTCATTTTGATAAACAACGTAAAGAAATAATGATTAAATATTTAATGTCAATGTCTAAAGATATACAAGTGTTATACTTTACGTGTAATAAAGATAATTCTGTTCCACAAAAACAAACAATAACTCTGACAAAAATAGAAGGAGGCAAGAATTAATGAGAACGATAGAAACACTAAAGCCAGGAGATTCGGTTGATCATTACTTCTTAATACATCGTGCAACTCAAGGCGTAACAGCACAAGGTAAGCCATATATGACACTTTATTTAAAAGATAAAAGCGGAGATATCGAAGCAAAAGTGTGGACTGTCACTAATGAAGACATAAAACTACTTGTTCCAGAAACAGTTATTCGCGTTAAAGGTGATGTTATAGATTACCGTGGACGTAAACAAATGAAAGTAAATAAGTTTAGAGTAGCTACTGAAGAAGACAATGTAAAATTAGAAAACTTTTTAGAAGCAGCACCTCTAACAATTGAAGAAATGTCAGATGAAATCATGACATATGTATTAGATATTGAAAATGCTAAATTACAAAGAATCACACGTATTTTACTAAAAAAATACCAAAAAGATTACTTCACTTTCCCAGCAGCGAGCTCACACCATCATAACTTTGTATCTGGACTAAGTTATCATGTTGTAACGATGTTGAGACAGGCAAAAGCCTTATGTGATATATATCCTATTTTAAATCGTAGTTTATTATATAGTGGCATTATTTTGCATGATTTAGGAAAAGTTAAAGAACTTTCAGGGCCAGTAGCTACAACTTATACAGTGGAAGGTAATTTATTAGGACATATTTCAATTATTAGTGATGAAATATCTCAAGTTGCAAAGGAACATAATATAGAAGGCGAAGAAGTTATGTTACTTAGACATCTTGTCTTAAGCCATCATGGTAAATTAGAATATGGATCGCCTAAACTGCCAATGGTCAAAGAAGCAGAAGTTCTTCACTTCATTGATAATTTAGATGCGAGAATGATGATGTTTGAAAAACATCTTAAAAAAGTAGAAAAAGGACAATTTACAGAACGTATTTTTGCATTAGAAAATAGACAGTTCTATAAACCTGAAACTTTAGATTAATATAACGAGAAATAGGGAGTGGGACAGAAATCTCATTTTATTAAAAAGATTTCGTAGTCCCACCCCGGCAAGGATGACTAGGTATGAAAAAAGCTTGTTATAAGCGCATTTTCATACCAGTCAGCTACTGCCAATACAAAAAAGAGTCTGAGACAATTATTTATGTCTCAGACTCTTTTTTATGAGGTAAAGCACGTGGAATATTGCAAGAGAAGGTCCACGTGCAACATAAAGCGACACTTCATATAAAAAATGGGAGTGGGATAAAAATCTCATTATAATAAAAAAGGCTGAGACATGTATTTATGTCCCAGCCGGATTTAGTAGTTTTATTTATTGAGCTGTTTGTTGTTGTGCAGCTTGCATTTGTTGCTGTTGTAGAGCTTTAGCATTTAAGATATTATCTTCGATTGATTTTTTAATATCTTTATCTTTGTAGTCTACTTTGTACTCATCTAATAATTTCTTGTATGCATTAATGATAAGTTTTGGTTCTTTTTGAATTTTCATTTGACGGTATTGTTCTTTTAGGCTTTCTTTTTGTTTTTTACTAGCTTCGCCTTTGTCAGCTCTAATTATATGGTAACCATATTGAGATTTCACGACATCAGAAATTTCTCCGTCTTTAAGTTTAAATAATGATTTTTCAAATGCTTCATCCATTTGACCTTTAAGTACAAATCCTAATGAACCATTTTTATCTTTTGTACCTTCGTCTTGTGTTTCTTCTTTAGCTATTTTATCGAAGTCATCTGGGTTATCTTTGATTTTTTTAAGTAAATCGTCTGCTTTTTTCTTAGCTTCTTTATCACTTAAGCCATCTTTAGAATCTTCAGATTTAACTTTTATTAATATATGAGAACCTTTTTTAGCATTTTCTTCAATTTCTTTATCAGAAACTTTTATAGAATCGTTAATAAATTCTTCTTGATATTTAGAAGTTTTTTGTGATTCCTTGAAGTCTTTTAAAGTTGCACCAGGTTTCTCTTGTTGCAATGCTTCTTCGAATTTCTTCTTGCCACCATATTGTTCAATTTGCTTATCAACTTGTTTATCTAATTTTTTAGTGTCAACTTTGTCCTCATATTTATCTTTTAAGACTTTGTTAAGAACAATTTGAAAAGCATTTTGAGCGACTTCATCGCTACCCATTTTATCTAATACGTCTTGAGATGATACATCGCCAGCTTTTGTTTCGATTAAAGTTTCGCCTGAATTATCTGAACCATTACCACAGGCACCTAATGTTAAAACTGATGCTGAAAGTGTTACGGGTAACACTAATTTTTTAATTGATTTCATAAATTAGAACTCCTTTTGTAAGAATACAATGATAAATATAGCACATTTAGGAAATTGATTACAAAAAATATCCTATAAATGTTCTGTATTTAGTGAACGTTTTGTTAACAACTCGATGCCATTCTTTCTTTCTTCTATATAAGTCCCTTTTTTAGTAAACAATATAATTTTTAAATAAAGTAAATCTATAATAGATATACCTATATTAACTGACATAATAAATAAAATATAATGTCCATATTGAGGGATGATATTGATTAGAAAAATAGAAAGTGCAGTTATGGTTACAATAGGGCATATAAGTGCACAACAAAATACAATCTTATTTACTGGTTGATCTACACGTATATTATATAATGGTAGACCACGTTTTGCTTTAGTCGTTTTATTCATCTTAAATGACTTACGATAATAAATGAGTACAATCAGGTGCAAAAATTTATGAATTGGATAAATTAAGCAAAGGACGAATAAGAATAAAATAAACTTATCGTCCTTTAATGGTTGAATTTGTAAATACATGAATATTTCGTAAGTGACGATAAATGTTAAAAATGAAACTAAAGTACTAATTAATACAATTCTCTGTAGTCCATACCGAGATTGTATATTGATGGATTTAGAACATAGAAACATAAGTATGTCACCTTCTCAGATATAATTATCTTGATATTATGCATCATCTTCTGATTGTTCGTCAAGTAGATATTTTTTAAGTTGTTCGTGGTTATCTTCAATATGTTTAATAAAGTCACTACCATAAATTTGACCAACGATATATTTAACATCGGTAAATTCTGGCATATTGAACATAACTTTCTCATAATCGGTAGCTATATCATATAGTCTGTTTGTGTCATTTGAATAACTAAAATAAGTTTTACGTAATACTGACAATCCTTTATCAGTTAACTCTAAATAAGTAGTTCTTTTATCGTGTTGGCTTTTAGGCATTGTTAAATAGCCACGTTTTTCTAAGTTTTTAGCAAAATTAAATACTGTAGAAACGTGCATAACACCGTATTTACTAACTTCTGAAATAGTTGCTTCATCTAAGCTTCTTATAATAATTAAAATATGATGTTCATTGATGTTTAAATCAAAAGGTTTTATCCATTGTTGCCAATCCTTTTCGATTGTTTTCCATAAAGCTTTCGATAATTGTGAAACTTTATGAGTGAATAACATTTTCTCTATCATATCCCGTTCATTCGTCATAACAATCTCCCCTTTATTTGTAAAATAAAAGCATGATACTTATGTATCATGCTAAGATGTAACACTTTAATAATATAATAATTTTAACATGTTTTCTATTTTTTTAGAAATGGTAGTTTCGTATTTTGAATTTCTTTTTGAATTTCATTACCACGATTACTTATATTTTCAATATTTTTTTGAATGCGATCAATATTCGGATCGATATCAGCCTTAAATTGACTAATCATCGTTTTTATTTCTTCACTTAATGATTGAATAGCTATTTGACTTTCATCTTTAGTTTTTAAAACATATTCTTTAATTTCTGCTACGTTATCTTTAATTTCATTTATTTGAACTTTTGATCCATCAGCAGTTGATTTTAAATCTGTACGTAAAGCATCACCTGAACGATCAGTGTTAAGTATTGCTGTTGCAAAACCAGTTGCAAGTCCAACACCTACACCTAAAGCGAATCTTGTAAATTTCATAATTTTTCCTCCTTAGTACTCTTAGTTATTTATTTACCCATTTAAAGAAGAGATAAGCACAATTATTAAAATTGTGATTGGATAGCTTTTGCAATTTCTTCTTTTTTAGCATCGTCTAATTTATCTTCATTTGTTTCCCAAATGTAGCCAAATCCATCGATATCATCTTTATATCTTGGAATAAGGTGGAAGTGTATATGATATACAGATTGTGAAGCAAACTCACCGTTATTTTGAATAATGTTCAAGCCATCAGGATTAAATGCTTTTTTAATGGCATTAGCAACAATTGGTAACGCCTCAGAAATATGTTTCATCGTTTCTGCATCTGTTTCATAAATATTTGGTGAAGCTTTTTTCGGAATTAATAACGTATGACCTTTAGTAACTTGTGAAATATCTAAAAATGCATACACGTGTTCATTTTCATAAATTTTAAATGAAGGAATTTCTCCATCGATTATTTTGCTGAATATTGTTTCTGACATGTTATCATCTCCTATGTAAATATTATGTTTATTATATCATGCTCAAAGTTTCTTCTCATTAGATTAAGATAATATTTGATGAACGAAACAATAAGAACATGCTACAATGTATTTTGGAGGTGCGTTCACATGGCAATTAAAGTGAATAATTTAACAGGCGGCTATGGCAAGAAAGCTGTCATCCATGATATCTCATTCGAATGTAAAGCTAATGAAGTAGTAGGGCTTATCGGTTTAAATGGAGCAGGGAAAAGTACTACTATTAAACACTTATTAGGATTATTGACACCACAACAAGGTGAGATGTCTGTTAATAATATTGATATAAAATCTGATATAGAATCATATAGAAGAAATCTTACATATATACCGGAAAGTCCAGTATTATATGATGAATTAACATTAGAAGAACATATTTATATGACTGCTATGGCATATGGAATTGATAAGAAAACAGCACTAGATAGAGCGATGCCGTTATTAAAAAGATTAAGACTAGAAAATGAATTGAAAGTATTCCCAATACATTTTTCTAAAGGTATGAAACAAAAGGTCATGATTGTATGTGCATTTTTAGTTGAACCAGCACAATATATTATCGACGAACCATTTTTAGGACTGGACCCTCTAGGTATTCAAACTATGTTAGATCTTATTGTTGAAAGACGAAATCAAGGTGCATCAGTGTTAATGTCTACTCACATATTAGCAACTGCTGAAAGATATTGTGATCGTTTTATTATATTGCATAAAGGTAAACTCATCGCGATGGGAAACTTAGATGAATTAAGGGAAAAGACAGGACTTACAAATGCTACTTTGGATGATATTTATATTCATTTAACACAAGGTGAGACATATGTATGATGCTAAAAGTTTATTTAATACAAGACAAAAAGAAGAGTTAATAGAGAAGTTAAATTATAATAAATTTATATTTAACGGTCACTTTCTTATATTTTTAACAATTATGCTTGGTGCGTTTGCTTTAGGTTATAGTAATTGGCTACAAGATATACCACAAAATATAAATTATAGGTTGATATTAAGCGTAATTTTAGCAGTTGTTTCTATATTTCCACTTAGAACACTTTTCAGAGAAGCGGATAAGTTATATTTATTACCATTTGAAAAACATTTAAGTATTTATATCAAAAAAGCAATAATATATAGTTATATCAATAGATTGTTTCTACCTATAATCGTATTAATTGTAGGGTTTCCATTATTTTATGAATTATTAGGGAGTAAATTTTATTTATACATTACAGTTATAGTATTAAGTTTTATTTATCCTTTAATGGGGCTCATTATTAAATGGTTTTGGTTAAAGTATGGTCTTGAAGTATGGGGTGCAAACATATTATTATTCATTGTTTATGCCAGTGGTTATTTTATAACGTTAAAAGTAGGGCTATTTTCAGGAATTACGACAATATTAGTACTAATTTCATTAGTCATTTTAATGGAGAGTATTAATAGAGGAACTTTCTATCAATGGGAAACATTAATAGCAATTGAGTATAATCATAAGATGAATTATTATAAGCTTGTAAATATGTTTACAGATGTGAAAGTATTAAATGAAAGAACAGTTCGAAGAAAGTATTTAGATTTATTCTTAAGAACACCATCTTCTAAGAAGTTCAATGAAAATTATATGTACAAATTTCTATTTATAAGAAGTTTTGCGAGAGGGAAAGATGCATTCTTTATTGTATTGAGATTTCTTATTATAGGACTAATACTTATATGGTGGATTGATCAGGCTATTATTTCGGCAATATTAGGCGCACTTATTATGTACTTACTCATTTTACAATTATCGCAGTTTTATAAACAACAAGCGTATGGACTATGGCCACAAGTATGGCCAGTAAATGAAGGTAAAGTCATTAAAGGTTATCATCAATTTTTAATATCTATGATGTGGGTACTAGGTGCTATATTATCAATTATTTATATAGTGAAATTTGTTACGACATCATATTTCTTTATAATATTCTTCATTGTAGGTTGGTTAACTATCGATTCCTCTATTAAAAAAATAAAAAAACATCAAGAACTATTAAGAGATTAAAAAAGGAACGGAACAGAATGACTAGGATTGAAAAAAGTTTTATATAATTGCATTTTCAATTTAGTCAGTTACCGCCAATATAACAAAAGAGTCTGTGACATTGATTATGTCACAGACTCTTATTATTTTTATTCGTCATCTTCAGGTCTATACCAATATTTCGTATAGTTAGCAGTTGAATATTGTTCTGCACCAGAGAATTTTCGTGTTGCTTCTCTCGAGAAATATTCAGCGAAAAATGCTGACTTCGTAAAGTCTTCATAAGATTCATTAGAATCGTAACCTAAAAGAATCATGTAAGTATCACCTTTTTTAGGACGTAATAATCTAAAGGATTCAAAACCTTCAAATCTGTCGAACTCACTATCGATATTAGTATAATGATTTTCAAATCGATGTCTCATTTCTTCTGAAACAGGAATGTAGCTTGCTGCTATGAACTCATGGTCGTAAAACTCACCTCGAGATTCGATAACACTATATTCTCTTGGTTGTGCAAATACAGATTCACCATTTGTTTCGTGAATAAGAACTGTAGTATCTTGTCTAGTATAATGATGAATATTTTCGTTTGGATGCTTCTTCATTATGTTTTGAAGAAAATGATATGTTCCTGTTGTTATATAAAAGTTCATAATTTTTTACCCCCTATCTCTTTAATTAAATTATAAACATGTAAGCGGTAAAATAAAACATATATCTGAATGTTTTGTATAATTTATGACTTTTTTCACACAATGATGTGTTTATAACAGAATATGTTAGAATAGATTGTAATGATTATAATGAGGTGAAATAAATGAGTGTACCGTTTAACGATACAATTTTAAAGGCAACAAGAGGAGAAAAAACAACGCATACACCAGTATGGTTTATGAGACAAGCAGGGAGATCTCAACCTGAATATAGAAAGATTAAAGAAAAATATTCTTTATTTGAAATTACACATCAACCTGAGTTATGTGCTTATGTTACAAAATTGCCTGTTGATCAATACAATACGGACGCAGCAATTTTATATAAGGATATAATGACGCCATTAACTGGTATTGGTGTAGATGTAGAAATCAAGGCTGGAATAGGTCCAGTTATTCATAATCCTATTAAGGACATTTCAGACATAAACAAATTAGGAGAAATTAATCCTGAAGAAGATGTTAAATATGTCTTAGACACTATCAAGATATTAACTCAAGAACAATTAAATGTTCCTTTAATAGGATTTACAGGTGCGCCTTTCACTTTAGCGAGCTATATGATTGAAGGTGGACCTTCAAAAAATTATAATAAAACAAAAGCGTTTATGTATCAGCAACCTGAAGCATGGTTTAAATTGATGGATATGTTAGCAGATATGTCTATACGCTATACACATGCACAAATAGATGCAGGTTGTAAGATGATTCAAGTGTTTGATTCATGGGTAGGGGCTTTAAATGCTGAAGACTATCATTACTTTATTCGACCATCTATGAATAAAATTTTCAGCGCAATTAAAGAGAAAAATGTACCGGTTACAACATTTGGAGTAGGAGCTAGTCATTTAATTGAAGAGTGGAATCAATTACCTGTAGATGTAATTGGTTTAGATTGGCGTTTACAAATTAAAGAAGCAAGAGCAAAAGGTATAACAAAAGCGCTACAAGGTAATTTAGACCCAGCTGTATTAATGGCTCCATGGGAAATAATAGAAGATAAATTAAAACAAATATTAGATCAAGGCTTAATGAATGATAACTATATCTTTAATTTAGGTCATGGTGTATTTCCAGAAGTTCAACCATCTACATTACAACGCGTAGCAAAATTTGTACATGATTATTCAGCAGAATATAAATCAAAACAGTAATCACATTAAATAGCTTTAATTTTATTAGAGGGAGTAAGGAAAATGAGTAAAAAAATAGGATTATTAGTTATGGCATACGGTACACCTTATGAAGAAAGTGATATCGTGCCTTATTACACACATATTAGACGTGGGCGCAAACCTTCAGATGAACAAATTGAAGATTTGAAAAGCCGTTACAAAGCAATTGGTGGTATTTCACCTTTAGCGGGTACAACTAAAAAGCAAGCTGAAAGTCTACAAGGAGCTTTAAATGAAAATTATAAAGATGTAGAATTCCAACTTTATATCGGCCTAAAACATATCAATCCTTTCATTGAAGATGCAGTTGAACAAATGAATAAAGATGGAATTGATGAGGCTGTTACAATCGTATTGGCTCCACATTATTCAAACTTCTCAGTAGGTAGCTATAATAAACGTGCTCAAGAAGAAGCGGATAAATATGGTATTAAACTACATCATGTTGAACAATTTTATAATGAACCAGCATTTATTGAATATTGGACTACAATGATTAACGATACGTTACAAATGATTCCTAAAGAAAGTCATGATGAAACTGTACTTATCGTTTCAGCGCATAGTTTACCGGAAAAAATTAAAAAAGCTAATGATCCTTATCCAGATCAACTAGAAGAAACAGCTCGTATTTTAGCTGAAGAATCAGATATTAAACATGTTTCAGTAGGTTGGCAATCTGAAGGACAGACAGGTGAACCTTGGTTAGGACCAGATGTTCAAGATTTAACACGTGATTTATATAATGAAAAAGGTTATAAGCACTTTATATATACGCCAGTAGGATTTGTATGTGAACATTTAGAAGTTTTATATGATAACGACTATGAATGTAAAGTAGTATGTGATGAATTAGGCGTAAATTATCATAGACCGCCTATGCCGAATATCGATCCAAAATTCATTGAGGCTATGGTTTCCGCAATAAATAAAAAATTCTAATTCGATTCTCGAAGAAGAAAGAAGTGTGAAATATGTCAAAACGAATTGCAATAATTGGGGCAGGGATAACTGGGTTATCTGCTGCCCATTATTTAAGAAAAGAAGATTCAGATTTAAAAATAGATGTTTATGAACAATCAGATAGAGTTGGCGGTAAAATTAAAACTTACCGTAAAGATGGATATACAATAGAATTAGGACCAGAATCATATCTCGGTAGAAAAACTATTATGACAGAACTAGCAGAAGAAATAGGGATTGCTGATGATTTAGTAACAAACAAAACAGGTCAATCTTATATATACAGTCATAACAAGCTATATCCTATACCAGGTGGTTCTATTATGGGTATTCCTACAGAAATAAAACCATTTTTAAAAACCCAATTAATATCTCCACTCGCTAAAGCTAGAGCTGGGTTAGATTATTTCTTGCCAGTTAAACCAATGCATACTGATATATCAATAGGTCACTTTTTTAGACACCGACTAGGAAATGAAGTACTTGAAAATTTAATTGAACCGTTAATGTCTGGAATTTACGGTGCAGACATTGATAAATTAAGTTTGAAAACTACTTTCCCACATTTTAAAGAGCAAGAAGAACAAGAAGGTAGTCTCATCAAAGGTATGATTGCACAAAAAGCAAAAAATAAAGCGAATCAAAATGTTACTGTAAAACCTAAAGGGCAGTTCAAACAATTCAAACATGGTTTGGAATCTTTCGTTAATACATTAAAAGATAACCTTGAAGATAGAAATGTAAAAATAAATTTAAATTCAGAAGTTCAAAATGTTAAACAAAAAGGCAAAAAAACAGTTGTCACAGTTAATGGTAAAAATCATCATTATGATGGTGTCATTGTAACAACGCCACACCAACATTTTGTGAAGTGGTTCCAAGATGATATAGAATTAGATTATTTCAATTATATGCCTTCTACAAGTGTTGCTACAGTTGTGATGGCTTTTGATAAAGAACAAGTACTTAATGATAAAGATGGTACTGGTTTTGTAATAGCTAGAACGAGCGATACTGCTATAACTGCGTGCACATGGACTAATAAAAAATGGCCACATACGACGCCTGAAGGCAAAGTATTACTAAGAGCTTATGTAGGTAAGCCTGGGTCAAATATTATTCATCATAAAGATGAAGAACAACTTAAACAAGTAGCACTAAATGATTTAAATAAAATTATGACGATTAAAGGTGAACCTGAATTCTTCATTGTAACGAAATTACCTAATAGTATGCCGCAATATGAAGTAGGGCATATTGATCGTATTCGTCATATACAAAAACATATTGAAGATAATTATAACAATTTAATTCTTACAGGAGCATCATTTGAAGCGGTAGGTTTACCAGATTGTGTTCAAATGGCGAAAAATGCAAGTGATAAAATGATAAATTATTTAAATTAATTAAGGATTTATATTTAAAGATAAGGCTATATTTTTATGTAATTCACATTATAATTTTTAGCTTTATCTTTAAAAAATCTTTAAAAATCAAGTCTATTTTTCCCTTTAGTGAAAATTGTATCGAAGATGTTAAAAGTACTTGTTTTTTATTAAAGAAAGTAAAGAAATAGCATTGACCTTTTCTATATTTCTATATATAATAAAGTAGTTCTCATGGAGAGGCCCCTTGGTCAAGCGGTTAAGACACCGCCCTTTCACGGCGGTAACACGGGTTCGAGTCCCGTAGGGGTCACCATTTTAAATAAAATAATTTTAATATTTTCTTGACATAGTATTAATAATTGTGTTATATTAAAAGGGTAGCCGATTTATTTAATATTAAAGCGGGATGGAGCAGTTCGGTAGCTCGTCGGGCTCATAACCCGAAGGTCGGTGGTTCAAATCCGCCTCCCGCAATTACTTTTTTTCAATGATGGTCCCGTGGTGTAGCGGTTAACATGCCTGCCTGTCACGCAGGAGATCGCGGGTTCGATTCCCGTCGGGACCGCCATTTATAAATTTGGCTCAGTAGCTCAGTCGGTAGAGCAAAGGACTGAAAATCCTTGTGTCGGCGGTTCGATTCCGTCCTGAGCCATACTTTTTTACAAGTATGGCGATTGTGGCGAAGTGGTTAACGCATCGGATTGTGGTTCCGACATTCGTGGGTTCGATTCCCATCAGTCGCCCCATATAAATTTTTACTACGCGGGTGTAGTTTAGTGGTAAAACCTCAGCCTTCCAAGCTGATGATGTCGGTTCGATTCCGATCACCCGCTCCATTATTATTCCACAGTAGCTCAGTGGTAGAGCTATCGGCTGTTAACCGATCGGTCGTAGGTTCGAATCCTACCTGTGGAGCCATAAGGCCCCTTGGTCAAGCGGTTAAGACACCGCCCTTTCACGGCGGTAACACGGGTTCGAGTCCCGTAGGGGTCATATAATCAGAGGTGAAATATCGCTTCTGATTTTTTTATGTGGAGAGTTGTCCGAGTTGGCCGAAGGAGCACGCCTGGAAAGTGTGTAGGCGTCACAAGCGTCTCGAGGGTTCGAATCCCTCACTCTCCGTTTGTACCTTAATTATCAACAACTCCAAGACGTTGATATTACTAGCTTTCTTCATTATTTGAAGGAAATTTATAAAGAGCAAGTGTCAAAAAAGTGTCAAGAGAGTAATTCTCTGACACGTTGACCTTGCTCTTTTTTTGTTCATGAAATAAATGATAGTGAATATCGAGGGGATTGAAATATTAGAACCTCTTAATTTTTTACTGATGAATTTAACTGGAATAGATTTATTTAATAATATGAACTGTTTTATTACGTTTTTTAAACTTTATTAAAAAAAGTTAATGGAGTTCTTTTCTATAAACTATATATTTACAATATTTTTAAGACACTGCAATGTTAATAAGGTAACATTGTGGTGTTTTTTGTATATTTTAAAATTTATTAGAATTTTAAATTGAAATATATGGAATATTTATTGAAAATTTAGTATGATAAAAGTCAGTATATAATAATATTTGCGTATCAAAATAGAACATCAAAAGATAGAAGGAGCAAAAATGAAAAAGATATTATTTTTGAGCACTATAATTATACTACTTGCTTCAGGTTTTATGTCTGGACAGGCAAAAGCAGAACTTAATTTAGTATCACCAGTCAATCAATCTGTAACAAAATTAAATATAGATTTTGGAAACTATAATGGGGAGATAGAGAAAGTTAAGCATACGGGTTGTACAGGGACTGTTATTTCTAAAGATACAGTTTTAACAGCGTCTCACTGTCTCTATAAACATGACATCGCTGGCAAGGCTACTAAAGTAAAAATAACGCCTGGTCAAAATAAAGATGAAAAACCGTATGGTGTATTTGAATCAAAAGACATCATCATACATGAAGGTTGGTTAGATCAAAATACTCGCTGGAGTTATGATATTGCGTTAATAAAGGTAAAACCTAATAAAAATAATCAACATATAGGTGATGTTGTTCCTCCAGTGTCTATGGAGACGAAAGATTCAAATAAAAAAGTAGGCACACAAGTTTCTTCTGTAGGATATCCAGGCTTTAAAGAAGAAGAAGAAGAAGGTGTAAGTCAATGGGGAGATGTAGGTAAAATAATAGGGTCTTCAAAATACTTCGTTGAGACGGATTTAGAAACTTATCCTGGACAATCAGGAGGTCCGCTGCTTAATAAAGATGGACACACATTAGGTGTTTTAAGTGGGCCAAGAGAAGGAAAAATTACATACATATCGATAAACGATGAAATATATAATTGGATTAAAGCAAATATGAATTAATGCAACATATTGTTATATACTGAACTAAAATTACTATAGTTAATACATTTTAGGGGATATTCAATATTCATTGATAACTATCTTTTAAGATATTTCATACTTAAAGATCTTACTTAGTTAACGCTAGGTAAGGTCTTTTTTACTTTTTAAATAATTTTAGAAAGTGGTGTGTAAACAGAAATCATTGCAATATAAAATCACACGTGTTAAGTTAGTTAGACAACAAAGTATCTTGATTATCAAGATAAAAGGAGGTGCACTTTTGAAAGAAAATAATAAAGATGAAATAACTAATTCTGATGAAGAATTAGTTTCTCTGGTGAGAGGTTTAGGAACACGCATTGTATTATATCAACAACGTGTTTCTGAATTATTGAAAGTTTACAGTCATGACTTTACTTCGATAGATTTATTACGAGAGACTGGGCCTATCACAGCAGGCGAGTTGGCTAATAAAGTAGGATTAACAACTGGAAGTGTTACTTCATTAGTAGATAGATTAGAAAAAGTAGGCTACGTGAGAAGAGAAAGGCATCCTGAAGATCGCCGTAAAGTTATTATCGTTCCACAATATGAACAAAAAGTTGAAGTTCAAGAGGTTTTTTCAGATTTAAATAAGAATTTGCTAGGATTAAGCTCTAACTATAATGAACAAGAATTAGAAACAATTAAAAGTTTTTTAGGAGGATTTACAGAGTTATTAGAAACTCAAATTCAGAATTCAAAAGAAGAGAAAGAGGTAAAAAAATGAAACTTAATCATATAAATATAGCAGTTAAAGATGTTGTGACGACAAAGGAATTTTTAGAAAAATATTTTGGTTTAAAATGTATTGCTTCCGCTGGAAATATGTTTACAGCATTAAATGACGATGATGGTTTATTATTCAATTTAATAAAAGATGAAAATGCAAGTTATCCAGATACGTTCCATATAGGCTTTCCACAGGAAGATGAAGAAAGTGTAGACAGAATATATGAGACACTCAAAGAAGACGGTTTTGAAGTGTGGGAACCAGCTTTAGCACATGGTTCATATACATTTTACTTTAAGTCACCAGGAGAATTTACAATTGAAATATACGCTCAAGCAGAAGAAAAAACAAAAACAGTAGTACATCCATATTTTGATGATTTTTCAAACAAAGATAAATAATATACTTTATTTTAATATTTAAAACCCTGTACATTAGGGTTTCTTTTTTTTACTTTTATAAATTATTTAGTTAATCAAAATATGAATAATATATCTTTTTTACAATTTTATATTGTAGAATTCTAAATTAATAGTATAATTGATAAAGATTCTCAATAAAGGAGTGTAAAAATTGAAAAGATATTTATTTTTATTTATGGCATGTTTAGTATTCTTGTTAGCTGCGTGTGGCAATAATGATAGTAAAGATTCCAAAGATAGTAGTGATAGTAAGGAAGTTACATACACTGACCAAGATGGTAATAAAATTAAGGTTCCTAATAAACCTAAAAGAATTGTAGATTTAACTGCTAGTTATGGTAATTTTAAAAAATTAGGTGTTGAACCTATAGCAATTACTAATGTATATCCTGATTCAAAGTTCTTAAAACAAGATGATATTAAAAAGGTAGATCCTGAAGATCCTGAAGCTGTTGCTAAATTGAAGCCTGATTTAATTATTGCATATGCTGAGAATAAAAATATAAATAAATTGAAAAAAATAGCACCAACTGTATCGTTTAGAGTTAAGGATTTAACTTATAAAGATATGCATGAAGATATTGGCAAGTTAGTTGGTAAAGAAGATGATGCAAAACAACAGATTAAAGATTTAGATAAGAAAATGAAAGATGATGGTAAGGAAGTTAAAGAGAAACTAGGGGAGGATAATACTTATACGATTATGGATATCCAACCTAAACTTATGTATTTGTTCGGCCCTGGATTTGGTAGAGGTAGTGATGTCATATATAATGGTTATGGCTTGAAACAAGATCCAGATGCTAAGAAAGATATTCCTAAGGAAAGATACATGGAAGTTTCACAAGAAGATTTCCAAAAGTACACTGGCGATTACCTATTAGTGCCGACTCAAGATGGCAAAGCTCCTAATAATGCATTTACTAAGAGTAACGTTTGGAAAAATACTGACGCAATTAAAAATGACCATGTCATTTATTACTCAATTAATGAATTCTTGTATTCAGATCCTATTTCTTTAGAAAAACAATCTGATTTCTTTAAGAAAGAACTTTTAAATAAATAATGAATAAAAAGTCTGGGACATAAATCCTAACTCAAAATAACATCTCATTTCACTGTTTATTCAGTTAGAAATGAGATGTTATTTTTATATAATCTTCCATTTTGTTCGTGCAGGCTTGACTTAATAGAAATAAATATAAGAAAAAGAGCTATGGACATAAAACCTTAGCTCTTTTTTTGGATTGATCAAAAAGCAAGAGTTGATATTGTTGTTGGATTTATTCCGACAATAATCCAATTAGACACACTCTTATTGGATTTTCTACCTCATTAATCCAAGTAACCACACTCTTATTGGATTTTCTACCTCATTAATCCAACTACACACGTTTTTATTGGATTTACTCCTACAATAATCCAAGTAACCACACTCTTATTGGATTTACTCCTACGATAATCCAAGTACACACACCTTTATTGAATATGTCCATATAATTGTGTAATAAAAAAAGAGCCAAATATAGCTCACTTTAGTACAATGTAATCGACTAAGAAAATATTGTAG
>NZ_JAJNHQ010000016.1:0-52702 GCF_022386845.1 Mammaliicoccus sp. C-M13 | reverse complement strand
AAAATCAAACAGATTTATTTTGTTAATACATTCTAAAAAACCAATGGTTGATTACTTCTAAAGATATTACACATAAATATGGACTTGACTCATTCCGACGCTCTAAGTTGCACGTGACGCTTGTCTAGCAACATTCCGACGCTCTATGTTGCACGTGGCACTTGTCTAGCAACATTCTGACGCTCTAAGTTGCACGTGACGCTCGTCTAGCAACATTCTGACGCTCTATGTTGCACGTGGACCTCGTCTAACAACATTCCGACGCTCTAAGTTGCACGTGGCGTTTGTCTTGCAACATTTGCTTATTATATTTCTTCATTTAAGTCTTGAGTAATCTCATACATTTCAGCATACATGATATAATGTATGTAATTTATTGCCATCATATGTGGTGTTATAATTTTACTGTAATCAGCTGTAGGTACGATTGGTCGTGGTGTACATAAATCAATATAATGCATTAAAGTTTCATGGGTCTTATTTTCTTTGTCTTTATTCGCTATAACAACAAAATCAACATCTTTATCAGTTAATTTCTCTATCCAAGTATTTAATTCATCAGTAAAGAATGGTGCAATTAATAAAGCGCGATCCGTTGTATCGATGGAATCTATATCTGTTAATGAAGACATTGTTTGAGATTGAGGCAAACTTTCTTTGCTATCTGTTATAAATGATGAAAGGTGATTAGCCTCATCAAAAGTTTTTATATGGATTTTACCTTCACCACCAGCAGCTTGCATAAGTAATTGTGAAGCAATTGCGATTTCTTCTTCTTGTGCATCTATTTTACTAAAAATGCCGTTCAGCTGTGTATTAAAAATTTTAAGCACTATTGCATTCTCCTTTAAATGATAATAAATTTATTTTATATAAAAAGCGAGGTATCTTCAATGGATGTACTTATTATAGATGATGAAAAAAATATAAGACAATTATTAAAGGAAATTTTTGAGTTAAATCAATATCATGTTGATACAGCTGAAAATGGCCAAGAAGGTATAAATAAATTTCTCGAAAATGAATATAAACTTATATTTATAGATAAAAGAATGCCGGGTATATCAGGAGAAAAAGTTTTATTTAAAATAAGAGAAACAAATCCAGATGTTCCAGTTTATATCATTTCGGCTTTCCAAACGTCTACAGATATAGAGACGCTCACTAAAGACAATATAACTGGTGTATTAATGAAGCCGTTTACAATTGAAGAAGTTATGAAAATTGTAAGAAAACATTTAGGATAGGGCTTTCAAAAGATGCAAATATGAAAATAATTTGGTATAATTAGTTTGTAAATATTCGTGCCTTGCACATATAGGAGGAAACTCAATGCCTTTAGTTTCAATGAAAGAAATGTTAATTAAAGCGAAAGAAAATAGTTATGCAGTTGGTCAATACAACTTAAATAACTTAGAATTCACACAAGCGATTCTTCAAGCTACTCAAGAAGAAAATGCACCAGTTATTTTAGGTGTTTCTGAAGGAGCTGCACGTTATATGGGCGGTTTCAAAACTGTCGTAAAAATGGTTGAAGGATTAATTGAAGATTATAGCATTACAGTACCTGTAGCTATTCATTTAGACCATGGTTCAAGTTTCGACAAATGTAAAGAAGCAATCGATGCTGGATTCACTTCAGTTATGATTGATGCTTCTCATCATTCATTTGAAGAAAATATTGAAATCACGTCAAAAGTTGTTGAATATGCTCACGCTAACGGTGTTTCTGTTGAAGCGGAATTAGGAACAGTTGGTGGACAAGAAGACGACGTAATCGCTGAAGGTGTTATCTATGCTGACCCTAAAGAATGTCAAGAACTAGTTGAAAGAACTGGTATCGACACATTAGCTCCAGCACTAGGTTCAGTTCATGGACCTTACAAAGGTGAACCAAACTTAGGATTTAAAGAAATGGAAGAAATCGGTGCTTCAACTGGTTTACCATTAGTATTACACGGTGGTACTGGTATCCCAACACACGATATCAAAAAAGCTATCTCATACGGTACAGCTAAAATCAACGTTAACACTGAGAACCAAATAGCTTCTGCTAAAGCAGTTCGCGAAGTGTTAAACAACGACAGTGAAGTTTACGATCCACGTAAATATTTAGGACCTGCTCGTGAAGCGATTAAAGCAACAGTACAAGGTAAAATCCAAGAATTTGGTACTTCAAACCAAGCTTAATTTATTTAAAAAAAGACCTTTTTCAAGGTCTTTTTTTTATGAATTTATTTCTTACTATTTACTTTTTACGTTTTTGCGTTTATGTTATTGAATAGTATATAATGGAATTAATTATCATATTATTCATGTTGAGAGAGTATGCATTCTCTAAGACGATGAAGTAAAGGAGTAAACATATGTCTCAAGAAGTAATAAAAATCAAAGGCGGAAAAAAACTAAATGGCAAAGTCCAAATTAGTGGTGCCAAAAATAGTGCGGTTGCATTAATACCTGCTAGTTTAATGGCCAATGATGTTGTAACTCTAGACGGCTTGCCAGATATCTCAGATGTTAAGACATTAATGAGCCTGCTTGGAGATTTAAATATAAAAACTGAATTAAATGGTGATCAAATCGTTGTTGATTCAAGTGATGCGGTTAATCTACCATTACCTAATAATAAAGTTCAATCATTAAGAGCTTCTTATTATATGATGGGTGCAATGCTTGGACGTTTTAAAAAGTGTGTAATTGGTTTGCCAGGAGGTTGTCCGCTTGGTCCGAGACCAATCGATCAACATATTAAAGGGTTTGAAGCTTTAGGTGCTAAGGTAACTAATGAACAAGGTGCTATGTATTTAATTGCTGAAGAATTAACTGGAGCAAAAATTTTCATGGACGTTGTAAGTGTTGGAGCAACTATTAATATCATGTTAGCTGCATGCTTAGCTAAAGGTAAAACAGTTATAGAAAATGCTGCTAAAGAACCTGAAATAGTAGATGTTGCTACGTTGTTAAACAATATGGGTGCAAAAATTAGAGGCGCAGGTACTGATACTTTAAAAATTGAAGGTGTCGAGAATTTACATGGAACTAATCACTCAATTATTCCTGATAGAATAGAAGCTGGAACATATATGTGTGCAGCAGCTGCTATGGGAGAGGAAGTATTGATTGAAAACATCATCCCTCTACATTTAGAACCTCTGATTGCGAAATTAAAAGAAATGGGTACTGAGATTGAATTAGGAGAAGACTCTATCATTATTAGAGGTAGGGATGAATATAAACCTGTAGACATTCAAACATCAGTTTACCCAGGTTTTGCTACTGATTTACAACAACCATTCACACCACTTTTATTAAAAGCAAAAGGACAAAGTAAAGTAGTAGAAACAATTTACCCAGCAAGGTTTAAACATGTTGATGAATTATTGCGAATGGGTGCAAAAGTTAATTTAGAAAACGGAACAGCTATATATTATCCATCAAAGCTTACAGGTGCCAGTGTGGCTGCTAGTGATTTGAGAGCGGGTGCATCATTATTAATTGCAGCATTAATTGCTGAAGACGTTACAACTGTATATAATGTTAACCATATTTATAGAGGTTATAGTGGTATAGTAGACAAATTAAAACATTTAGGGGCAGATATTTGGACTGAAGAAGTTTGAGTATAAAATATATACTTTATATATAAAATGTAGTAATATAGGAGTATGAAGTAAAAGAGGTGAGTAACATGGAAATGTGTCCATACTTAGAAGAAACTTTTAAAGTTATCGGGCGTAGTTGGAATGGTTTAATACTCAATTATTTATCTCGTTGTAATGACAAAGCAGCTCATTTTTCTGATATGAAGAGAGATTTGAAACGTATTACACCAAGAGCTTTATCCCTCAAACTAACTGAATTAAGTGAATGGGGATTAGTAGAAAAGAAAGTTGTGACAACAACACCTCTATCAGTTGAATATCATCTTACTAACAAAGGTTACGAATTAGCGCAAGCACTTGTCCCATTAGAAGAGTGGGCGCAACGCAATGTAGAACTAGAGGAAAACCATTCATAAAACAGTGTTTTGTTTTATAAACTTATCTAAAAATTATTTAAGTTTAAGATACGAAAATAGGAGTAGGATAGGAATCTGATTAGAAAATTAGATTCCTGTCCTACTTCTTTTTTTATTTCTATAAACACATTATTTTAAAAAAGTGGGTATAACATACTATAATAAATAATGTAATGACTATAAAGGAGAAGATAATATATGAGACAAGATGTAAAGCAATATATTAATGGCGAATGGGTAGATAGTCATAGTGGTCAAACTCTTGACGTAATCAATCCAGCAACTGAAGAAGTTGCAGGTAAGATTGCTGCAGGTAACAAAGAAGATGTTGACGATGCTGTAGCAGCAGCAAAAAGTGTATATGTAAAATTTAGAAACACATCAGTAGAAGAAAGAAAAGCATTATTAGAAAGAATTGCTGATGAGTATGAAAATAGAAAAGAAGATTTAATAGATGCAATGACAGATGAACTTGGTTCACCGATAGAAAAATCAGAATCAGTTCATTATCAAATGGGATTAAATCATTTTAGAGAAGCAAGTAAAGCGATAGATAGAATAGAATTTGAAGAACGTCGTGGTGATGACTTAGTTGTTAAAGAAGGTATTGGTGTTGCAGGTTTAGTTACACCATGGAACTTCCCAACTAACCAAACATCATTAAAATTAGCTGGTGCTTTTGCAGCAGGTTCACCTGTAGTGTTAAAACCATCAGAAGAAACGCCGTTTGCAGCTATCATTTTAGCTGAAATATTTGAAAAAGCTGGAGTACCAAAAGGTGTATTCAACTTAGTAAATGGCGATGGTGAAGGTGTAGGTAATCCATTAAGTGAGCATCCAGATGTTCGCATGATGTCATTTACAGGTTCAGGCCCAACTGGTAGAAAAATTATGGAAAAAGCTGCACAAGACTTCAAGAAAGTTTCATTAGAATTAGGTGGTAAATCACCATTAGTTATTTTAGATGATGTTGATGTCGAAAAAGCAGCTAAAGGAGCAGTAGCTAAATTTGTTTTAAATACTGGTCAAGTTTGTACAGCAGCAACTCGTACAATTATACCTGAAAGTATTAAAGATGAATTTATAGAAGCTGCAACAAAAGCTATAAACAATGTAAAAGTTGGTAATCCTAGAGAAAAAGGACAAGATATTGGTCCAGTTATTTCTAAAAAACAATTTGATACAGTACAAAGTTATATTCAAAAAGGTATCGATGAAGGCGCAACACTAGCAGCAGGTGGAGTAGGTAAACCTGAAGGACTAGAAAAAGGTTATTTCATAAAACCGACATTGTTTACAGATGTTAAAAACGATATGACAATTGCTCAAGAAGAAATATTCGGTCCGGTAGGTACAATCATTACCTATAAAGATTTAGATGAAGCAATTGAAATTGCTAATGATACAGTATACGGATTAGCAGCTTATGTTTATGGTAATGATACAGACCAAGTTAGAAAAGTAGCTAGATCAATCGAAGCAGGAACTGTCGAGTTAAATGACGCAGGTAGAAAACCTGACTTACCATTCGGTGGTTATAAACAATCAGGTATTGGTAGAGAATGGGGAGACTATGGTATAGAAGAATTCCTAGAAGTCAAAGCAATACCAGGCTACTTTAAATAAGTATTATAAAAATGATACAGGATAAATTATTCCTGTGAATATTAAAACCAGCAACTTTCTTAATCAAAATAGAAAGTTGCTGGTTTTTTAATAAATAGTAATTAGGATTTGGAAATTAACAGCTACTAACGTTCAAAATTGAGTAAATTCACATTGTATAATTAAGTTATAATTACAAAAATAATGTATTATTTCTTGATGTTTTAAGCTATTTTCACGATTGAAGTAACAAATTTTAGTATAATTTTACTATAAAAAGAGATAAATATAGATGTTTAGGTATATTTTACCATATAAAAGTATTTTTTAATTAAAGTTCACAACATATTTTGTCTTAAACGTAAAAAAATGCTATAGTTTAATGGCAGATTGTAAATCTGGGTAAAAGTAATAAATAGATTTTAAGAAATGGGTGTCAATATCATGGCAGAAAGAGTCAGAACAAGTCCTCAGTATGAATCGTTTCACGAATTATACAAGAATTATACAACTAAAGAATTAACATCTAAGGCTAAAGAACTCAAAATCAGTAGCTATAGTAAATTAAATAAAAAAGAACTTGTCTTAGCCATTATGGAAGCACAAATGGAGAAAGACGGAAACTATTATATGGAAGGCATTTTAGATGATATACAACCTGATGGATATGGTTTCCTAAGAACAGTTAACTACTCTAAAGGTGAGAAAGATATTTACATCTCAGCTAGCCAAATAAGACGTTTTGAAATAAAAAAAGGTGATAAAGTAACTGGTAAAGTTAGAAAACCTAAGGAAAATGAAAAGTATTACGGTCTATTACAAGTAGATTTTGTGAATGATCAAAATGCAGAAGAAGTTAAAAAAAGACCACACTTTCAAGCGTTAACCCCTTTATACCCACAAGAACGTATCCAATTAGAAACAACAGAAAAAAATTATTCAACAAGAATTATGGATTTAATTACACCAATTGGTCTTGGACAACGTGGAATGATAGTTGCCCCTCCTAAAGCAGGTAAAACATCATTATTAAAAGAAATCGCTAATGCTATTGCAATAAATCAACCTAATGCGAAATTATTTGTATTATTAATTGGAGAACGACCTGAAGAGGTTACAGATATTGAGAGATCTGTAGAACAAGCAGAAGTAGTGAATTCTACTTTTGATGAGCCGCCAGAACACCATGTAAAAGTAGCTGAGTTGTTATTAGAACGCGCTAAGCGACTTGTTGAAATTGGTGAAGACGTAATCATTTTAATGGATTCATTAACGAGATTAGCACGTGCATATAACTTAGTTATTCCACCAAGTGGTAGAACTTTATCCGGTGGTTTAGATCCAGCATCTTTACACAGACCTAAACATTTCTTCGGCGCTGCAAGAAATATTGAAGCGGGTGGTAGTTTAACAATTTTAGCAACTGCACTTGTTGAAACTGGTTCACGCATGGATGATATGATTTATGAAGAATTTAAAGGTACAGGTAACATGGAACTTCATTTAGATCGTAAATTATCAGAGAAACGAGTATTCCCTGCAATTGACATAAGAAGAAGTTCAACACGTAAAGAAGAATTGTTACTTGATCCAAAAGAATTAGAAATGGTATGGCAGTTAAGAAACCTATTTACGGACCAAAATGATTTTGCAGAACGTTTTATAAGAAAATTAAAACGCACAAAAACTAATGAAGAGTTCTTTGAAGTTTTAAGAAAATCTATGTTAGAAAGTGCTAAAACTGGCAAGTCCATCATATAAAATTTAAGGTTGCAATTTAATTACTCAACATATATAATATGTAAGTATTGAGTGAATAAGTCACAAATAAACTCTGTTCCAGATGGTTCAGGGCAAAGGAGCTGAAAGAAATGAAACAAGGAATTCATCCAGAGTATCATAAAGTAATCTTTTTAGATACGACTACAGACTTCAAATTTTTAAGTGGTTCTACTCGTACTTCTAGTGAAACAATGGAATGGGAAGATGGCAACGAATACCCAGTTATCCGTTTAGATATCTCTTCTGATTCACATCCATTCTATACTGGACGTCAAAAATTCGCATCTGCGGATGGTCGTGTGGAACGCTTCAACAAAAAATTTGGTTTCAAATCAAACAACTAATCATGAAGCGCATCAAGCATCCTTTTTTAAAGGGTGCTTTTTTTTGTAAAAATTAAGAACAGAAATTTATAATATGATATAATTAAGCGATTATGTTGAAAAAGGTGGACAAGTAATATGTACGAAAATTACCATTCCGGTTGGATAGAATGTATTTGCGGAAGTATGTTTAGTGGTAAATCTGAAGAACTAATTAGACGGCTCAGAAGAGGTTTGTATGCTAAACAAGATGTTAAAGTATTTAAACCGGCTATCGACAATCGTTATAGTGAACAAGCAGTCGTGTCTCATAACGGTAATCAATTAGATGCTATAAGCATTGAACATTCAAGTGAAATTTTAAAGCACGATTTACAAGGTATTGATATAATTGGTATTGACGAAGTTCAATTTTTTGACAATGAAATCGTTGCAGTTGCACAAAAATTAGCCGAAGAAGGCTATCGTGTAGTTGTAGCAGGACTGGATATGGATTTCAAAGGTGTGCCCTTTGAACCTATGCCTGAAATGATGGCAGTCGCTGAAATCGTAACTAAATTACAGGCTGTTTGTGCTGTTTGTGGATCACCTTCCAGTCGCACACAAAGGCTTATTAACGGGGAACCCGCTCATATTAATGATCCTATTATTTTAGTAGGGGCAGATGAAAGTTATGAACCGAGATGTAGGGATCATCATATTATAAGAACAGAAACAAGGAGTGATATAAATGTTTGATCAATTAGAAATCGTAGAAAATAGATATGAACAACTTAACGAGCTATTGAGTGATCCTGATGTTGTATCTGATACGGATAAGCTTAGAGAATATTCTAAAGAACAATCTGATTTACAAAAAACAGTAGACGTTTATCGAACATATAAATCAGTGAAAACTGATATCGAAGACGCGAAAGTAATGCTAGAAGAAACAGATGACAAAGACGATCAAGAAATGTTAAAAGATGAAATTAACAGTTTAACTGATCGCATCCCAGAATTAGAGTCAGAGTTGAAGTTCTTACTTATTCCGAAAGATCCAAATGATGAGAAAAACGTAATCGTTGAGATACGTGGTGCAGCAGGTGGAGATGAAGCAGCAATATTTGCTGGAGATTTATTTAGAATGTATTCTCGTTTTGCTGAAATGGAAGGATACAAAATAGACGTAGTAGAAGAAAACCCAAGCGATCATGGTGGTTATAAGGAAATCAGTTTTTCTGTTCAAGGGACTGGTGCGTTTAGTAAATTAAAATATGAAAATGGTGCACACCGTGTGCAACGTGTTCCAGAAACTGAATCAGGTGGTAGAGTTCATACTTCAACTGCGACTGTTGCTATATTACCAGAGGCTGAAGACGTGGAAGTTGATATTCGTAGTGAAGATTTGAAAATTGAAACTTATCGTTCTAGTGGTGCAGGTGGTCAGCACGTTAACACGACTGACTCAGCCGTGCGAATTACACACGTACCTACAGGTATTATTGCAACATCTTCTGAAAAATCACAAATTAAAAACCGTGAAAAAGCACTAAAAGTATTAAAAGCAAGAGTTTTTGATATGATGGTTCGTGAAGAACATGCCAAATATGCTGAAAAAAGGAAATCAGCTGTTGGGACAGGTGACCGTTCTGAACGTATTAGAACATATAATTACCCACAAAACAGAGTTACTGACCATCGTATAGGTTTAACAATTCAAAAATTAGATCAAATAATGGACGGTAAAATTGGTGAAATTATAGATGCGTTAACGATGCATGAACAAACAGAGAAATTGGAAGATTTAAACAATGGAGAATTATAATTTTCATACATTATTAACTGAAACATATAAAGCTTTATCAGCACGAGGGTTAGAAACTTCTCGTGCTGATTGGCTATTAGAAGACATATCTGGTTTGTCCAGAACACAAATCCTTTTAAAACAACAAGAGCCAGTACCAGATAATATACTTAAAAAATTTTTGACTTATAGAGAACGAATGTATTTAGGGGAACCCGTACAGTACATCGTTGGATTTGCTGAGTTCTATGGACGAAAATTTATAGTAAATAATGATGTACTAATCCCTAGACCTGAAACTGAGGAATTAGTTTTGCGAACATTAAATACTATAAATCAACACGAACAAACAGTTTGCGATATTGGAACAGGCACAGGGGCTATTGCAATTAGCTTAAAGAAGGAGCGTACTAATTTAAATGTTATTGCAACTGATATTAGCGATGATGCATTAAAAGTCGCGAAAGAAAATGCTCGATTAAATCAAGCAGAAATTGAGTTTCTTCAAGGCGATGCTTTGAAACCTCTGATTAATAATGGCATTAAAATCGATGTACTTTTATCAAACCCACCTTATATAAGCTACGAAGAAAAAGTAGAAATGTCAGAAACCGTACTGGAATATGAACCACACCTTGCTTTATTCACACAAAACAATGGTTTAGCTATTTACAAACGCATACTAAATGATTTAGATAAAGTGATGAAAAAAGATGGACTAGTCATATTTGAAATCGGTCATTTACAAGGTGAAATTTTAAAATCATATATTCATGAACACTATAAAGTTAAAAATTTGGCAATTATCAAAGATATAAATCAAAAGAATCGTATGATACAATTTAATTGGATGGGTTGTTAATAAGTTATGCACAAAAGGGTTGAGTTATCCACAAAATGTGTATAACTTTTATTTGTATACAGTAAATACGATGAGGAAGGGAAGTATAGCCTTGGAAACATATGTTTGGGATGTGCGTAAGTTTGTTCATAACTTAGCTAGTTATCCACACATCAATCAGATTATAGATGGTTACCGTCAAAATCAACTTATAGCTTTGCCGACGGAAACAGTATATGGATTAGGAGCAAATGCAAAAGACGAAGAAGCAATTAAAAATATTTATAAAGCTAAGGGTCGTCCATCTGATAACCCACTTATCGTTCATATTCATAATAAAAATCAATTAAAAGATTTTACTGAAAATATCTCAGAAGAAACAGAATTGTTGATGGATGCTTTTTGGCCAGGTCCAATTTCATTTATCGTTCCATATAAGTCAGGATATTTAGATGATAGAGTAACGGGAGGGTTGAATTCAGTTGCTGTAAGAATGCCTAGTCATGCTATTGGAAGAGAGATTTTGCAATTAGTCAATTTACCAATTGCAGCTCCAAGTGCAAATTTAAGTGGGAGACCTTCGCCTACAAAATTTGAACATGTAAAACATGACTTAAATACGAGGATTTATGGAATTATACAAGCTGAAGATATAGATGAAGGAATAGAAAGTACAGTAATAGATTGTACGACTTTTCCTTTTAAAATAGCAAGACCAGGGTCTATAACTGCTGAAATGATTAATGAGGTTTTGCCGAATAGTATTATAGATAAAAAAATAGATATAAATAAACCAATTGCCCCAGGAATGAAATATCAGCACTATGCACCTTCTCAACCAGTAACGTTAATAGAGGGTGGTATAACAAAACCGCTCGACCTTAATTTATTAAATAGTAAAAAACTAGCTTTTATTGGTCCAAGAAGCATAGAGCATTTAGTTCCTGAAACCATTAAATTTATTCCTTTAGGAAAAAATAAAAATGATATTAAAGGTGCTCATCATGATTTGTACGATGCATTAAGAATCGCAGACCAATTAAATGATATTGAACATATATTGATAAATGGTTATGAACGAACAGATCAAACTGTTGCATTAATGAATAGAATAGATAAAGCAAGCGGACATAGATTTAAAGGGGAAGATGAATTGTGAAAATAATATTTGTATGTACAGGTAATACTTGTAGAAGTCCATTAGCAGAAGCTATAGCTAAAGATTTGATGCCTGATTACGAAATACATTCGAGAGGTATTTCAGCATTTAACGGTGCACCGATATCTCAACAATCAATGGATATTATATTGGAAAATAATTTACCGATTCCTGAATCAGCGCAACAATTTAGCGATGCAGATTTAGATGCAGATTTAATTTTGACTATGACAGAAAATCACAAATCGATATTGCAATCCATGTATGAACATAAAAATATTGATTCATTAAAACATTATTCGAGTGGAAAAGCTGGAGACGTAGTAGATCCAATTGGACAGCAAATAGGTGTGTATAGAAATACTTATGAAGAAATTAAGAAATTGATAATCGAATTATTACAGAGTAATTAAGAATACAAATAATTTGTATAATAGCTATATCACGCATGAAAAATACGTTATAATATGAAAGTATAAACAAATTGGGAGGTGGGAAGATGAAAGTAGCTATTGCAGCAGACCATGGAGGCTTTGAATACAAAGAAGCAATTAAAAAATTATTAGAAGAAATGAACATTGAATATAAAGATTTTGGAACACATAAAGGTGAATCAGTGGATTATCCAGATTATGCTAAACCTGTTTCAGAAAATGTAGCAAATGGTAATTTCGATAAAGGTATTTTAATTTGTGGAACTGGCATTGGTATGTCGATTGCTTCTAATAAAGTAAAAGGGGTACGTTGTGCACTTGTGCATGATGTTTTTACTGCGGAAGTAACAAGACAACACAATGATTCAAATGTATTAGCATTAGGCCAACGTGTCATCGGTGAAGGATTAGCACTTCTCATCGTCAAAACTTGGTTGACGAGCGAGTTCGAAGGCGGTAGACATCAAAAACGCATAGATAAAATTGAAGGTGATTGTTCATGAAAGATAATTTAATACAATTATTTAATGAACTTAAGTCTAAACAATTTTTTAATGAAAATGAACTATGTATTATAGGATGTTCTACTTCAGAGATTAGAGGGGCAAAAATAGGCTCGAATGGTTCAGCAGAGATTGCGAAAGAATTGTATGAAACGCTTGATTCAATACATAAAGAGACAGGTGTTCATTTTGCATTTCAAGGTTGTGAACATATAAATCGAGCTATTACAATCGAACGCGAACTGTTTGATCCCTACTTAATGACTGAGGTTTCTGTTGTTCCACAACGGAATGCTGGAGGCAGCTTATCAACCTATGCATATCAACATATGGATGATCCTGTATTAGTTGAACATATCAAATGCGATAAAGGTATTGATATTGGTCAAACATTAATTGGTATGCATATTAAGCATGTAGCAGTACCGATATCAGTTGAAACTAGACAAATCGGTGAAGCAGTAGTAACAGTAGCAACAAGCCGTCCAAAATTAATTGGCGGTGAAAGAGCAAAGTATTAAATTCTTAAAAGCGAGGGATTGTACATGTCATTTATTAAAAAGCAAGACGAAAAACTTTTCGAAGCAATGGAAAAAGAGTTCGACAGACAAAATAACAACATAGAATTAATCGCGTCTGAGAACTTTGTTTCTGAAGCGGTGATGGAAGCTCAAGGTTCTGTATTAACTAATAAATACGCAGAAGGTTACCCTGGTCGTCGTTATTATGGTGGTTGTGAGCATGTTGATATCGTAGAAGATATAGCGAGAGAACGCGCAAAAGAAATCTTCGGTGGAGACCATGTTAACGTACAACCACATTCTGGTTCACAAGCAAATATGGCTGTGTATTTTGTTGCTTTAGAACCAGGTGATACTGTACTTGGAATGAATTTAAGTCATGGTGGACATTTAACTCACGGAGCTAAAGTTAACTTTAGTGGTAAACTATATAACTTTGTGGAGTATGGCGTGTCTAAAGAAAATGAACAAATTGACTATGATGAAGTTTTAAGAGTAGCTAAAGAAACTCAACCAAAATTAATAGTTGCTGGTGCTTCTGCTTATCCAAGAGGAATTGATTTCAAACGTTTCAAAGAAATTGCAGATGAAGTAGGCGCTAAATTAATGGTAGATATGGCTCATATCGCTGGTTTAGTTGCTGCTGGATTACACCAAAACCCAGTAGAATATGCTGACTTTGTTACAACTACGACGCACAAGACACTTAGAGGACCTCGTGGTGGCATGATTTTCTGTAAAGAAGAATATGCTAAAGAAATCGATAAAATCATTTTCCCTGGTATCCAAGGTGGTCCATTAATGCATGTCATTGCAGGTAAAGCTGTATCATTTGGTGAAGCATTAGAACCAGAATTTAAAGATTACCAAAAACAAGTGATTAAGAATGCTCAAAAGTTAGCTGCTACACTAGAAGAAGAAGGTTTACGTATTGTATCTGGTGGAACAGATAACCATTTAATCTGTGTCGATGTTAAAGGTTCTCTTGGTATTACAGGAAAAATTGCTGAAAATGCTTTAGATGAAGTAGGCATAACTTGTAATAAAAATACAATACCATTTGATCAAGAAAAGCCTTTCGTAACAAGTGGTATTCGATTAGGTACACCAGCTGTTACATCTCGTGGATTTGATGAAAGTGCAATGGAAGAAGTTGGTAGAATAATGGCGACAGTGCTAAAAAATCCTGAAGATGAAACAACATTAAAAGAAGCACATGAACGTGTATTATCATTAACTTCTAAGTTCCCACTTTACAACAAATAATAGTTATTGGAGGATTGCCTTATGGGTAAAGTACATGTTTTTAATCACCCGCTCATTCAACATAAATTGAGCTATATTCGTGATAAAAAAACTGGAACAAAGGAATTTAGAGAGCTTGTTGACGAAGTAGGCATGCTTATGGCTTATGAAGTTACAAGAGATTTTGATTTAAAAGACGTAGAAATTGAAACACCTGTTACAAAAATGACAGCGCAAAGATTATCAGGTAAGAAATTAGCGCTCATTCCTATTTTACGTGCTGGTCTTGGTATGACAGACGGTATTATGAAACTTGTACCTGCTGCGAGAGTTGGCCACGTTGGTTTATATCGTGACCCAGAAACACTTGAAGCAATAGAGTATTTTGTTAAGTTACCTCAAGATATTGAAGAACGTGAAATTATTGTAGTAGATCCTATGCTTGCTACAGGTGCATCTGCGATTGAAGCTATTCAATCATTAAAAAATCGTGGCGCTACTAAAATCCGCTTTATGGGATTAGTTGCTGCACCTGAAGGGGTTAAGGCACTACAAGAAGCACATGAAGATGTAGATATATATATTGCCGCTTTAGATGAAAAATTAGACGAGCATGCATACATTACACCAGGACTTGGTGATGCAGGCGACCGTCTGTTTGGCACTAAATAATAATAGGAGGATTTTATTACAATGAAGAAAATTATGACGATATTTGGTACGCGACCTGAAGCTATTAAAATGGCACCTTTGGTTTCAGAACTGAAAAATGATCCGGAGTTACAACCAATTGTAGTTGTGACTGCACAGCATAGAGAAATGCTGGACTCAGTTCTTGAAACATTTGATATCACACCAGATTATGATTTGAATATCATGAAACAAGGGCAAACACTTTCTGAAGTAACTTCTAGAGTGCTAGGTGGACTTGAAAGTGTTATTCAAGAAGCGAAACCAGATATGATATTGGTACATGGAGATACAACTACTACTTTTGCTGGTAGCTTAGCTGCTTTTTATAACGAAGTCGCAATTGGACACGTTGAAGCAGGCTTAAGAACTTGGAATAAGTATTCTCCATTCCCAGAAGAAATGAATCGACAAATGACGGGGGTCCTTGCTGATTTACACTTCTCACCAACTGATCAGTCTAAACATAATTTACTTCAAGAAAATAAAAAAGACGAATCTATTGTTGTTACAGGTAATACAGCTATTGATGCATTATCAACAACGGTTAGTGAAAATTACGAAAGTGAAATCATTAACCGCCATAAAGATAAACGCATCGTGTTGTTAACAGCGCATAGACGCGAAAATATTGGTAAACCAATGGAAAATATCTTCAAAGCTGTTAGACGTATTGTTGAAGAGCATGAAGATGTTGTCGTTGTATACCCAATGCATAAAAATCCAAAGGTCAGAGATATAGCTGGACAATTATTAAGTGATCATAATCGTATCGAACTAATAGAGCCATTAGAAGTTATTGATTTTCATAACTTTGCGGCAAATTCTCATTTGATTCTTACTGATTCTGGCGGTGTACAAGAAGAAGCACCTTCACTTGGGAAGCCAGTCCTTGTATTGAGAGATACAACTGAGCGCCCAGAAGGGGTGGAAGCTGGTACGTTAAAACTAGTTGGCGTAGAAGAAGAGGATGTCTACAACGAAACGAAAAAACTATTAAATGATCAATCTTCATATGAAAGCATGAGCATTGCTCAAAATCCATATGGTGATGGCTTAGCATCTAAGAGAATATGTGAAAATATTAAGTATTATTTTGATATTTTGACTGAAGCACCTGCACCGTTCAAAACAAAATAAGTTAGAAGTGGTTTGTGTCAATTCTGTGACAAAAAAATGACAAAAATTTGTTTTCTATTTTTGACATAGCATTGACACTATAAGGCCACTATATTATCATGAAAATTGTGTGATGAAACGGTTTTCAAAGATATACAACTAATTAAAGGAGTTTCAGCTGCATGTTTGATTTCAAGGGCTTTTTCAAGTCTTATTTACAGTATTTTATTTTCTTCGTTATTTTTCTAGTTGTCGTTTATTTCTTCTTGAAACATGAGTTCATTTTAGGACTAATAATTGGAACAATAGCATCAGCTGTTAACTTGTTTTCATGGGAAGTTTACCTCAATCGAGCAAAAAATGCTGAATCATTACAATTATCAACTGGAAACTGGGTAAGGTACCTTGTAACTATTGTTGCATGTTGTTTCTGGCTTAAATATCCAATAATTGTTGATATTATCGGAATTTTAGTAGGGCTGATGATTGCATATGTGTTAATCATGTTTAGGTCACTCAAAAATCTCGATTAAATAATTAAAATTGTGAAAAGAGGTGAAAATATGGAACACGAATCACCTTTGTGGTCCATCAATTTTGGAGGGTTTGACTTAATATTCAATCTTTCAAGTGTCTTAATGATAGTAGTTTCAGCAATTATCGTTTTTGCGATAGCTGTAGCTTGTACTAGAAATTTAAAAGTAAGACCTTCTGGTGCTCAAAACTTTATTGAATGGATTTTTGACTTCGTTAAAGGCATCATTCAAAGTAATATGGCATGGAAAGAGGGAGGGAAATTCCATTTCCTTGCAGTAACATTAATATTATTTATTTTTGTTTCTAATATGTTAGGACTTCCATTCTCAATTGTTGTAGGACACACATTATGGTGGAAATCACCAACAGCAGATCCTACTGTGACATTAACATTAGCTACTTTAATGGTATTGCTCACACACTTCTACGGTGTGAAAATGCGTGGAACGAGTGGATATTTAAAATCGTTCGTTCAACCGGTAGCTTTAATGGTGCCATTCAAAATTGTTGAAGAATTTGCTTCAACATTGACGCTTGGTCTACGTTTGTACGGTAATATATTTGCAGGTGAAGTATTATTAGGTTTACTAGGTACTTTAGCTGCTGGCGGCGCTTTAGGAGTTTTAGGCGCATTTTTACCTGCTATGGTATGGCAAGCATTCTCAATTTTTATAGGTTCAATTCAAGCGTACATATTTGTAATGTTATCAATGGTTTATATGTCCCACAAAGTGGCAGAAGATCATTAATATAAAATTTAAAAAACAATTAATATTTTTAATTCTAGGAGGAAAATTATAATGAGTTTAGGTGTATTAGCAGCGGCAATCGCAATCGGTTTAGCAGCATTAGGAGCAGGTATTGGTAACGGTCTTATCGTTTCAAGAACAGTTGAAGGTGTTGCACGTCAACCAGAAGCACGTGGTCCATTAATGACAATTATGTTTATCGGTGTTGGTTTAGTTGAAGCCCTACCTATCATTGCAGTTGTAGTAGCATTCATGGTAATGAACCGATAAGCTAACATATTTTTAGAACAGGCGGAGTCTATCTAAAAAGGATTTCGCCATTCATTTATGAGGTGTTAGAACCTTGACTTGCAATGAAAGGAGTGTAATTGGCAGTGGATCATAACGTATTGGTTTTAGGTGCAACAGGCAGTGGCGTTGAATGGGGAACAGCTTTATTCACATTAATCACGTTTTTAATCCTGTTAGCTTTATTAAAGAAATATGCTTGGGGACCATTGAAATCCATAATGGATGAACGTGAAGAAACTATCAATAAAGATATTGATGACGCTCAAGCAGCAAAGGTAAATGCAAAAAAATTAGAAGAAGAAAATAGAGACATCCTTAAAAAGACTCAAGAAGAAGTACAAACAATTCTTGATGATGCAAAACATCAAGCTAAAGTACAACAAGAGCAAATTATAAGTGATGCAAATGTTAAAGCAAATGGGTTAATTCAATCAGCACAAGCAGAGATTCAGCAAGAGAAACAAAGAGCAATTGCTGATATTAATAATCGTGTATCTGAACTTTCTGTATTAATAGCTTCTAAAGTAATTAATAAAGAGATTTCTGAACAAGATCAAAAAGAACTTGTTGAAAAATACATTAAAGAGGCAGGGGAAAAATAATGGCGAATATAAGTCAAAAATATGCCCAAGCTTTATATGATGTAGCAAAAGAACATAACATAGAAGACACAATATTAAACGAACTCGAAACGCTAGAAAATAGTGTGAAACCAAATCTAGATGAAATTAAGGCTATAGATTATAATCCAAAGTTAGCTCAAGAAGACAGACAAGCTTTAGTTGAAAATGTATTCAAAGGCGTATCTAAACCTTTAATGAACACATTATTCTTATTAGCTAATAACAACAAATTGTCTTTAATTCCTAGTGTTTTTATAGATTATAGAAATATTTATAATCAAGTACATAGTCAAGATTTAATGAAAGTTGAATCTGTCTATCCGTTATCTAACGAAGAATTAGATGAAATAGGGAAAGTTTTTATTAAGCGTACAGGTTTAAAGAAATTAATTTTAGAAAATGAAATAAATGATTCTTTAATTGGCGGTGTTCGTGTAACGATAGGTACGAAAGTTTACGACGGCTCGATTCAGAATGATTTAAATCAATTAACAAAATCATTTCATCAAATGAAATAATTATTAAGGAGTGACATAGATGGCCATTAAAGCTGAAGAAATCAGTGCTTTATTACGCTCTCAAATTGAAAACTATGAGTCTGAAATGTCAGTTACCGACGTTGGTACAGTTATCCAAGTCGGGGATGGTATTGCATTAGCTCATGGCTTGAATGACGTTATGGCTGGTGAACTTTTAGAGTTTCATACTGGCGTTTTAGGTTTGGCACAAAACTTAGAAGAAAATAACGTAGGTATCGTCATTTTAGGACCTGCAGAAGGTATTAAAGAAGGCGATGAAGTTAAGCGTACTGGACGTATCATGGAAGTACCAGTAGGCGAAGAATTAATCGGACGTGTTGTGAATCCTTTAGGACAACCAATAGATGGACAAGGTCCAATTAACACTTCTAAAACACGCCCTGTAGAATCACCTGCAACAGGTGTTATGGATCGTAAATCAGTAGATGAACCTCTACAAACTGGTATTAAAGCGATTGACGCATTAGTACCAATTGGACGTGGACAACGTGAGTTAATCATCGGTGACCGTCAAACAGGTAAAACTACTGTAGCAATCGATACTATTTTAAACCAAAAAGACCAAGATATGATTTGTATATACGTAGCTATAGGTCAAAAAGAATCTACAGTTCGTACAGCAGTTGAAACATTACGTAGACATGGTGCATTAGATTACACAATCGTTGTATCAGCATCTGCAGCTCAACCTGCTCCTTTACTGTATATTGCACCTTATTCTGGTGTAGCTATGGGTGAAGAGTTCATGTTCAATGGTAAACACGTATTAGTTGTTTATGATGATTTAACGAAACAAGCAGCAGCTTACCGTGAATTATCATTATTACTACGTCGTCCGCCAGGCCGTGAAGCTTATCCAGGTGACGTATTCTACTTACACAGTCGTTTATTAGAACGTGCTGCTAAATTGAATGATGAATTAGGTGGCGGTTCAATTACTGCATTACCTTTCGTTGAAACGCAAGCAGGTGATATCTCTGCTTACGTACCGACAAACGTTATTTCAATTACAGACGGTCAAATATTCTTACAATCAGACTTATTCTTCTCAGGTGTAAGACCAGCGATTAACGCAGGTTTATCAGTTTCACGTGTTGGTGGTTCGGCACAAATTAAAGCAATGAAGAAAGTTGCTGGTACTTTACGTTTAGACTTAGCTTCTTATCGTGAATTAGAGTCATTTGCTCAATTCGGTTCAGACTTAGATGCTGCAACTAAAGCGAAATTAGAACGTGGTAAACGTACAGTAGAAGTACTTAAACAAGATCAAAATAAACCATTATCTGTTGAACGACAAGTTGTTATCTTATACGCATTGACTAAAGGTCATTTAGATGACATTCCTGTTGTAGACATTACAAGATTTGAAGATGAATTCTTAAATTGGATCGATTCTAATGCTAGCGATTTATATAAAGAAATTCGCGAAACAAAACAATTACCATCTGATGATAAATTTGTTTCTGCTATCGAAGGATTCAAAAAAGTATTTAATAAATCTCAAGTAGAGTAATATTAAGCTTTAAATAAAAGGTGGTGAAATTGTGGCTTCACTTAGAGAAATCAAAGGAAGAATCACTTCTACGCAAAGTACGAGTCAAATTACAAAAGCAATGAACATGGTTTCTAATTCTAAATTACGTAGAGCTGAAGAAAACGCAAGTGCATTTGAACCTTATATGAATAAAATGCAAGATGCAATAACAGCTATTGCTTCTAAAAGTTCGGATGTATCTCATCCGATGCTTAAAAAACGAGAAGTAAAACGTTCAGGTTATTTAGTGATAACTTCTGACAAAGGATTAGCAGGACCATATAGTGCAAATATATTAAAAAATTTAGTAAATGATATTAAAGAAAAACATAACAACAACCCAGATGAATATGCAATTGTTGTAGTAGGTCGTGTAGGTCGAGATTTCTTGAAGAACAGAGATTATAATGTTGTTGAAGAATATACGGGATTACCAGATCAACCTACTTTTAAAGATGTTCAAGCTTTAACTGAAAAAGCAGTAGACTTATTCAACGAAGAATTTTACGATGAACTGACTTTATACTATAGTCACTTTGTAAGTGTTCTTGAGCAACAAGTTAGGTCTAAAAGGATACTACCTTTATCTGATGAAGATACAGGAAAAGGTTCAAGCTTAATGGCTGGCTACGAATTCGAACCAGATAAAGAAACTATTTTAGAAGTTATATTACCACAATATGCTATTAGTTTAATCTATGGTGCTGTATTAGACGGTAAAGCAAGTGAGCATGCTTCTAGAATGACGGCTATGAAAAATGCTACAGACAATGCTTCTGAATTAATTGACGAATTATCAATACAATATAACAGAGCTAGACAAGCTGCAATTACTCAACAAATTACTGAGATTGTAGGCGGAGCAGCTGCACTAGAATAAGATTAGGAGGAATTTACATGGGATTAGGCCGAGTAACGCAAATTACAGGGCCAGTTATTGACGTACGTTTCCCACATGGTGAATTGCCGGAACTTAATAATGCTTTGACAATTAAAGTAGACCGTCCCGACGGTAACACTTTTAATTTAGCATTAGAAGTTGCATTACACCTTGGTGATGATGTTGTACGTACAATAGCTATGGCATCAACTGATGGTGTGAAACGTGGTCAAGAAGTAGTAGACACTGGTAAAGCTATTTCAGTACCGGTTGGAGATGCTACATTAGGTCGTGTGTTTAATGTTTTAGGTGAAAAAATTGATTTAGGTGAAGAGCTTGATGAAAGTGTTCGTCGTGACCCTATTCATCGTTTAGCTCCTAAGTTTGAAGATTTATCTACAAAAGTAGAAATTCTTGAAACTGGAATTAAAGTAGTAGACTTATTAGCACCATATATTAAAGGTGGTAAAATCGGTCTATTCGGTGGTGCCGGTGTAGGTAAAACAGTTCTTATTCAAGAATTAATTAATAATATTGCTCAAGAGCATGGTGGTATTTCTGTATTCGCAGGTGTAGGTGAACGTACACGTGAAGGTAACGACTTATACTATGAAATGAGCGATTCAGGCGTTATTAAGAAAACGGCAATGGTCTTTGGACAAATGAACGAACCACCAGGCGCTCGTGCTAGAGTTGCATTATCAGGTTTAACTATGGCTGAATACTTCCGTGATGAACAAGGACAAGATGTATTATTATTCATTGATAACATCTTCCGCTTTACTCAAGCAGGTTCTGAAGTTTCTGCATTGTTAGGTCGTATGCCTTCAGCAGTTGGTTATCAACCAACTCTTGCTACTGAGATGGGACAATTACAAGAACGTATTACATCTACTAATAAAGGATCAGTTACATCTATTCAAGCGGTATTCGTACCAGCCGATGACTATACTGACCCAGCGCCAGCTACTGCTTTCGCTCACTTAGATGCAACTACAAACCTTGAGCGTAAATTGACAGAAATGGGTATATACCCAGCGGTTGATCCTTTGGCTTCAACGTCGCGTGCCTTAACACCTGAAATTGTTGGTGACGAGCATTATGACGTTGCACGTCGTGTTCAACAGACTTTACAAAAGTATAGAGAATTACAAGATATCATAGCTATCCTTGGTATGGATGAATTATCAGATGATGATAAGAAAACAGTTGAACGTGCTCGTCGTATTCAATTCTTCTTATCTCAAAACTTCCATGTAGCAGAACAATTTACTGGCCAAAAAGGATCATATGTACCAGTTAGTCAAACTGTACAAGATTTCAAAGCAATACTAGAGGGACAATATGACCATATACCAGAAGATGCTTTCCGTTTAGTCGGTGGTATCGAAGCAGTTCTTGAAAATGCTAAAAACATGGGTGTAGAGGTCTAATACTAATTAGGAGGAATGGAAAATGAATACATTTACCTTAGATGTTGTCACTCCTAATGGATCTGTTTACTCAGCAAAAGATGTTGAACTTGTTGTTTTACATACTGAAACTGGAGAAATGGGTGTAATGGCTGGCCATATTCCAACTGTTGCAGCATTAAAAACAGGATATGTTAAAGTAAACAAAGCAAGTGGTACAGAGTATTTAGCTGTTTCCGAAGGATTTGTTGAAGTAAGAACTGATAAAGTTACTGTTCTAGTTCAGTCAGCTGAAACAGCTGAGGATATAGATAAAGAACGTGCGATTAATTCTAAAGAACGTGCAGAAGAACGATTACATAGTAATCGTGATGATGTTGATTATAGACGTGCTGAACGCGCGTTAAGTCGTGCAATTAATCGAATTGAAGTGGCTAAATTTAGATAATTATACAGGCTGAGACAAAAATATATGTCTCAGCCTAATTTATTATAATGGCAGTAGCTGACTGGACTGAAAATACGCTTATACCAAAGTTATTTCAATTCTGGTCATCTTTGCCGGGATGGGACTATGAAATATTTTTAGGAAAATGAAATATCTGTCCCACTCCCTTTGTTCTAGTGAAAGGATTGAGAGTATGGAATATTATGGTCAATTAGGTATTATAGGATTAATTCTTCATGTTGTATGTGTATGTTTAGCTTTTTGGGCGTTACAAGGCGTTAGGTTAGAGCAAATTTTCAAGAAAAATCATATAGCGCAAGCTCAAACATTTATAATCATTTTAGCTGTTTTATTAGGTACAAGTCTGAGTCGTTTTATTTTAGATATCCTCCAATATTCGTTACAATTAAAATTACTTTTCTAAAAATTACAAGAAAATACATAAATGTATGTAAAAAGAACAAAAAAGTAGTATAATGTTTTGGTGAATGTTTATGATTAATTAAAAGTGTGTATTTAATATATATATACTTTTGTAAATTAAATAATAGTGATGTATTTGTGGAGGACAATTATATGGATAAAATCGTCGTAAAAGGCGGGAAACGTCTAGAAGGAACAGTTGTTGTAGAAGGGGCTAAAAACGCAGTTCTACCTATATTGACAGCTACACTTTTACCGTCTGAAGGTCAAAGCGTTTTAACGAATGTACCAAAGTTAAGTGATGTTGATACAATAAATAACGTATTAACACATTTAAATGCAGAAATAGAATATGAGGCAGATAATAATACTGTAAAGGTTGATTCATCTAATCCTTTAAAAATAGAGGCACCTTATGAATATGTAAGCAAAATGAGAGCAAGCATATTAGTAATGGGTCCATTATTAGCAAGAGAAGGTCATGCTAGAGTTGCTTTACCGGGAGGTTGTGCAATTGGATCAAGACCAATTGAACAACATTTAAAGGGCTTCGAAGCATTGGGTGCTGAAATAGAATTACATAATGGATTTATAGAAGCAACTACACCTAATGGTTTAAAAGGCAGTAAAATTTATTTAGATTTCCCAAGCGTTGGTGCTACTCAAAATATTATGATGGCAGCTGTATTAGCAGACGGAAAAACTGAAATACAAAACGTTGCTAGAGAACCGGAAATAGTTGACTTAGCTAATTATTTAAATGAAATGGGTGCTCAAGTACATGGAGCAGGTACGGATACAATTAAAATAATTGGAGTCGATTATTTAGTAGGAGCAGAGCATTCTATTATTCCTGATAGAATTGAAGCTGGTACATTTATGATTGCTGGCGCTATTACAAGAGGTAATATAAATGTAATCGGAGCAATAAGAGAACATATGTCAAGCTTAGTTTCGAAACTAGAAGAAGCTGGTGTTCAAATAACAGAAATTAAAGATGGCTTAAATATTCAAGTGCCTGGTGAAATTAAAGCTATCGATGTTAAAACGATGCCACATCCTGGTTTCCCTACGGATATGCAATCTCAAATTATGGCGTTGTTATTAACTGCTAACGGAACAAGTAAAATAACTGAAACTGTCTTTGAAAATAGATTCATGCATGTTGAAGAATTTAAACGTATGAATGCTGATATATTTATTAACGGTAGAAGTGCTATGATTACGGGACATGATGACTTACAAGGTGCAGATGTAAAAGCAACAGACTTAAGAGCAGGTGCAGCACTTATACTTGCTGGACTAGTATCTGATGGTTATACAAATGTTACAGAACTTAAACATTTAGATAGAGGTTATGTTGATTTTCATGGTAAACTAAAAACATTAGGTGCAGATGTAGAACGCATTAATGATGAAGGCAAGTTAAAAGATAAAGCGAGGGTTTAGTATGGCTGAAACACAATCATCAAGAACTGACGAAAAAAATAGAAAGTCGCCATTTAAAAGGTTTAAAGAAAAAATTCAAACGAGTAGAGTTGAAACGATTCAAGGTATTGAAGTTGAACATCGTGTAATACCGTTATGGATGAAATTACTTATATTGCTAATTTTAATGGTCTTGCTATTTGTTGTCGGGACTATGATTGGTTATGGCATTTTGCATAATCCATTTGGTGTATTTAAACCTGAAACTTGGCAGCACATCTTTGAATTAACAGGAAGGAGTTCATGATGGAAGAAATTATTTACGATTATAATGAAATTAAAAAAATAATACCTCATCGTTATCCATTTTTATTATTAGATAAAATTGTAGAATTAGAAGATGGTAAACGTTGTGTTGGTATTAAGCAAGTATCTGGGAATGAGCCTTTCTTCCAAGGTCATTTTCCTGATTATGCCGTAATGCCTGGCGTACTAATCGTTGAAGCTTTAGCACAAACAGGTGCAGTAGCAATGTTACGATTAGAAGAAAACCAAGGTAAGTTAGCTATGTTTGCAGGAATCGATAAGTGTCGATTTAAGAGACAAGTAGTGCCTGGTGACACGCTAAGATTAGAAGTAGAAATCAATAGAATTAAAGGTCCAATAGGAAAAGGTACTGCTAAAGCAACAGTAGATGGAGAAGTTGCATGTAGTTGTGAAATTAGCTTTGCACTTGTGGATCAAAAATAAAAATTATATAGATGTATAAAGCCACACCATTGAACGTTCAATGGTGTGGCTTTATTTGTTGTAAATAGTCGAGAGTTTTTATATCACTCTTTATTATATATTACTTTTTTCATCTTTTAATTTTGGTTTAGATTGCATAAGTCGATTAAATGAAGTTTTAAGTTCTTCACCTGTTAATCCTTCTTCTATTAATTGTTCTAGTAATCGTTCAGCATAAACTTGTCTTAAAGTATAAATATGACATTCAAATACTACTGAAATTTTTTCATCTAATTGCTCTATATATTTTATAGTCGCATCAAATAATGCAGGGTCATTAGATGGTCTTGTAATAACGACGCGTGTGTCTAATAATTTTTGAGTGTCATGATATTCTTTCATTTGTTCATAATGAATATCAGAGATTAAAATTTCTAATAACCAACCTGTTCCACTATTTTCTTTATTTATAATAATACCATCTAACAATTCATATTCTGTAATCTGTTCATCATTTACGATTTGAAAGCGAACTGCTTTAAATGTTTTCATAAACATCCCCCTTAAATGTTAAAACTACGAATGTTTAACTTTGTGTTCTATTATAAAGCACTTTTTAAGTAAATAACAATATTCTAAGGATATTGTTGAAAATTATGATGGAAAATATAAAAAAATGGATTTTGACGTAAAAATGTTGATTCCCTTATATTAAAAATATAAGGAGGTGAAAGATATGCTTAATAAATCTGTTTTAGTTGGGAGGTTAACTAAAGACCCTGCCTATTTTAAGAAAGGTGACACTATCATTTCTACATTTTGTTTAGCCGTTGAAAGGGGTTATAAATCTAAAGAAGGTAATATGGTTGTTGACTTTATTGTGTGCAAAGCTTTTGGGAAATTAGCATATAATATTCATCAATATACAAAGAAAGGTCAATTAATAGCTTTAACAGGCCAAATACAAACACGTGTATATATTAAAGATGATAAAAAGCAATATATTACTGAAATTATTTGTGAAACGATAAAGTTTTTAAATATGCCTTCAACAAATAGGAAAGGTGTCCCTCAATCTAAAGAAGAGATAAGTGATTTAATAAGTGAAAGTGCTGACACTTATTCAGAAGAACTATCTGTTAGAATGAACGATGAAAGAAATACAGCTGAACAAAAGGCCAAAGAGAACGAACAAGATAACTTGTCGCAAGATGAAGTTTATAAACAGTATAATAAAATGATTGAAATTATACATGATGAAACAGACACATCTGAACAACCACAAACCTCGAATAAATCTATGGTAGTAAAATCATAGATTCATTCTAATTCCTCTATTAATAAAAATAGTCTTCCAAAACTAAAATACTCTCGATTCTATATTCCAATGTGTCAAGAATATAAATAACCAGACGCTTATTAAATTGTTCAAATTATTGGACGTTTAATTACTTCCTACAAACTTATTCTAAAATTTGTGGGAAGTATTTTATATTTTATAAGTAGTTTATATATGACTTAAGAGTTTAATTATAATTGTGTAACCAATTACAGTGGTGTTACAAATTGCACTTTAATTAATTTTACACAACTTAAAAGAATACTTTCATGAAAGTTCTCAAGAAAGTATAAAGCTGTAAAATATTCTTGAGATTTATGTAATACAATTGTAATAATTGGCTGTGTTTTTTCATATGGTTGTAACCTATGTCATCAAATTTAATGATATAGTTTATAAAGTAAAAATCATAAATAAAGAGATAACCTTACAGGAGGAAATATTCAATCATGAAAAAATTATTAGCAGTTTCAACAGCAGCAGTTGCAGTTACGACAGGGGTAACAGCTACAGCTGATGCAGCAACTCATACAGTAAAATCGGGAGACACTTTATTTGAGATCTCTAAACAATACGGAACAACAGTTGACGCACTTAAAGCGGACAATGGTTTAAATTCAAACTTAATCTTACCTAACCAAGTAATTAAAGTTAATGAAGCGAAAGCAGAAAATACTGAAGCGACTACAGAATACACTGTAGTTTCAGGAGATACTTTAGGGAAAATTGCATCTAAATATGATGTAACAGTATCTCAATTGAAAGCATGGAACAACTTAAATTCAGATCTAATTGTTGTTGGTCAAACTTTATCATTACAAGCACCAGTACAATCAGCTGAACCAGCAACAGCTCCAGTAGCTCAACAAGCTCCGGTTCAACAAACTGAAACACAAGTTGAAGCACCAGCTTACCAAGCTAACTATCAAGCACCAACACAATCATACAAAGCACCAGCTCAACCAACATATAATAAAGTTCAAACTTCACAAACTTCATATAAAGCGCCAGCTCAATCGGCTAGCACTGGTGGATCTACTAAAGCTCAATTCTTAGCTGCAGGTGGAACTGAAGCAATGTGGAATACAATTGTATTACCAGAATCAAGTGGTAATCCAAATGCGGTAAGCCCTAATGGTTACCAAGGTTTAGGTCAAACTAAAGAATCATGGGGAACTGGTTCTGTAGCTACACAAACTAAAGGTATGTTAAACTATGCGAAACAACGTTATGGTTCTGTTGACGCAGCAATAGCTTTCCGTGCTCAAAACAATTGGTGGTAAGCTAAAAGCTTAATTTTCAAGTTATATAAATAATATTAATTCAATCGTCTAGGAAATATCCTAGGCGATTTTTTATATTTTACTAATGTTGTTTAATTTGACCATTATAAATGTATTTGATAATCTTAAAGTAATTGAATAAAGGAATGACTACTAGGGGCGCCTATAGGCTGAGATGAATTCGTTCAGTCCCTTATACCTGATTTGGATAATGCCAACGTAGGAAAGTGGTCAATTAACGTATACTCTACTTTTAATTGACTTCTTTTTATACGAAAGAAGTCATTTTTTTATTTAAAAAATTATTAGGAGAGATAACATGCGTTTTTCTGAGCAGTTACAACAAAAAGTAGAACCAATTATTGAAGAAATATATAATGATGGATTCATTCAAGGGTTTGTAAATGATGATATTTCAGCAGAAGCTGTAAAGCATTATTTAAAAGCGGATGCCAGATATTTAAATGAATTTGCTAAAATCTATGCGCTATTAATTCCTAAAATAGACTCTAAAGAAGAGTTGAAATTTTTATTAGAACAAATAGAATTCGCTTCTTCAGGGGAAGTAGGAGCTCATCAAATATTAGCGGATTATATCGGTGAAGATTATCATGAAGTAATAAAAGATGGGGCATGGTATCCTACTGCAGATCACTATATTAAGCATATGTATTATAATGCGTACGCACATGAAAATGTTGCTTATACTGTAGCAGCTATGGCACCATGTCCATATGTATATAGAAGGATAGCTCAACTAGCTATTGAGAGAAATAATTTTTCGTCTAATCATAAGTTACAAGAATGGTTTAAATTTTACTATAAAGGTATGGATGAACTAATGGACGTACTAGATAACTGGCTCGATACTTTTAGTGAAAATGCATCTAAAGCAGAAATAGAACTAGTCGAAAGAAATTTTTTAGAAAGCACTGTTCATGAACGCAATTTCTTCAACATGTCGTATATTCAAGAAAAATGGGAATTTGAGGAGAGATAAATATGAAAAAACCAAACATTGCGTTATCGATTGCTGGTACCGACCCAACAGGCGGAGCAGGTATCATGGCAGATTTAAAATCATTTCAAGCGTCAGGAGTATATGGAATGGCAGTTCCAACTAGTATCGTTTCTCAAAATACTTTAGGTGTACAAGATGTCTACCATTTACCTATAGAAGTACTTGAATCTCAATTGAAAAGTGTATTCGATGATGAAACGCCAGATGCAATAAAAACGGGCATGATTGCATCAGAAGAAATGATGGAAACAATCAAACCTTATATTGAACAAGCTAATAAACCTTATGTCATTGATCCTGTAATGGTCGCTAAAAGTGGAGATTCACTGATGGATGATAAAGGTAAAAATAAATTAAAATCTATATTATTACCATTAGCTACTGTGGTAACGCCAAATATACCAGAAGCTGAAGATATAACAGGGTATAAAATTCAAACAGAAGAACAAATCAAAAAAGCTGGAGAATTTTTCTTAAATGAAGTTGGTTCTAAAGGTGTTGTCATTAAAGGTGGTCATTTAGAAGGTGATGCTATTGATTATTTATTTACACAAGAGGGTATACGAAGTTGGAAGAGTGAAAGATTTGATACGCAACACACACATGGGACTGGTTGTACATTTAGCGCAGTGATTACAGCAGAATTAGCTAAAGGACATACGATAGAAGAAGCGGTTAATACAGCTAAGAGATTTATTACTTTAGCAATTAAGTACACGCCAGAAATAGGAAAAGGTAGAGGACCAGTAAATCATTTCGCATATCAAAAAGTAGAGGGATTGGATTATGAGTAAACTACAAAATATTCGAGAAACAGGACCACTCGTAGTATGTTATACAAATGATGTTGTAAAAAACTTTACAGCGAACGGTTTAATATCGCTAGGAGCAAGTCCAGCTATGAGTGAAGAACCAGAAGAAGCGGAAGAATTTTCCAAAGTAGCAAGCGCCTTTTTAGTAAATATAGGTACAATTACAACTGATAAAGCATATGATATGAAAGAATATGCGAAAATAATGCATGATAACGGAGTGCCCGTTGTACTAGACCCAGTTGCAGTTGGAGCATCAACAATTAGAAAGACATTCTGCCAAACACTTCTTAACGATCAAGTAGTTGATGTAATACGAGGTAACGCATCAGAAATATTAGCTTTAGTTGATGAAGAAACAACTATGAAAGGCACAGATAGTGATGATTCGTTAGACGTAGTAAAAATTGCTAAAAAAGCGCATAAACAATTGAATTTACCGATTATATTAACAGGAAAAACAGATGTTATTGCATGTAATAATCAATATTTAGAATTAAATAATGGTAGTGAAATGCTGACAAAAATTACTGGTGGAGGATGTTTACTAGGTGCTGTAGTGGGTGGTTTTCTTGCAAATGAAAAACAAATTACAGTAGATTTATTAGGAGAAGCATTATCAACGTATAATATCGCTAGCGAAATTGCGAGTGAACAATCCGGCGCACATTTACCAGGTACATTCAAAGTTGCATTTATTGATCAATTGAATGCAATAACGGATGAAATTGTTAAGCAAAAACAGAATGTGAAAGAAGTGAAATAATGTTTAAACAAGAATTGCTAAAAGTTTATTTTATAGCAGGCAGCCAAGACGTCCCTAACAAAAATTTATATACTGTTCTTGAGGAAGCATTAAAATCAGGTATTACAATGTTTCAATATCGAGAAAAAGGACCTAATAGTAAAACAGGCAAAGACAAAGAAACATTAGCGAAACAATTATTTGAACTATGTAAAAAATATAATGTACCGTTCATAGTAAATGACGATGTCGATTTAGCCTTAAAAATAAATGCTGATGGTATCCATGTTGGACAAGACGATAAAAATGTATCGTTATTTAAAGATAAGTTTGAAAATAAAATCATTGGATTAAGCGTTGCTAATAAAGAAGAATATGATTTATCAGATGTTTCACTTGTTGATTATATAGGTACAGGTCCTATACATTCAACACTTTCTAAAAGTGATGCAGGTGAAGAGGGTGGTTATGACCTCATTTCTAACTTAAGAAGATATGATGAAAATATACCAATTGTTGCTATTGGAGGTATAACAGAAGCTGATGTCATACCTTTGATAAACGCTGGTGCGGATGGGGTTAGCATTATTTCAGCTATAGCAAAAAGTACAAATATTGAACAAACTGTGAAGGGCTTTCATAATCAATATAAAAAAGTACTATAAATTTAAGATATTGATTTATGTTGAATAGAAACTATGGTAGAATAACCTTTATGTGAGTATATCAATAGAGGTGGAAAAATGAAGAAAAAAGCTTTATGGCCATTATTATTCGGTGTAATGGTTGTGCTAGCTGGGTGTGATTATTCTAAACCTGAGAATAGAGATGGATTCTTTTATAATACATTTGTTAAACCAATGGACAATTTAATTCATTGGCTCGGTGCTAACTTAGATCACAACTATGGACTAGCAATTATAATTATTACGTTAATCGTGCGTTTAGTCTTATTCCCATTCATGATGAAAACGTATAAAAATCAAAAATTAATGCGTGAAAAAATGAAATTAGCTAAACCTGAAATGGAAAAAATTCAGGAAAGAGTTAAACGTGCTAGAACTCAAGAAGAAAAAATGGAAGCCAATCAAGATATGATGGCACTATACAAAAAGCACGGTATTAACCCAATGAACATGGGTTGTTTACCAATTGTTATTCAAATGCCTATCGTAATGGGCTTGTTCTATGTATTGAAGTTCCCAACTGAAGGTGGAATTACAGAATATCCACAATTCCTATGGTTCAACTTAACGCAACCAGATATCTTCATTACTATAATTGCAGGTATCATTTATGCATTACAAGCATTTGTTTCTATGAAATACGCTAATGTACCTGATGAACAAAAGAATATGATGAGAATGATGATGTTCATTTCTCCAATCATGATTATTTGGATGTCATACATTTCAGCTTCAGCATTAGGTTTATACTGGGCTGTCGGTGGTGCTTTCCTAGTTGTTCAAACTTGGTTAGGTAATGTCTTCTATAACAGTAAAGTTGAAGAAGAAATGAAACCAATCATTGAAGCGCACGAAAAAAACCAACAAGAAGCTAACAATGATAAGAAACCAGCTAAGCTCGTTTCAAATAAAAAGAAAAAGAAATAAGTCAGGGTAACAACAATTCTGTAAAATAGAAAAAGCGGAAATTCTTTTAAATAAGAATTTCCGCTTTTTTGTTGTCTAAGTTGCAAGACGAGGTCCACGTGCAACATACCGGCGTTCTAAGTTGCAAGACGAGGTCCACGTGCAACATACCGGCGTTCTAAGTTGCAAGACGAGGTCCACGTGCAACATTCTAGTCTCCTAAGTTGCAAGACAAGGTCCACGTGCAACATTCTAGTGTCCTAAGTTGCAAGACAAAGCCCACGTGCAACATTCGACGACACTATATTCCGACATTCCATTCTTCGAAAAATTGTTCTAAAAACATTAGCATAAATTTATGTCTATCTTCTGCGATTTCTTTTCCTCTAACTGTATTCATTTGGTCTTTAAGTAATAATAATTTTTCATAAAAATGATTAATCGCAGTATTAGGCTCATTATGATATTGATCTGCTGTTATCGTATTTAAATCTCTAGGTTTTGAATCTGTAATATGCATAGGTTCATTAAAATGACCTGCAAATTGAAATGTTCGAGCAATACCTATAGCACCTAAAGCGTCTATTCTGTCCGCATCTTGTACAACTTTACCAGCTAAACTATTAAGCTTACCTTTATTTTTGCCGCCTTTATAGCTGATGTATTTTAAAATATGAATGATTTCTTTTTGTATTTCAGTTGAAAGTTGTACTTTGTTCATCCATACGTATAAATTATCCCAAGCTTTATTTGCGTCTTTAAATAATTTGCTATCTACAGAATCATGGAGCAAACTTGCTAGTTCTACTATGAAAGTATCTATTTTTTCATGTTTAGCTATATCTAAAGCGAGATGTCTCACTCTCATAATATGTTCAAAATCATGACCCGTTGTATCCTCTTTGTGTAATGAACGGGCATGACGTTCAGCCTCTTTTATAATCCATTGTTTATCCATATCATTTTCTCCTTAAAAAAATCCGGGACATAAATAATTGTCCCGGACTGTATATTATATTGGTAAAGGTGATTGAGAGTGAGACAAAATCTTTTTCACAAAATAAGATTTTGTCTCACTCTCATATTGTTTAAAGAAGTGGTGTTAGCAATCGAGCTAAACCTTCTTTAAGTTTTATCCATGTACTTCTACTATCATATTTTTCAATAGTTAATGTTGAAGAATGTTTCATATCGTTTTGATATGCTAATCTTGATGATTCAGCTATTTCCTCATCATAAATGAATGCATTGACTTCAAAGTTTAATACGAAGCTTCTGTTATCCATATTAGCCGTACCGATACTTACAATTTCGTCGTCTATAACGACCATTTTTGAATGAATGAAACCTTTCTCATATATATGAACATTAACGCCGGCTTTTATTAATTCACCAACATTAGCGTAAGTAGCCCAATAAACAAAAGGATGATCTGGTTTATTAGGTACCATGACGTTCACATCTACACCAGATAATGCAGCTATTTTCACAGCGTCCAAGAATGATGAATCAGGTATAAAATATGGTGTTTGAATATAGATATTTTTTTTAGCTTCTGAAATCATTTTAAGATAACCATATTTGATTTGTTCCCAGTCTTCGTCGGGACCACTGGAAGCAATTTGTACACCAACTTTTCCTCCAGATTCAACATCTGGGAAGTATCTTGATTCATAACGCATTTTGTCACGTGTTGATTGAGAGTTCCAATCCATCATAAATCTAAGTTGTAAGGCATTAACAGAGTCGCCTTCTAATCGTAAATGCGTATCTCTCCAATAACCGAACTTTTTATCTAGTCCTAAATATTCATCGCCAACATTAAATCCACCAACATAACCAACTTCGCCATCAATCACTACGATTTTTCTATGATTACGGTTGTTCATTCTAAAGTTAATGAGAGGTAATTTAGAAGGGAAGAAACTTGCCACTTCTCCGCCAATTTCTCTAAACTTTTTGAATGATGAAAGGTTAAGTTTACGTGAGCCCATATCATCATATAACATTTTGACTTCTAAGCCTTCGTGTAATTTCTTCTCGAGTTCGTTTAATATTTTTTTACCTAGATTGTCTTTTCTAAAAATATAATACTGAATATGTATGTAATGTTTAGCATTTCTAATATCTTCGATTAATGCATCGAATTTATCATTGCCATCAGTAAAAATTTTCACTTTATTATCAGTTGTTAAAAAGGCTGAATTATTGTATAAAAGCATATGAATTAAATGTTTATAATTCGCGATTTCTGGTTTATCTACTTCGAAATTATTTTCATCAATTGCTTTAAGTTGTTCATTAACAATATGTTCTAAACCTATTTTATCTTGTTCATCTAAATTAAAGATGCTTTTATTCTGAATCTGTCTACCAAATAATAAGTATAAAAAGAAACCGAGTAATGGTACGAATAATAATACTAACAACCATGCCCAAATTGCGCTCGCTTCTCTACGTTCTAGGAATATGATAACAAATCCAAATACAACGTTTAATATAAATGCCAATACCAATAGCACTGATATAATAAGAGAAAAATCAAATGAAAAATTTGGTACAAAATTCATATCAATGCCTCCATTTCTGTATCTTTAAACTAGTATAATACATTTAAAATAAAAATGGAAAGGTTGTATTTGACCATTTTCATATATATACATATAATTAAACAAAATAGGTATATATATAAATCAATGTAAATAAATAAAAATATGATTAGGAGATGTTCATAATGAAAGAGCGTATCATAGATGTTGAAGGAATGAGTTGTGCTCATTGTAAACAAGCTGTAGAAGAATCAGTAGGGCAATTAATTGGTGTTAAAGAAGTTGTAGCAAGCCCTGAAGATAATCAAGTGCGTGTTGTATTTGAAGATCCAGCAAGCATAGATAATATTGAAAATGCAATTTTTGATGCAGGATATGAAGTTATTTAAGATATAAATGTTAAAATTTTAGTATAAATTAACAAAATATATAGAAAAATAACAAAATAGTCCATTTGAAGTATAGTCAAATACTATATAATAATGTAAAATGATAATAAGATATTTAATTTGAATAAGAGGTGGTACCCATGAAACAACCTAAGTCAAAGGTAAAGAATGTGGTCAAACTTTTATCATCATTAGGCGTAAACATAACAGAAACAAAGTCTCGCATTGAGATTATGCGCAGTTTACCAAACGTAGCTACAAATAAATTGAAATAATTGTTCAGTAGATTGTGTATAAATTGAGTTTGGAATAAATATCTTCATTCTCAAATAAGAAAGGATTTATTCATTAGGTTTTTATCTAATGAATAAATCCTTTTTTTATTTATCTTCTTTGACTACTGCAAATTTATCTTTTTCATGATAATAAATTGATAGGATAATACCTATGCCGGCCATAAGTGACCATAGTGAAGATCCGCCGTAACTAATAAACGGTAAAGGTATACCTGTAATAGGTAACAACTGTATCGTCATACCAATATTTTGTACAACATGGAATAGTACAAATGTTAAATAACCAATGATGAAAATAGCATTGAACGGGTGCGAAGTAGTCGTTGCCAGTTTTATGAGATGGAAGAATAACATTAAAAATATTATAAGCACCGCTATTGTTCCAATAAAACCAAACTCTTCACCAATTATAGAGAAAATAAAATCGGTATGGTTTTCTGGTATATATACTTCGCCGTTATTCAGTCCTTTACCGAATATTTGGCCGGAACCGATTGCTTTTAAAGATTCTGTTAAATGATACCCGTCTCCAGAACTATATGTGTATGGATCTAACCAAGAATTAATACGTCCAAATTGATAAGTTTGAACGCCTGAAACTTTTTCAATGATACTTGGCTTATAAATCATTAGCAAAATAACACTAGATCCAAAAGCAAATAATGCTATAAACACTGGAGCCAAAATTCGCCACGTAACGCCTGATACGATAATAACACCTAAAATAATCGCTATTAAAACTAAAGTCGTCCCTAAATCGTTTTGGAACAAGATTAATCCCATTGGAACGAGAGAAGTTAAGAAGATTTTGAATAATAAATTAAAATCTCTTGTTATTGATTTATTATATGTAAACCTATTATGTTGGTAAACAACATTTGCTAACACCAATATTAATATAATTTTCATAAACTCGGATGGTTGAACACTTATTGGTCCAAGTCTGTACCAACTTTTAGCGCCATTAATAATCGGTGTAAAACTTGATTCAGGTGACACTAATAAACCAACTAAAGACAGGTTACCTAAGATGTAAACAATCCATACATATTTACGTATTGTTTTTGGCGATATAAATATTAAAATTATGGCCAAAATAAAGCCCATGGCATAATACAAAACTTGTTTTAACAAAAAGTTTGTTCCATATTGTCCACTAGACATTGCTGAATTGATAATTAAACAGCTTGTTGCAAATAGAAGAAGGACGATAAATATTAATCGCCAATCGATTCTTTGAATAAATGACTTATTTAATGTACGAGTAGAAGTTTCCATTAATATACTCCTTTAATTAACGCTAAATTACATATTTTCCATTATAACTCGATTGTACATAAGATGGTACAATTTTGCCATTTTCAAGAAGTTAATTTTTAAATTAAAGATGTAGAAAGGTGCAACAATCATTAAAAACATGATAAAATGTAGTCTACTAATTTACATGGGGGCGTCTTAATGTCTAAAGAAAATATATGTATCATTTATGGTGGGAAAAGCGCAGAACATGATGTATCTATTCTCACAGCACAAAATGTGATAAATGCAGTAGATTTAAATAAATATAACGTAGATATTATTTACATAACAAATGATGGTGATTGGATAAAAGGAGCAGAGTCCATCGATTATAAAATTGAAGATATTGAAAAGCTACGTCTTCAATCTGACGAATTAACACCTATCTCAAGACTATTAGAACAAAGTAATCACGGTGAACCGTATAATGCGGTATTCCCATTATTACATGGACCTAATGGTGAAGACGGTACAATACAAGGTTTATTCGAAGTCTTAGATATACCTTATGTTGGAAACGGGGTACTAGCTGCGTCTAGTAGTATGGATAAATTAGTGATGAAACATTTATTTGCACATAGAGGATTACCTCAGTTACCATATGTCAGCTTTTTAAAAAGTGAATATGAAAAGTATGAACATAATATTATAGAACTTATACAAAACAAATTAGAATACCCAGTGTTCGTTAAACCAGCTAACTTAGGTTCAAGTGTTGGTATAAGTAAGTGTACAAATAAAGAAGAATTACTTGAAGGCATTAAAGAAGCTTTTCAATTCGATCGTAAACTTGTTATTGAGCAAGGTGTTGACGCGAGAGAAATAGAAGTTGCAGTATTGGGAAATGATTATCCTGAAACAACTTTACCTGGTGAAGTTGTAAAAGAAGTTCAATTCTACGATTATAAATCTAAATATCAGGATGGGAAGGCAAAACTTCAAATTCCTGCTGATATAGATGATGAAACTGCAACTACTCTACGTAATATGGCAATAGAAGCTTTCAAAGCAACTGATTGTTCTGGTTTAGCAAGAGCAGACTTCTTCTTAACAGAAGATAACACTATATATATAAATGAAACAAATGCAATGCCAGGCTTCACACAGTATAGTATGTATCCATTATTATGGGAAAACATGAATCTTAGCTATACTGAATTAATTACAAAGTTAATTGAACTTGCTATTGAGAGATATAATAGTAAAAAAGAAATTAAATACAAAATTGACTGAGGGTTATACGTATGAAATTTAAATTAAGTAAAATAAAAGATTGGATAGATTGCGAAGTTCAAGATGAATTTTTAGACACATATGTTGACGGTACTTGTATTGACTCTAGAAGCTTAACAAAAGGACAATTGTTCATTCCATTTAAAGGAGAGAACGTTGATGGACATCGTTTTGTTAAACAAGCTTTAGCTGATGGAGCAGGTGCTGCCTTTTGGCAAAAAGACATACCAAATCCACCTGAAGGTCCGATTATTCAAGTAGAAGATACTTTAAAAGCTCTTCAAGATTTAGCTAAAGCATATTTAAAATATGTGAATCCAAAAGTTGTTGCTATAACTGGTTCAAATGGTAAGACAACAACTAAAGATATGGTAGAAAGTGTACTTCGTCAAAACTTCAAAGTAAAAAAAACACAAGGTAATTATAATAATGAAATTGGTTGCCCGCTTACGATATTGGATTTAGATGAAGACACTGAAGTTTCTATATTAGAAATGGGTATGAGCGGCTTTGGAGAAATAAGAGAATTAACGAAAATTGCACAACCAGATATTGCAATAATCACAAATATTGGCGAATCACATATGCAAGATTTAGGATCTAGAGAAGGAATAGCAAAAGCTAAATTCGAAATCGCTGAAGGTTTAAATGACAATGGCATCTTGATTTACGATGGTGATGAACCGTTACTTCAACCATTAGTTGCAGAATTAGATAAGTCATCAATTTCTGTTGGTCTCAATGATCAAAATAAAGTTAAAATATATACGAACCAAACTTCAAGTAGTGGTATTAACTTTAATTTGAATAATGAACATATTGTCTATCATTTAAATATATTAGGTGCACATAACGTGAAAAATGCAACATATGCTATTCAAGTCGCTAAGCAGTTAGGTGTAACTGATGATGTTATACAAAATGCACTTGCAGATTTAACGATTACAGACATGAGAATGCAACAAATTGATACATCTCAATATGGTTTATTTATAAACGATGCTTATAATGCTAGTCCTACGAGCATGAAAGCAGCAATTGATACACTTCATAATATAGAACAAAAAGATAAAACAATTGTTTTAGCAGATGTATTAGAATTAGGTTCTATCAGTAAAGATATGCATGAACAAGTGGGGTTATATTTTGAAGGTAAAGATATTCAAAGACTTTTAACTTATGGACAAGAAGCGGCGCATATTTATAATAAGGCACAAGGCTTTGTAACTGATGCTCGTCATTTTGAAAACAAAGAAGATATAAAAACATATTTAAGCAAACATTTAAATTCTGATTCTGTCACTTTATTTAAAGGTTCGAGAGGAATGTCACTTGAAACGATTATTGATGAACTAAAATGAAATTAGGCATACTTTTTTTACATGGGTACACAGGTGGCAGATACGAATTATTACCATTGATTGAGTATTTAAGTGAACGCTATGATTTCATGCTAGAAGCACCAGAATATCCAGGACATGGTTCACTTCTATTATTAAAAGGAACAGACGAAGATATGTGGTTCGAAAAAGCGAAACAATCATACGAGCTGCTAAGTAAAAAAGTAGATAAAATTGTTATAGTAGGCTTTTCTATGGGAGGAATCATTGCAGGGTTACTTGCTAAAATACATCCTCCAGACAAATTAGTTTTGATAGCGCCAGCTTATGAGAATGTTAATATTAAATATTTAGCTAAAAATCCATATAGATTTATTAATAACATGAGATACGCTGATGTTAAAATTTTAGAAATGATTCTCCTAAGAACAATTAGAATTAATTTTGAATCCTTTCTATCGTTTAAGAAATTACAACAAAGAGCTTTATATATACCAGAACAAATAGTTTCACCAACTTTAATTATACATGGTACAATAGATGGACTAGTACCAATTGAAAAATCTCGTCAATTAGTTAAAAGAATGAAACATGCTAAATTGGTAGAAGTTGATAGAGGACCACATGAAATTTGTATATCAAAAGTTAATAAAACTGTTTTTTATGAAGTTGAAAAATTTATATTTAAAAATAAAAAAATATTTTAAAACTGGGCTAAACCCTTTTTTAGCGCAGTTTTTTTGCATTTTAATTAGTGAAAATTAAATGTAAACTACAGTTTTATCAGATTGCGCTATTGTAAAAAGGGTGGTAGTATATAGAAGTTGAATAAAAAAGACGAGAGAATTAACTATATAAAAGGAGAATTATTTTGCAAAAATTTAAAGAATTAGGTATTTCCGAAGCTACCTTAAACGCTTTGGACGGAATGGGATTTACTGAACCAACACCTATTCAAGTGGAGAGTATTCCACATACATTAAATGGTACAGATGTGTTAGGTCAAGCACAAACTGGTACAGGTAAAACAGGTGCTTTTGGTATTCCATTAATAGATAAAGTAGCCGACAAACAAGGCGTACAAGCATTAATACTTGCACCGACGCGTGAATTAGCAATGCAAGTAGCAGAACAATTACGTACCTTTAGTAAAGGTCAAAACGTAAATGTTATCACTGTATTTGGTGGTATGCCAATCGATAGACAAATTAAATCATTGAAAAAAGGACCTCAAATTGTAGTAGGTACTCCTGGACGTGTTATTGACCACTTAAATAGAAAAACGTTAAAAACAGATTCTATTACCACTTTAATATTAGATGAAGCAGATGAAATGATGAACATGGGCTTTATAGATGATATGAGATTTATAATGTCTAAACTTCCAAGTGAAAATCGTCAAACATTACTATTCTCTGCTACTATGCCTAAAGCAATTCAAGAATTAGTACAAAAATTCATGAAGAGCCCTAAAATCGTTAAGACGATGTCAAACGAACTTTCTGATCCTCAAATTGATGAATATTATACTATTGTTAAAGAACTTGAGAAGTTCGAAACTTTCACAAACTTACTAGACGTACAAAATCCAGAATTAGCAATTGTATTTGGCCGTACAAAGAGACGTGTAGATGAATTAACAAGTGCTTTAATCACTAAAGGTTATCGTGCTGAAGGTTTACACGGAGATATTACACAAGCTAAACGTTTAGAAGTATTGAAAAAATTCAAAAATGACCAAATTGATATTCTAGTTGCTACTGATGTAGCGGCACGTGGATTAGATATTTCTGGCGTAAGTCATGTTTATAACTTTGATATTCCTCAAGATACTGAAAGCTATACTCACCGTATTGGTCGTACAGGTAGAGCAGGTAAAAAAGGCGCTGCAGTAACATTTGTTAACCCAATTGAAATGGATTATATCCGTCAAATTGAAAAAGCAAACAAACGTCAAATGACTGCTTTACGTCCACCAACACCAGGTGAAGTAATGAAAGCAAAAGAATCAGATGTTAAAGATAAAGTTAAAAAATGGGTAGAAAACCCAATTGAAGGCCGTATCGAAAAAATTGCTGAAGAATTAATCAGTGAATACGGTAATCAAAAATTAGTAGCAGCTTTATTACAAGAATTAATTAAATCTAATGATGAGGCTGACGTACAATTAACATTTGAAAAACCATTATCTAAAAAATCAGGTTACAAAGGTAAACAAGGCAACCGCAGTGGTGGCGGTAGTCGTGGTAAATCTAGAACTAGATTTGATGGCAAAAACAAACGTCGTAGCAATGATAAAAACAATAATTTTGACCGTAATAAAGGTAAAAATAATAAACCTAGTAAACCACGTTCAAAAAAACAATTCTCAGGTAGAACATTCGCTGAGCATTCAAAATAATAATTAAAAAAGACGCATAATCTCAAAGGTTATGCGTCTTTTTTTATGATATAATACACCTAAATTGTAATGGAGAAGGAGATAGTATGTATAAAAAAGTTTTAGATAACAAAATGCCAAAGCAATCTATAAAATATGATTATATCGATCATTGTATTTCAATTGTTTTTTTAATTTTGTTATACAGTGTTTTTATTTGGTTATGGCAAAGGTTTGATTGGTGGCATTTTCTAATTTATCCTGTTACAGCCTTATTAGTAATCATAATTGTTTTAGGTTTTATAAATCCAATTATACGATTGAAGCGAACTTCATTTGAAATAAGTAAACACTCAATTGAAATTCAAAAAGGGTTATATTATCAAAAGCGTTCAGTACAGCCTATTAATAGAATTCAATTTATTGAAATTGAACATGGACCAATTTCTAGAAGATTTAATATATATTTCGTTGTAGTCGTAACAGCGGGCAGTAAGATCAGACTACCAATGGTTAATCGAAAATTAGCCGAAGAAACAAGGAAGAAAATCATTACTAAAGTAAAAGAGGTGACAGATGATGTTTAATCCTCAAAAATTACATCCAATCTCATATGTCAGTGGACTATTACAATCTATAAAATCCAATTTATTCCCTTTAATTATAGGTATCTTTTTAGTAATTAGAAGTGGATTCGATAATATTTTCGAGTTAATATTTCCAGGGGCTATCTTAATTTTTTCAGTATTGGGCACAATTACTAAAAGTATTAAAATATACAAAACAAGATATTGGATTGAAAATGACCAACTTATTATGACATGGGGCGTTTTTTCTAAAAATAGAAAAGAACTAAACATTGCACGTATACAATCTATGGATACATCTCAAAATATAGTCCATCAAATATTAGGTGGTGTTAATCTAAGTGTAAAAACTGCAAGTGATGGTATAGAACTAGATACGGTCACTAAAAAACAAAGCGATGATTTATCTAATTACATAAAAGAAAGAAAAAATAAAATTAAAAATGCAAATAGTAAAGTTAGTGATAATGATGCTGATTTAAATGATGAACATAAAGAAGAACGAAATGAAAATGAACAAGAAACGATAAATGAGAAAGAAGATGTCGTTTTCTACAGATTATCAGTAAAAGAATTATTGAAGATGAGTTTTACAAGTGGTGGTATTTTAATAGTGTTCGCAGCTTTAGGGTCACTGTATGGCTTTTTAGCACAAGTTATGGATGTCGAAGCATTAATAGATCCGCTTATTAACCAATTTGTTAATTTAACAGTTATTATGGTAAGTTTAGGCGTAATATTTGTTATATTGAGTTATATTATTGGTTCATTAATTGTCTTTGTTAAGAACTTTAGGTATCAGCTAACGTTTGACGGAGAACTTTTAACTGTAAAATACGGATTGTTAACAGTTAAGAAAAGAACAGTACCAATTACAAGAATTCAAGCATTGAAAGAAGAAGAAACACTTTTTAGAAGAATGATTGGTTATACTAAAATTTCTGCAATTATAACGACAGATGGTAATTTTGAGAATGCTGAAGAGTTAGATGTTACACATGTAACGATATTACCATTTTTAAAGAAACAGAAAGCATACAAGTTACTTGAAGAAATTATTCCACAATTTCAATTTAAACCAGTAAAACAAGGATTACCATTACAAGGAATTAGAAGAAGAATTTTTATTCCAAGCTTATTTATTATCGCTATTGTATTACCTATACAAATATACTTATGGTCATACACTTGGATTATAGGAGCGGCAATTATTTTAATCATGTTATTATATGCGACTGTTCAAACTACAAAATCCGGATTTAAAGTATTTGATGATTCGATTAGTATTTTAAATGCATCGCCATTTGAATATGAAACAATTTGGGCAAATAGAGATAAAATTTTAACGTATGAGTTAAGCGAAAATCCTATTATTAAAAGAAAAGATATAGCACATTTTAATATTCATCTTGCATATGGCAATGGAATGTTATCTAAAGGCTTGAGATTTATTAATAAAAAAGACGCTATCGATATTTATAATTGGTATAAGGAAAAGGAGGTAAGTGAAGATGCTTCCTAAACATAAAATGGATCCAAAAGGAAAAACAGTTGAACGAATAGGTACTCTGATTACTTTAGCAATAATTTTAATCATAACAATCGCTATGTTTGTCGTACTTAAATTGTGGTTAACAGATATTTCGAAATGGTTTATATTAATTCCTATTGGAATAGGTTTGATTATTGGTATATATGGCTTAATCATTCAACCATATTATATGTACCGCAATTTCCGTTATGACATAACAAATGATGAAGTAAATATTAAATCAGGTATTTTTATGATTGAAGAATCGACAATACCGATGGGTAGAATTCAGAATGTTGACTTGTATGAAGGTTTTTTCATGAGAAAATTTAACTTAGCTAGTATTTCATTATCTACTGCAGGTGGAAATAGCGGATTAAAATATTTAAAAGTTGATATAGCAAACGAAATTAAACGTTCTATACAAAATAGAATTGATGATAATAAAGATGAATATGAAAATGAAGGTGAAAACGTATGATTCACGGAGTAGGGATTGATTTAATTGAGATTGACCGCATTCGTGATTGGTATAATAAACGACCATCAATGGCACAAAAAATACTCACAGATGATGAAATAGAAATTTTTAATAACATTTCTTTAGAAGATAGGAAAGTAGAATTTTTGGCAGGTAGATTTGCTGTAAAGGAAGCTTTTACTAAAGCAATGGGAACAGGTATAGGAAAAGATTATGGATTTCATTCTGTTAATTGTTTACCTGATTCAAAAGGGAAACCGAATATTAAATGTGAGGGATTTATAACGCATGTTTCCATTGCACATACTCAATCGTACGCGGAAGCATTTGTTGTAGTAGAAGTGGATAATAGTAAGCAAGAATAACAGCGATATGATAAAATACAAATATTATACAAGGAGGTGCTTTGCTGTTGTCCGAAAAATATTATAGGCCAACTTATATCAACGTTGATCTACCGGCGATTCTAGAAAATTATCAAGCAGTAGGCCGTTTACACCCAAATAAAAAGATTATGGCGGTAGTTAAAGCTAATGGATATGGATTAGGAAGTGTGCCAATAGCAACATATCTTATGAATGAAGGGGTAGACTTTTTTGCTGTTGCTACTTTAGACGAAGCAATAGAACTGAGAATGCATGGTATTAAAGCTAAGATTCTAGTATTAGGTGTAATCAACACTCAAGATATTAATAAAGCAGTTCAACATAGAGTAGCAGTAACGGTGCCATCAGAAGAATGGTTATCAAGTGCAATTGAATATTTAAATGATGAAACAGATAAGCCACTTTGGATGCATGTTAAAATAGATACAGGAATGGGTAGAATCGGACTGAGAAGTATCGAATCATACCAACATGTCATTAATACGATTGAAACGAATGAACGTTTAATTTTTGAAGGTGTTTATACCCATTTTGCATCTGCTGATGAACCAAATGACTTTTCTGAACAACAATATAATTTATTCGAGAAATTTGTAGAATCTTCACATACTCCAGAGTATGTTCATGCTCAAAATTCTGCTGGTGCTTTAAGATATGACGCATCTATTTGTACTGCTGTAAGGTTTGGTATTTCACTATATGGATATTATCCATCACAATATATACAAGAAATTTCAAACTTGAAATTAAAGCCAGCAGCACAACTTGTAACAGAAGTTGTTCAAACTAAATATCTCGAAGCAGGCGATACTGTTAGTTATGGAGCAACGTACACGACCTCAGAAAAAACGAAAGTAGCAACTTTGCCTATTGGTTATGCAGACGGTTATTTAAGAAAAATGCAAAATACGTATGTTAATGTCAATGGTTCTCAGTGCCCTGTAATAGGTAGAGTTTGCATGGATCAAACAATGATTAAAGTACCTGATGATGTAGAAGTTGGAGATAAGGTTATTCTCATGGATAACGATATAGATTCGGAACAGTCAGCTGAAAAAATTGCAAACGCTTTAGATACAATAAATTATGAGGTGCTTTGTAATCTGAAAAAACGATTACCACGTATATATTACGCAGGTGAAAATAGTGAAATTACAAATGAATTACTAAAATGATATAGTCAAAACTAAATACATTTGTTATGATATTAATAACTTAATTTTCATAATTTTAACGCTTAATTAATCTGGAGGTATTTGTTATGACATCGTTAACACAAAATCGCAATCAAAGTTTAGAACAAACACTGAAAGAAGGATACCGTTATATGGCTGATTTAAATCTCTCCCTTGCGTCTGAAGCATATTATAGTGAATGTGAAGCTTGTGATTCTAATGAGTCACACTTAACTTCTCAACAAGGTGAATAAATGAGAAGAGGAGATGTATATCTCGCAGATCTTTCTCCAGTAACTGGTTCTGAACAAGGGGGAACAAGACCAGTCGTTATTATACAAAATGACACAGGTAATAGATATAGTCCGACTGTTATTGTAGCAGCGATTACTGGGAAGATTAATAAAGCTAAAATACCTACACATGTAGAAATTGAAGCAGCGAAATATAAACTAGATAGAGATTCAGTTATTTTGCTAGAACAAATTAGAACAATCGATAAGAAACGGTTGAAAGAAAAATTAACATATTTATCTGATGCAAAGATGAAAGAGGTTGATTCTGCAATTGCAATTAGCCTCAATCTCACTTTGCAATATAAATTTGATACATTAGGTAATACATAGGATATTGAATATATGTTTTAGAAGAATTATACATCTTTTAAAGCAACAATCGCTTTAGGATTAGCCTAAAGCTTTTTTAGTCTTTTAGAAACGAGGTGACTTTGTGTCAGAACAGAAGAAGCAATATTATCAACAATTATTGTTAGAATACGTAAATACTTCAAATGATGATATTCTATCAAATTGCCAAACTTATTCTAATGAAGCAATTGAAGATAATGTTTCGCCAGAAGAAATCGTGCAATTGCATTTAGAAATCATTCGCGATCAAAATGATTTAACAAAACAACAGATTGTAAGTTCTTTTGACGTATTAATAGAAGTAATCATTGGCTATGGTTTCACATATAGAGATTATAAGAAATTGTTAAACAAGATTAAAATTCATGATAAGGAAATGGATGTGGCGTCAAGTCTACAACAAACGATGCTGAAACCCCAAATCCCTCAGTTTGATAGCATTCAAATTGGGGCAATTTCTGTGCCAGCACAAAGAGTAAGTGGAGATTACTTCAATTTGATTGACCATAATGATGGCACAATGAGCTTTGCAGTGGCAGATGTTATAGGGAAAGGTATCCCTGCAGCACTTGCGATGAGTATGATTAAATTTGGAATGGACTCATACGGCCATTCTCAATTACCAAGTGATGGTTTAAAACGTTTAAACCGAGTAGTCGAAAAAAACGTTAACCAAAATATGTTTGTCACGATGTTTTATGGACTTTATGAGGAAATTAATAATATGCTTTATTATAGCTCTGCTGGTCATGAACCTGGTTATATATACAGAGATCAAACTGGAGAGTTTGAGGAAATGACCGAAAGAGGAATTGTACTTGGTGTAAATAAACATACAAGGTATAAACAAAGCGAAATTAAAATTGAATTGCAAGATATGATTATAGTATTTACAGATGGCGTTACTGAATTAAGAGATCAGCAAAATGAATTCATCAAAACTAAAGATTTACTTAATATGATAAAAGAACATAAACAGTTACATCCACAAGATATCGTACAAATACTATATGAAGAGCTTGTGAAGCTTCAAAATCCTAACAAACGAGATGACTTAACGATATTAATTGTAAAACGTGTAAAATAATAAGATTAATATTAAATATATAGGGTAGATATTAATGATGAAAGTCTAATATAAGTAGGGGTGTAAGGAAGAATGAATCTTAACATTGAAACAACAGAACATGAAAATTATTACGAAATAAAGGTTGGCGGTGAATTAGATGTATACACTGCGCCAGAACTACAAGAAGTTTTACAACCAATTAGACAAAAAGGAACTCATGATATACATGTAAACTTGCAAGATGTGAGTTATTTAGATTCTACCGGTTTAGGTTTATTTGTTGGCACATTAAAATCATTAAACGAGCATGGGAAATCTTTATATGTACTCGGCGTATCAGAAAGAATTGAAAGATTATTTGAAATTACGGGTCTTAAAGAACTCATGCATGTCAACAAGGGAACGGAGGTAAAATAAAATGACATCTAACTATGATTATATAGAGATGAGATTTCCTGCAGCAGCGGAATACGTAGGACTAGTAAGATTAACATTATCTGGTGTCTTCAATCGTGCTGGTGCTTCATATGAAGATATAGAAGACTCAAAAATTGCAGTATCAGAAGCGGTCACAAACGCAGTGAAACATGCTTATAGTGATAAAGTTGATGGAGAAATACTTATCGGTTATCTTGTATATACAGATAAAATTGAAATTATCGTTTCTGATTCAGGTAAAAGCTTTAACTATGAAGAAGCAAAAAAAGTGTTAGGTCCATATCAAGAAAGTGATAATGTTAATTTCATGAGACAAGGCGGATTAGGTTTGTTTCTTATTGAATCATTAATGGATGAAGTGAGTGTTCAAAAAGACGCTGGTGTTACAATAAGTATGATAAAGTATTTATCTAAAGAGCAGGTGCAAACACATGACGGAAGAGTCCAAAGCTTATAAAGAAGTTTCACCAAATGAAATAAATGCATGGATTGCAGACTATCAGGAAAATAATAATAATGATGCTCAAGAAAAACTTGTATTACATTATCAAAAGTTAATCGAATCATTAGCTTATAAATATTCTAAAGGTCAAGCACACCATGAAGATCTCGTTCAAGTAGGTATGGTCGGGTTGTTAGGCGCAATTAAAAGATTTGATACATCGTTCGAACGTAAATTCGAAGCTTTTTTAGTGCCGACAGTAATTGGTGAAATTAAAAGATATCTTAGAGACAAAACATGGAGTGTACACGTTCCTAGAAGAATTAAAGAAATTGGCCCAAAGATTAAAAGAGCTAATGAAGAGTTAACGAATGAATTAGGTCGTTCGCCTAAAATTATTGAAATTGCAAATAGGTTAGAAGTAACAGAAGAAGATGTATTAGAAGCTATGGAAATGGGACAAAGTTATAATGCATTGAGTGTCGACCACACTATTGAAGCAGATAAAGATGGATCGACTGTTACGCTGTTAGATATAATGGGAGATTCAGAAGAAGGTTACGATTTAACTGAAAAAAGAATGATACTTGAAAAAATTCTACCAATATTAACAGAGCGTGAACGGGAAATCATTCAATACACGTTTATAACAGGCTTGAGTCAGAAAGAAACTGGAGAAAAAATTGGACTTAGCCAGATGCATGTTTCTAGATTACAAAGAACCGCAATTAAAAAATTGCAAGAAGCAGCCATGAAGTGAATAAACTATAACGATAGTGAGTCTGGGACATTTATTTATGTCTCGGACTTTTTTATATTAATAATAAGTTAGCAATAATTTCAATTTCGTGATTTATGTTAAAATAAATTATAAACATTTTTAGGAGGCAACTATGAATCAAGAATTGATTAACATTATAAAAAATAACCATCCGTTTTCAGAAAAACAAATTAAAACAGTTCTAGAATTGCTAGAAGATAAGAATACAGTTCCTTTTATTGCGAGATACAGAAAAGAACTAACAGGTGGATTAGATGAAGTTGAAATCAAACTTATAGAAACTGAATATAATTATGCTGTTAATTTACAGAAACGAAAAGAAGAAGTTATACGACTTATCGATGAACAAGGGTTGCTTACTGAAGATTTAAAAAATGATATTTTAAAACAAACAAAACTTCAAAGAATAGAAGACTTGTATCGTCCATTTAAGAAAAAGAAAAAAACGAGAGCAACAGAAGCAAAAAGAAAAGGGCTTGAGCCTTTAGCAACATGGATTATTAAAGGTGAAGATACACATACACATACACATACACTTGAAGATGAAGCGGCTCAATATATTACTGAAGAAGTTAAATCAGAAAAAGACGCTATTAAAGGTGCACAAGATATAATCGCCGAAATTGTCTCTGATGAACCAAAATACCGAAAATACATATTAAATCAAATTGAAACTCAAGGTAAACTCGTAACTGAGAAAAAGAAAAAAGCAGAAGACGAAAAAAATATATTTGAAATGTATTACGAATATGAAGAGCCTATTAAAAAAATCGTACCTCATAGAGTGTTGGCAATTAATCGTGGCGAAACTGAAGGTGTACTAAAAGTAAGTTTCGATATAGACCAAGAAAAGTTAGAGTCATATTTGATAAAACAATATATTGGTGAAAAGCATAAACATTTTGAAGTTATAAAAGAAGCAATACAAGATGGTTTAAAACGTTTAATATTACCATCAATTGAAAGAGAAATAAGAACTGAATTAACTCAAAAAGCTGAAAATCATGCTATTGAAATTTTTTCTGAGAATTTGAAGAACTTATTATTACAACCTCCATTGAAAGGTAAAAAGATATTAGGACTAGATCCAGCCTATAGAACTGGTTGTAAATTAGCAGTAATAAATGAGTACGGTTCATTTGTAGATAAGAATGTAATTTATCCTCATCCACCAGTATCTAAAATAGAACAATCGGAAAAAGTATTTTTAGATATGGTTAATAAGCATCAGATTGAACTGGTTGCTATAGGTAATGGTACTGCAAGTAGAGAGTCGGAACAATTTGTGGCAGAAATGATAAAAAAACATAACTTATCTTGTCAGTTTATAATTGTTAACGAAGCGGGAGCATCAGTATATTCAGCTTCGGAAGTTGCACGTGAAGAATTCCCAGACTTTAAAGTTGAGGAAAGAAGTGCAGTGTCAATAGGTAGACGTGTACAAGATCCATTGAGTGAATTAGTGAAGATTGATCCTAAATCAATAGGTGTAGGACAATATCAGCATGATGTTAACCAAAAGAGTTTATCAGAAACTTTAAAATTCGTTGTAGAAACTGCTGTAAACCAAGTTGGTGTTGATGTAAACACAGCTTCACCATCATTATTAAGTTATGTATCAGGTTTGAGCAATACTGTAGCGCATAATATTATCAAGTTTAGAGAAGAGCAAGGCGCTATAAAACATCATTCTGAAATTGCGAAAGTACCTAGATTAGGTAATAAGACATTTGAACAAAGTATCGGTTTCTTAAGAATTTTAGAAGGTACAGAACCTTTAGACAAAACTGCTATACATCCAGAAAGTTATGAAGCAGCTTATGAATTAATTAAATATGTAGGGTTATCTAAAGAAGATATAGGAACAGATAACTTAAAAGAAAAATTAAATAAAATAGAATTAAATGAAACTAGTGAGAAACTAAATATAGGTGTGCCTACATTAGAAGATATCATTTCTTCACTAATTGCACCTCTTAGGGACCCACGTGATCAGTTTGAAACACCAATTCTGAAATCAGATGTTTTATCCATGGAAGATTTAAAACCAAATATGGCATTAAGTGGTACTGTAAGAAATGTAGTAGATTTCGGTGCGTTCGTAGATGTAGGAGTTAAACAAGATGGTTTAGTTCATATATCTAAATTATCTAAAGGTTTTGTAAAACATCCAATGAATATTGTTAGTGTTGGAGATATTGTAGATGTATGGGTGTTAGATGTTAATCTAGAAAAACAAAAAGTATCACTAACAATGATAGATCCTAATGGAAAATAATGAACTACAAGAACTTGTTTCACAAATTTCGTTGGAGTATTTTCAAAAGCCTTTTAAACATCAAGCAATATTTAATAAACGTTTAAGAACAACCGGTGGGCGATATCTACTTAATTCACATAATATAGAAATTAATCCAGAACAACTTAATCATTTCGGTGAAAAAGCACTAATTGATATTATTAAACATGAACTTTGCCACTATCATCTACATATAGAAGGTAAAGGATATCAACATAGAGATAAAGATTTTAAGCAGTTAATACAATTAGTAGATGCACCGAGATTTTGTAAACCTATTAAAAGTTATGAAGAACGAGCTAATTATGTATATACATGTACTAAATGTAAATTGAAATTTAAAAGAATCAAAAAGGTAAATACACAGAAATATAGATGTGGACGATGTGGTGGAAAGTTAAAAATAGTATCAAAAATAAACTAAAGGAAAGTACTACACTAGAAATTTGAAGTGTAGTACTTTTTTTATAAAAAAACGTACAAAAGTTGTTGACGAAATTAGAAATCCGTCGTATGATAATAAACGTTGCTTAAACAAAACGAACCAAAACGTTAAGGCAATTTCAAGAAAGTAAAATTACATTAAAAAGTTAAACTAAATTGTTGACTTTGTAAACATTAAGTAATATAATTAATGACAGTCACTTAAATAAGAAATTGATTGAAAGAGCTGCAAACCATGCGCGGTCGTGGCGGAATGGCAGACGCGCTAGGTTGAGGGCCTAGTGGGAGAAATCCCGTGGAGGTTCAACTCCTCTCGGCCGCACCATTCATCAATTTAAATCGAATAAGCGGGTGTAGTTTAGTGGTAAAACCTCAGCCTTCCAAGCTGATGATGTCGGTTCGATTCCGATCACCCGCTCCATAAAATTTTTAAAATGAACATTGAAAACTGAATGACAATATGTCAACGTTAATTCCAATAATTGAGTACTGAAAGTACTTCAAAGAGTGATTGGCTTAACC